>NZ_JBBNAN010000365.1:0-14201 GCF_037994405.1 Phyllobacterium sp.
CGGTGGTTCTGCTGCACAAGGTTGGATCGGCAGTGTGATCGCCGTGCTCCTCGGCGCAAATTACCAGAACAACACAGATGCTGAGTCCTCAAGGCTCTCATGGACGGCGAAAGCTTGGAAGTTGCCCGCGGCGACCCGAAGACGGGCCGAACCATCGACAAATATGGTCGAACGCTAGCACTCGTATCAATACGCGGTCGTGATGTTGGAACAATACTCATTCAACAGCGCCATGCGCGACCATGGGTTGGGCGCAGGATGCCTTGGTGTTGACGACCCATGGTCAATCGAAAATGCTTGGCAGTCGTGGCTGTTAGCCGGCGGCTGACTTCAACCGCTCGTTGTCACAAGATTTTACATGTATAAGCGCCGGCATCTTGCTGAGGGCTTCAGTTTTCACACAAGCAGCGAGTCCAGCCTTTCGAGCCCCCTCAACGAAAAGCTCCGCCTCAGCGTCCGATGCACCGCCGGTATCGCTGAGATATTGTTCTGCTATCCACTGCGGATCGAGTCTGCGCACCTCGTCCGCCGCCTTCGCTGCTTCCTCCGGTTTGCCGAGGTAGGCCAACGACATCGCCTGGTATGCATAATCCAAGGCGAAGGGTTCTTTAACAAGCTTGGCATATTTGACAGATTGCTCGAACTGCTTGCCAAAGAAATAGGCACACCGAAGGGCCTGATTATACCAATCCGGATAACCATGGTTCAGTAATACTGCGCGATCAGCAAGCTCAACTGCTTTCTGAGCTTGACCAAGCATGGGAATGGACCATGAGATTAGAAGAAGAATATCTGCATTGTTCGGAGCAAGCGATTGCGCTTTCTCAAACTCTGCCAGTGCCTGCTCCGGCTTAGCGTGGAAAGCTTCGGCCATGCCGAGCACTAAATGCGTTTGGCCGTCAGATGGATCGAGCTCGACCGCCTTTTGAGCAGCCGCCATTTGTTTAGCCAAGGTTTCATCCGGAGAAGACGCGATCCCAAGATCATCATATAGCTGTAGGTATACACGACTCCCACATAGGCCCTGGCCATGTTCGGATCGAGTTCAAGGGCTTTTTTAAATAGTGCTTCAGCCTTTTCGAGGCTTTCTTTCGTCACCTGATGCTTCGCCTTCATGGCAAGTAAATAGGTATCGAAGGCAGAAAGGTTTCTCCGGTGTTTTTCGACGCACGAGCTTTAACTCGGCGCCGACCAATACGCCCTCATATCGGGTGAGATTGGTTGCAATGCTGCTCGTTCACCAGCTTCACCGCTTCAAGCTTGTACTCGCGGCTGGACTTTCGTCTTTGCATTCATATTCTCCGGTTTCATGCAGAACACCTTAACTCAGTGTCTATGAAACCGGCAGCAGGCCAGAACGCGTCGTCTAACCGGTGTGCAGCTACGACCACAACCGATCATTGCGTCCACCCCGAGCACCGCTCGGTTTTGTGCCAGCGCATCGCACGCCCATGCTGCCCATAACTCAACCGGTGGCAACCAGAACCAGCCGCCTTGCTCGTCCCCTACTACTTCGGACTTTCCCGATGCGGCGCACGCGGCGGTCAGCAAACAAATGTATGCCGCACGCTTTTCGTGGTCTCGTTCGACCGCGATTGCATGCAATAGGTCGGGATTGTGCCAATTAATTGCTATCATAACTTGGTCGAACATGCCGGCTGCTTTGGCGCGGTCGTAGAGCCAGTCGAATTTCTTGCGCTTTGGCGCCTTCGCCGTCAGGTAATGCTGATCATCGAGCAATACGCCGAGAAAGGCATTGGGGAAGGCCTCGACAATTGCCAACCCAGGGTAAATTGTCCGATTGTCCGCCATTGGATGCGCGAGATGAAGTAGTTGTTGCGCAGTCCCGGCTGCAGCGCGTCGTAGATCCTGACCATTGCCACGGATATGACTGTAGCCGGGCTTGCAGCGCTTCTGGAAAGCTCCCCTGGTGAAAAGCCGTTCGCAGTTTCGCTCAAGCATATCAGGTGAGCCCAATGGAGCAAGCGGACCATCGATCACGATCATTGAAAACCCGGCGACCACTGGGATATGTTGTCGACGTCGATCCCAATTGGTGTGGGTTTTAGCTGATCCGAATTTCTCCCTATCGCTCCAAGCAAGTCCGGTCGTAGGGCGTCTGAGCGAATAACCAACATCAACTCCCAATAATGCTATGTTGGCAAGGTTCAACCTGACCTCCGATCAGCTCGTGCATCATATGGTGCTACCAAAGACGCCGAAACATTATAGCCAACCATGAACAGCGCTCGTTCAAAATCTTGGGATGTAACGTTCAACTGATCTGTCACGCGCTGGACAATTTCGGAGGCACGGCGCATCAACCCCAATCAAATGTCTTGAGGCACACGTCCTCCAGATCGCGGTTGTTCCCTCGAGAGAGTGCTTGCTTCAGCTGATAGCGGAGGTCTTCCGAGGTCGGCTTACCACGTTGCACTGTTACGATGTCCCAGCAATACTGCAAAGCAGCGTCAGATAATGAAGTGCAGCTCCAAACCTTTTTGTTGTTCGCCAGGTTTACCCATGAAGTAGCGTTGCCTCGTGCCTTTGGCATTTCAAATTGATGGGGGGAAGAAACCCCATGCGCGCACAAGTTCATTCTCGAATTCTTGCAGCACTGTCATCCTACTATCGACGCCACTTGTGATCATGTTAGCGTAGTTCAGAACGGCGCCTATCACGGTATACGACAATCCCTGTCTGTCGATAGCAGTTCCCGCAAGACCTTGTAGAAGAAAGGAGCGTATTCATGAGCCAAGACCTTTATCCCAACTATGCAGCTCTAAAGGAAGCGAGAAAAGAAGGGACTGATTACAAAATAACCGTTCTGAGCGAGGGCCGTAGCACCGATTTCATTGCCATCGCTCCTCATGGTGGGAAAATCGAGTCTTGCACATCGGAGATAGCTCGCGAAGTCGCGTCAGACCTTTGTTGCCTCTATCTCTTTGAAGGGACCATGAGAAACGCGAACGGCACTCTGCATATTACTTCCACGAATTTTGATGAACCGAGAGCACTTGAGGTCGTACAAAATTGCCAGACAGCAATCGCGATCCATGGCCGCAGGGATAAGGGCGACATGGAAACGATATATTTAGGTGGTCTTGATCAGCAGCTGGTGAAAATTCTGGCAACCTGCTTGAATGAGGCCAACTTCAAAACGCAAATTGGTGGACATAAATTCCCCGCCGTGGATCAGGCCAATATCTGCAATCGTTGCGCCACTGGAGGGGGAGTGCAGTTGGAATTGCCTAAGACGCTCAGGGATAGTTTGTTGATTGACCACCGTGCTAGAGGGGAGCTGGTTTTAGCCATCAGGGGGGCACTTAATAGCCACATTCAGCTCAATAGCGATTTACGTGCTTCTGCTTCGAAGATTTCAGTGTAAGCTCAGGGGAAACGATGTTTCTTCCCCCCTGCCCCACTTGCCTATAAGGCAAATGCACCTCTAAAACAGGCAACGCGCACTTTCGTGTCTGATTTCCGGGGGAATAGCATTGGCGGTTAAGAAATCTGAAATTTACTCGTCTCTTTGGGCGAGTTGCGATGCACTGCGCGGTGAAATGGGGGCACCTGTAATATCGAAGCGCGTCGTATCTGGCTGAACCTTGAACTTATCAAGAAACCTCTAAAATGCCTGGAATATGTAGTTGCCCACGAGCTCACGCACTTTTTCGAGCGGGATCATTCTGAACGTTTTGTAGAACTTCTGGATTCGGCGATGCCAAATTGGCGAACAATTCGTGCAGAGCTAAATGCTCAGCCGTTGGCGCACGAGAGCTGGTAGCTCCTTGCATCTATTTCTTAAGCAGATCGATCTTAGGCTCGCCACGGCCACGGCACACATCATGCGGACCCGACAGGATTCGAACTTGTGACCTCTGCCTTAGGATATCTGCAACAAAGCAAAATTCGCCATTGAAGCCAAGGGCCGCATCGGTTAGAAACGCTTCGCGCATGTAAGGCCCGAGCCTTGTATCAGCACCCGTAGCTCAGCTGGATAGAGTGCTGCCCTCCGAAGGCAGAGGTCACAGGTTCGAATCCTGTCGGGTGCGCCAATTTTCGTTAGATTTCAGTAAACCAGTTCGCTCGCTGCATGGCGCAACCCCCACTGAAGCAGTTCTTCGGCTCGCACGCCGGACGCCGCCTCGGCGTAACAGCGCAATTCCGGCGCATTACCGGACGCGCGATAGTGGATCACTTCCCCGCCTGCCAGAACGACCCTGACACCATCGATCGCATCGCTTGCTTCAATGGTTCCGACGTCGGCAAAGTAGCGTTGCCTCCGCTCGGTATCGAGCAGAGATTGTAGAAATGCACCGCTCGACGTAGCCGGTACGTGTTCAATGCGGCCGCTGCTCGTGAACCGCGACGGCAGCCCTTTGAGGAGCCCAGAAATCGTCGAGCTGCTTTTCGCGGCCATACCAAGGATACTCAGTATTGGCAGCATTGCGTCGCGTGTCGGCAGAGCGCCCAGCCTTTGACCGTTGACGGCCACGGCTGAGCCAAGCAACACACCGCCATTGGCTTCGAAACCCACGACGTTCCGATAGCCGTCTTTGACGGCCAGTTCCATTCCTTCAATGACATATGGCGAGCCCACGCGGGTCCGATAAACCTTCTTGAACAATCCACACAATTCAATGGCGGTGTTGGACGTCACCGGTGTGACTACGGCATCCGCACCAAGGAAATGCGCAGTCAATAATCCGACACTATCGCCGCGCACAAACGTGCCCTGTTCGTCCGCCACCAGCGGCCGGTCCGCATCCCCATCGGTGGAGACAAGTGCATCAAGGCCATGCTCATTGCTTGCCGCCAGCGCAAAAGCGATATCTTCCGGACGCAGCGCCTCCGTATCAACCGGCACAAACACGTCAGAGCGCCCGATCGCAATGGTATCAGCTCCGGCTTTCTGCAGGATATCAACGAGCAAATCGCGCGCCACCGAGCTATGTTGGTAAACGCCGATACGCCTTCCATCCAGGGCCTTGGGTTGCAGAATCAAACTGCACCGTTCAGCATAATTTTGCAGAGCGTCTTGTTGGACAACGGGCGATTCATCGCCGGGTGCCGGCGCCAACGCAACATCGTCGAGAGCCGATAAGATACCTGCTTCGTCGACTTTGTCGATCTCGCCGTCAGCGCGATAGAATTTGAGGCCGTTACGGTCGTCGGGGATATGGCTCCCGGTCACCATAATGGCCGGGACTTTCAGACTGAGCGCGCGATATGCCAGGGCAGGTGTCGGTAAGGGACCGCAATTCTCAACGTGCATGCCGAAAGTCCGGATCGCCGCAATACAGGCTGCAGCCATCCGCGGACTGCTCGACCGCAGGTCGTGACCGACAAGGATCAAACCTTTGTCCGGTATTGCGTGCCGCGCTTGCATGTTTTTCAGAAACGCCAGCGTATAGGCCCCGCACACCGTATCGGACAACTCGGTGACAAGTCCGCGAAGACCACTCGTGCCAAATTTCAAACTACTCATGATTATCCAAAGCCTGGAAACCGACGATCCGGGATTGGATCAAGCCATCACTATAGCGTTGCGTAGCGATTTTGGTACTCAGATCAACACGCTTATCGGTTGGGACGTCGACTACGTCTTTCTCACTTGGCACGTGCCGATAATAATCGAGTAACCGTGGATTCCGTTGAGATGTGCCAATCCGGGGCTCGCCAACCAAAGACATCGAAAAATTTGTCAGTTGATAGTCGCGAATTCAACGGCCGCCTGGCTTTTGTGGGGTAATCAGCGGTCGTTATATCCACGACATTGGCAAAGGGGCCGTTGTTCGACCGGCTCGCGGCGAAGATGTGCCGGGCAAATCCGCTCCAATTGACAGTTCCCGAACCCACAAGATTGTAAATCCCATAATCTGCAAACGATGTATCGCTTTGCAAACGCCTCGCAACACGAAGGATCCCGTCTGCGATATCGAGCGCTGATGTCGGGTTTCCCCACTGATCGCCGACGACTGTAATCTGCTCCCGGCTTTCCGCGAGCCGCAGCATCGTTTTAACAAAATTCTTGCCAAAAGGGCTGTAGATCCACGCGGTTCGCAGAATGATATGTTGGGAGTTCGCTTCCTGAACGGCGTGCTCTCCTTCAAGTTTGGTCTGGCCGTAGACACCAAGCGGGCCCGTGGCATCTGATTCAAAATAGGGCTCGGTGCCGTCACCGGAAAAAACGTAGTCCGTCGAAAGATGTATTACAGGAACCCCGAGTTGAGAAGCTGCCCGAGCGACTGCTCCAGCCCCGATTGCATTGACCGCCCGCGCCAGTTCAGGCTCGTCTTCGGCCTGGTCGACTGCGGTGTACGCCGCAGCAGAAACAACCAAATCCGGTGCGGCCGCTGAAAGGGCACCATCAATTGTCAATGCATCAGACAAGTCGAGCTCTGGCCTTCCCAAAGCAACAATGTCAATCTCCGGGTGGAACGCAGCTCTTTCGATCAAGCTGCGAACGACCTGGCCATCCCTGCCGGTGACGACGATTCTCATACGGTCCCTTTGACTTCAACGCCAAGACGTTCGCCGGCATAACGACCGCTGCGGATTGGCTCCCACCACCATTCGTTTGCAAGATACCAATCGATGGTCTTGGCAAGTCCCGTTTCGAAGGTTTCTACCGGCTTCCAGCCGAGCTCCCGTTCGATCTTCGATGCGTCGATCGCATAACGGCGGTCATGACCCGGGCGATCAGATACGAAGGTAATCAGGTCACGGTATCGCCCGCCATTCTTGCGAGGACGTTTCTGATCTAGAATATCGCATATTGTCTCGACAACATTGAGGTTCGTCTTCTCATTGTGCCCGCCAATATTGTAGTTCTGACCAACGGCTCCCTTGGTCACGACGACTTCGAGCGCACGCGCATGATCTTCCACATATAGCCAGTCGCGCACATTTGTTCCCGCGCCATAAACCGGCAGCGGCTTACCGTCGAGGGCATTCAGAATGACCAAAGGGATCAGCTTTTCCGGGAAATGGAAGGGTCCGTAATTATTGGAGCAGTTGGAAAGAACCACGGGAAGCCCATAGGTTTCATGCCAGGCACGCACGAGATGGTCCGATGCCGCCTTGGATGCCGAATAAGGCGACGAGGGTGCATAAGGGGTTTCTTCGGTGAAGATGCCACTGTCGAACGGCAGATCTCCAAACACTTCATCTGTCGAAATGTGGTGAAAACGGAATACGCTCTTGGCCTCGGGCGGCAGTTCCCGCCAATAGGCCAGGGCGGCATTCAGCAAGCGAAATGTTCCAACAATGTTTGTTTCGATGAAAGCCGCCGGACCATCGATTGAACGATCGACATGGCTTTCCGCAGCCAGATGCATGATGGCATCGATCTTCTCACTGCGCAGGAGATCGAGCATCGTCGCATCATCGCAGATATCGCCTTGAACAAACCGGTAATTGGGATAGTTTTCGATCTGTCGAAGTGACGTCAAGTTGCCCGCATATGTCAGCTTGTCGACGTTGATCACATGATTGTGCGGATTTGCTGCGAGCTGGCGGCAGACAGCCGAACCGATGAAACCAGCGCCGCCGGTGACGAGAATCCTCATCAATAACTCCATATCTTAAAAAATGAACGTTTCCGCATTAGCCAGACTTGGTGCAGCGCGATCTTTTTCCGACAGCTGAATTTGATCGGAGGCAATCGGCCATTCAATTCCAATTTGCGGATCGTCAAAACGGATCGAACGGTCGTGCTCGGGTGAGTAATAGTCCGTTACCTTATAGATAACTTCGGTATTCTCCTCGAGCGTCATGAAACCATGAGCAAAGCCCTTAGGCACCAGAATCTGGTTCCATTTTTGGGCAGAAAGCTCCAATGCGACCCATTTTCCGAACGTCGGCGACCCTTTGCGAATATCGACGGCCACATCGATAATTGAGCCTCGGATCACCCGGACAAGCTTGTCCTGCGCCTTCGGCGGCAGCTGATAATGCAGTCCGCGAACAACACCTTTTGCCGCGGACAAGGAGTGATTGTCCTGGATGAAGACGAGATCAAGCCCTGCTTGGGACAAGCTCGATGCGTTGTAGGTTTCGGAAAAGAAACCGCGGTCATCCCCAAATCGCTTGGGCACGATCTCCAGCACCCCATCCAGAGCAAGCTTTCTGACCTCAAGCATCTGTAGCTAGCTCCACAATTCGGCGCCGCAAGTAGGCGGCATAGGCAGTTTTACCGAGGCGTGAGGCGCGCTCGAGGACCTGATCATCCGTTATCCAATGGTTCTGGTAGGCTATTTCCTCTGGACAGGCGATCATTACGCCTTGCCTATGCTCTATTGTTCTGACGAACGAAGAAGCTTCGTGCAAGCTGTCATGTGTTCCCGTATCCAGCCAGGCAAAGCCCCGGCCAAGCCGCTGGACGTGGAGATCACCGCGCTCAAGATAGATATTGTTCACGGCAGTAATTTCGAGTTCACCTCGGTCAGACGGTTTGATGTTCGAAGCTATATCGACCACATCATTGTCGTAAAAATACAGACCCGTGACAGCCCAATTCGATTTCGGCTTCAGTGGCTTTTCCTCAATCGAGAGCGCCCGTTTCGTTGCCCTGTCGAATTCGACCACGCCGTAGCGCTCGGGATCTTCTACATGGTAGGCAAAAACGGAGGCGCCTTTCTTGCGCTCAGCAGCCTCTTTGCACAGGCGTGACAATCCATCGCCGTAATAGATGTTATCGCCAAGAACCATGGCGACGGGATCATCCCCGATGAACTCGCGCCCGATGATGAAGGCTTCTGCCAGTCCATTCGGCTGCGGCTGTTCCGCAAAAGAAAGGTTCAATCCAAATTCGCTGCCATCACCAAACAGGTCCCGGAACACCGGCAAATCACGGGGGGTGGATATGATCAGAATGTCCTTGATGCCTGCCAGCATCAATACGCTAAGCGGGTAGTAGATCATCGGCTTGTCGTAGATCGGCAATATCTGCTTTGATACCGCGATCGTCAGCGGATAAAGCCGTGTTCCGCTACCACCAGCTAGAATAATACCCTTCATCTGCACAAAAATCCTAATTCATGGAATATCGTCGAACCGTTAGCCTATCCGCATGCATTGGACAACCTCTGCTGTCGATGAATGCCTTGTGGCGGGCTACCTGTCTCGAGTATCTGTCAATAAAGGCATGAAATTGGCTGGGCGCAGCTGTCAACCTGCCTTGGTGTGGCACGGGTCTGGCAGCCCATCATTCGGACCGGGCCAATGCGGGCCGGCTTCCATAGACAAGCGCGAATTGCGACAGCCAGTCACTATTAAGTCCAATTCTAATGTGCTAACCGCGGGGCCTGCAAACTATCGCCGAACAGAGAGACAACAACACCATGGCCAGCGTGACCGCACAAAAGATTACTGCCTGGGAGGACATCTCCAGTTCGGTCACAAATTTCCGATTGGCCGCACTCCTTGGGTGGCAGGACGTTGCGCAGCGATATCGCAGGTCCAGTATTGGTGCCTTCTGGCTGACGATCAATATGGGCGTGCTCATCGGGGCATTGGGCTTGGTCTTCGGAACGATCTTCAATTCGCCAATGTCGGAGTTTTTGCCGTTCATTTGCGTCGGTTTGATCATGTGGGGCTATTTTTCTAGCCTCATCAACGACGGTTGCACCAGTTTCATATCGAACAGCGATACGATGTTGCAGCTCCCGATACCGTTCTTCACCTACATATTACGAACCTGGTGGCGCAATACGATCATTCTCGCCCACAATATGGTCATCTTTCCCATCGTCCTTTTGATGTTCGGCAAGTTCGTCAACTTTAATGCATTGCTGGTTATTCCAGGCTTCATGCTCGTATCGCTCAACCTCCTTTGGGTCATGGTGGTGCTGGCAGTGCTGTGCACGCGCTATCGCGATCTGACGCAGATCGTCCAGAATATCATGCAGGTCGGCATGTATGTGACCCCCATCATGTGGATGGCCAATAATCTACCCGGCGGCGCAAGATCGCGGCTGATGCTTGATCTCAATCCTTTCTACCACCTCATCAGCATTGTCCGCGAGCCACTGCTCGGTGGTACTGCAACGCAGCTAAACTGGCTGGTTACCGTCGGAATGGCTGTTGTCGGGTGGATGATCGCCCTTTTGTTCCTCAATCGCTATCGTTCACGCATCACCTATTGGCTATGAACATTCTTTCTCAACACAATTTTGCGCAGGCCGACATGACCTCCATGCATCTTGAAAACGTCACTGTGGATTTTCCGATCTACAATGCGAAGAGCAGATCGCTGAAGAACCAGGTCATCAGCCTGGCAACTGGCGGCACCATTGGCTCGAACTCCGAGGGGCATGTCGTCATACGTGGTCTTGAAAATATCAGCCTGAGCCTCAAGGAAGGCGAGCGACTTGGTCTCGTTGGCCATAACGGCTCCGGAAAGACGACGCTTCTGCGGGTCATGAGCGGTGTTTATTACCCTTCCGGTGGCAACATTAGCATCAATGGAAAATGCACATCCCTGATCAATATCTCGCTGGGAATTGATCCCGAAGCAACTGGCCGCGAAAACATCGGCATTCGCGGCGCCCTCCTTGGGTTCAAGAAGAAAGAACTAGCGGCGCGGCAGGCGGAGATTGAGGATTTCTCCGAACTGGGGAGCTTCCTTGACATGCCCGTGCGGACCTATTCCACCGGCATGCAACTGCGATTGGCATTCTCAATATCGACTGTAATCCAGCCTGAAATTCTTATCATGGATGAATGGCTGGCAACCGGGGATGAAGGCTTTCAACACAAGGCGAACGAGCGCCTGCACGACCTCGTCAACAAGACCAAAATTCTCATTATTGCGAGCCATTCCAAAGACTTGCTCTTAAACAACTGCACCCGGATTGTCTGGCTCGAACACGGTAAAGTCCGGATGGATGCGGATGCGGAGACGGTGGCGAACGCCTATTTCGGCCACCATCAGTAGTCGTCATCGAGGGATGGAAGGCGAATGGCGCCTTTCGTCAGATTTTGCGCAACAGCGCCGCCATATATAGCCCCAATTGGCCAAACGAGGTCTGCCGGTATACGCCGGACCGGAAGAGATAGTAGATACGGCTGAACAGACTTGTGCTCCGGACCCTGTTGAAGAGGTCGCATGCTTCGCGTGCCTCGCGCGTCAAGAGGTCTCTGTTCCTGGAAAGTCCCCTCATATTGACGTCAGTCCATTCCACCAAACGGCCTTTGAAGAGGAGCCGCAATCGTCTTATTCGCGCCAGCATTCCAAGATTGGAGCCGATCTGATTGTTGATGTGCTGCCGGTAGTGAACGAGCATTTCAGGTGAATAGTGCACCAGGCCGCCTGCCCCCGAGATAATCAGGTACACCCACCAATCGTGGCTGACAAAATCAGATCGCCGCGAGGCTTCCGCAAGGATTTGGTGGGCTGCCCGGTTGTAAAGCATCGTGTTGCCGCCGGCGAGGCTCTGAGCAAGAGCATTCCTGAAGCTAGGCGTGCGCGTGAAGAGAGGTGACGGCCCAATCACGCTTCCTTCGTCGGTCACGGCAAGCGTTCGTGAACAAAAAAGCGCTGGTTTTGACTGCGAATTGCACGCGATCCACTCAATGGATGTTGCAATTTTTTCTGGCTCCCAGAGGTCGTCCTGGTCCGAGAAAGCATAATAGTCAGAGATAATGTCGGGATTGATGATTAGCGAGCGAAAATTCTCTGCATAGCCCTTCTGCGGTCCGCTCAGCACAATGAATTTGCCTTTCGACCATTTCGCGCGCCAAGTCGCGAGCAGATCAAGCGTTCCGTCGGTTGACCCGTCGTCCGACACCCAGACATCGATAGCAGGGTGGGTCTGGCCTTCGATCGAAGCCAATTGTTCGCTCAGAAATGAGGCGCCGTTGTAAGTAGCAAGGAGGACTGAAACCACTCCGCTTGATTGGTCTTGGGGCAATTCTTTCAAAGTCCTTACCGAGGAATCATTTCATTTATCGTCTGCGCTATCCTACCGGAATACAGTTTTTTTTAGTCACAGGTAGCCGAAAAATGATCGCGATGATCGAGCACCGCAGAATTGAATCCGGTCTTGCCTTTTGCTGCTAAAACTTCGCCGTCTCAAGGGAGATTGTTCTGCTGCTTTGATACAGCATGAAAACGGCGCTGGAGGAAGGGAAGCGACATATTTCTCATTCGGCAAAAAACCAGAACAATTGCTAAAAACATGCGATCAGGGGTTTGCATCCTGACAGAATTCAACTATATGACGACCCGCACCGGCCATTGCCATCCCTTAAGGGGGGTTGCTGTTGGGGAATAGGTTAACGGTAGACCCACGGACTCTGACTCCGTTAGTCCTGGTTCGAATCCAGGTTCCCCAGCCAAGTTTCAGACCCGTCCGACCATATTCGATACATGTTTTGCGATTGAGAGACAGGACGTCAGGCCGGGACTTTCGATCCCGAAAAGATTGACAAGCCCTCTTACGCCGTGCGTAGCGGGACCTTGGATGACAAAGTCCGTGGCGATTTCGCCAGCAATGCTCAGCTTTGGCCTGATGCCGCAATAGGCCGGCTGCAACGAACCATCCCCTAGTTTCGGCCAATATTTCCTGATCTCGTCGTAGAAGCGGTCCGCTCGCTTCGGATCGACTGAATATTCGATCTCATCGATCCATTCGACATCGGGACCAAACCGCATTCGCCCGTCGAGATCAAGGGTTAGATGAACACCAAGCCCCCCTTCTTCCGGTACCGGGTAGATCAGATGTTTGAATGGGGTCTTGCCGGTTGCGGAGAAATAATTGCCTTTGGCAAAGCGCGTGCGGGGAATGAACCGGTCAGGCAGCCCTGCAATGGACGAGGCAACGACCGGGGCCTGGAGGCCACAGGCATTGATAAAGATTGAGGCTTTCAAATCGAACGAGCGGTCAGTACCGGCTTCGGAGGTTTCGATCCGCAGCCCATCGCCATTCGCCTCACCCGCCACCACTTTCGTGTGAAATGATATCGCTGCACCATGATCCTGCGCCTCCCCGAGGAGCGCGAGCATCAAACCGTGACTGTCGATGATCCCGGTGGATGGCGAAAAGAGCGCCGCCGTGCAAGCGAGCTCCGGCTCCCGCTGCAGCACCTCCAATTCCGACAAATGCTGCAGATCTGTAACACCGCATGCCTTCGCTCGCGCTACGATGGCGCTCAGCGTCTGGTGTTGGCTTTCATTGGTTGCGACAATCAACTTACCGCACCTGGAATGTGAAACTCCATGGCTTTTGGCGAAGGCGTAGAGGGTATCCTTTCCTTCTACGCAAAATCGGCCCTTCAAGCTTGCCTGCGGATAATATATCCCGGCGTGAATCACTTCGGAGTTACGGGAACTCGTAACCGTACCGATTGTTTCGGCCTCTTCGATGATAAGCGTTTCGATTCCGCGCCGCGAGAGTTCGCGCGCGATCGCCAAGCCGATGACGCCGGCCCCTGCTATGACGCACTCCACCTGTTCCAATCTTTCAGCGTCCTCCGTGCACGGCGTAAGGTGCGAGTTTTTTCTCCAGACTCTGCAGAGTTTCGATTATCTGCAGGCCTACCCGCTCATAGCAAGGATAGTGCAGGAGATGCTCCGTGTCCCAATCTGCCGGAGAAAGGCCGTCACCATTATCCAGAGGCGCTGAATTCTTCAGCTCCGTCAAATATTCCTGGACGGAGAAAGAGCTCGGCGGCGTTCCCGTAGCCACATGCATAAATAGAGCACGCAGCCAGAATTGTGTGGCCATAAGTTCAATGCGGATTTGCTCGTCTTCAATCATAAGAATTCTGGTCCACACACCAACGGTAAAGCCGTCTAACTAAAGACCTTTTTGATATTCATTGGTAATTTGGCTTGAGGGATACCGGGCACATCCAAAAGCGGATTATGTGTGAATGTATCATGACAGGATTATTGGGGTGATGGACGTTTGACCGATGTCAAGATGGGGAGCGGCACATCACATTGATCCTCGAAATAGTCCGGATTTCCCACACCGGTACCTCAAACGGCTTAATTGCCGCTCATCTCAATAGTCAGCTTAAATGCAGTACTCAGAGCAGGTACCTTCGATAGGGATAAGGGTCAGGACCCTGAGGCCTCATACTAGATGCTGTGCGATCGAAGAACAAACAACAAGTACATGTCGTTCGCACGAATGGACGCTTCTCGGCCAAGCGTCTCAACAACATTAGCGGGGTAATGACGTGGGGAC
>NZ_JBBNAN010000366.1:0-27622 GCF_037994405.1 Phyllobacterium sp.
AATTTCGTCTAACCGCCGTAGCGGTATGTGCGCTTCTGGCAGTTTCTGTTGCCGGTTGTGCAACGAGTGAACAGAATCAACGCGCTGGGACGGGCGCCTTGATTGGTGGTGGCATTGGTGCCCTTGCAGGCCAGGCTCTGGGACATGACACGAAGAGCACGGTTGTCGGCGCTGCTGGCGGCGCGCTTCTTGGCGCTGCTGTCGGAACGGTCACGACGCCGCAAGGGGGAGGACAGGGTCAGAATCTCTGCCGTTACCAGCGCCGTGATGGCACGATTTATACGGCCCCATGCGAAGGCTATGGCGGCGGCGGCTATAATAGCGGCGGCTACAATAGCGGCGGATACTGACCGCATATTGCAGAGCTAATTCGAACAGGCCGGAAATTTCCGGCCTGTTTCATTTGACAGCGGCGGCATTCTCGCCGACAAGGCCACGTTCGGACGCCATAGCGGGTTCCGATCATTGCTCTTACTTCCAGAACTGAACAATCCCATGGCTCCACCTCTTCTTCGTCTTGACCAGATTGCTTTGACATTTGGTGGCACACCGCTCTTAAGCGACGCGGCAATTTCCGTCAGCGAGGACGATCGCATTGCGCTTGTCGGCCGCAATGGGTCAGGCAAGTCCACATTGCTGAAGATTGCTGCCGGCATGATTGCTCCGACTGATGGCGAAGTGTTCAAGCATCCGGGCGTAACCGTACGGTATCTGGCGCAGGCGCCGGACATGGAAGGCTTCGCCAATGTTCGCGACTATGTCGAAGCGGGGCTTGGACCTGCCGATGACCTCTACCGGGTCAGCTATCTTCTCGAACATCTCGGTCTGACCGGCGAGGAAAAGCCCGACAATCTTTCGGGCGGCGAGACGCGCCGTGCGGCGCTGGCCAAGGTCCTGGCGCCGCAACCGGACATCCTGCTCCTCGACGAGCCGACGAACCATCTAGACCTGACGACGATCGAATGGCTGGAAAGCGAATTGCGGCAGATCCGTTCCGCCACCGTTGTGATTTCGCACGACAGGCGCTTCCTGGAGAATGTCAGCCGCTCGACGATCTGGCTTGATCGCGGCGTTACAAAGCGCCTGGACCAGGGGTTCGGCGCCTTCGAGGAATGGCGCGACAAGGTTCTTGAAGAGGAAGAGCGCGACTTGCACAAGCTTGGACGCCAGATCGTGCGCGAGGAGCACTGGCTGCGCTACGGTGTAACGGCACGGCGCAAACGCAATATGCGCCGCCTCGGTGAACTGCAATCGATGCGCAGTGAGTTCCGCAACCATCGCGGCGCGCAGGGAAAGGCCGTTCTGAAGGCCAGCGACGCAAAGGAATCCGGCAAGCTCGTCATCGAAGCGGAACACCTCGTCAAAGCCTATGACGGGCGGGTGCTGGTCAATGATTTCTCCACAAGGATACAACGTGGGAACTGCATCGGCTTCGTCGGCCCGAATGGGGTTGGAAAGACGACACTTTTGTCGATGCTGACCGGGCTGCTTGAGCCTGACAGCGGCTTCGTCAGGCTTGGCACCAATATCGAGATCGCCATTCTCGACCAGAGGCGCGACAGCCTCAATCTTGAACAGACGCTGTCGGATTATCTGACCGATGGGCGCGGCGAGAATGTCATTGTCAATGGCGAACAGCGTCACGTTGCCTCCTATATGAAGGACTTCCTGTTCCAGCCGGAACAATTGCGTACGCCTATCCGCGAACTTTCCGGTGGTGAACGCGCGCGCCTGATGCTGGCGCGGGTGCTGGCGCGTCCGGCCAATATGTTGGTGCTCGACGAGCCGACCAATGATCTCGACATGGAGACGCTCGACCTGTTGCAGGAACTGGTGGCAGGTTTTGCCGGGACTGTGCTTCTCGTCAGCCATGACCGCGATTTTCTCGACCGCACAGTGACGTCGGTCATTGCACCTGAGGGCGACGGACGCTGGCTGGAATATGCCGGCGGCTACACGGATATGCTGGCGCAGCGCAAGGAAGCATTGGCAACGCGTAAGGATGTGAAGAGCGCCAAGCCACAGGGTGTTACTGGTAGTGCCGCGGAGAAGGCTCCAGTGCAACGCGAGGAGAAGCGCAAGCTCTCCTACAAGCAGAAATTCGCGCTCGAAACCTTGCCGGGAAAAATTGAAACACTGCATACCGAGATTGCCGCGCTTGAGAAGAAGCTGGCCGATCCCGAACTGTTCACGAAAAATGCAGCGCTCTTCAACAAGACGGTCGAGGAGATCGGCAAGAAGCGCCACAGCCTCGAAACATATGAGCATGAATGGCTCGAGCTGGAAATGCTGCGCGAGGAGATTGAAGGCTGAGAATTCACCTTGGCAGGCATCTGATGCGGCTTCTCTGCTTCCGGTGCTCACGGACCGACAAGCCGGGTGCGCTGCGGTTCTCGAAAACCACACCAGCTACCTCGCCAGGCTGAATTCTTAAAAGGTCGCTAGTTCGCCTTTGGCGCGAGCCTGGTTGCAAGCGTCTCAATCCGGGTCGTCACCTCTGAGAGGACGCCGGTGATCGCTGCATCGTTCTTGTCGGCCTTGGCCAGGGCTTCGTCGCGACTCTTGCGCAGTGCTTCCGCTTCGTTTTCGAGACCTTTGAGGCGCATCTGCAATTCACTGAGCTCGTCCATGACCATTATGCCGGCCATAACCGTCAGGCGCAGGTCGCCAATCTCGCCGAATGATGATTTGAGGTGGGTAACGTAGCGGTCGAAACGCTCGGCGAGGCCGGTAAGGTGCTGCTCCTGGCCTTCGTCGCAGGCCATCCGGTAGGCTTTGCCATCGATCGTGACTGTTACAGTGGCCATGGCTCGTCCTTCCCAGCTTTATCGATCAAGAACCGTGCGGATGGATTCCATCGCCGCAACAAGACGACGCGAAACTTCCTTGTTTGCCGCTTCGAGGCGTTCGGCCCGCCCTTCCGATGCATCAAGTTCCTGGGCCAGCTTGCGCCGGTCCATGTTCATGCGCTGAACCTCTTCTTCGGCTTCGGCAAAATCGCCTTCGTGTTCCAGGCGCATGTCCACCGCATCCTCGAGGAGGGTCAGGGCCTTTCCCAATCTTTCAAGAACCTGTTTGAGGGTGGCTTCTGATGCCATTTTCAACGTTTCCCCTATGTGTCACTCTTTTAAGCGAAATTGAGCGAATCGCAAAAAGAAGAACAGCTTATGTTCGAGAGTCTAAGCGTTGCATCAACGCCGCGTCAATCAATCCCCGCTGTCATCGTGCAGTCATGCACCGATAATAGAGCTTTGCTGGGTAAAGAGGTCGCGGCACTTTGCCCGAATGCGACGATAGACCCCGCTTTCCTGCCAAGCCAAATTGGCTGATATTACCACAATGCAAAGCCCAGGTTTTATTGACTCCCTGATGACACCTGCTATGTGAAGCGTGCCTTTTGGATTTTGTCTGACCGGCTTCCAGAAACGGCGTCTCCTTTCCTCCTCGAAAGACGGTAAACATGACCAATTCTGAAAAATCCAACCAAATGGCCAATGCAATCCGCTTTTTGTCAGCGGATGCAGTGGAGAAAGCCAATTCGGGCCATCCGGGCCTTCCCATGGGCGCAGCTGATATTGCGACCGTCCTTTATACCCGTTTCCTCAAATTCGATCCGAAATCTCCGCACTGGCCGGACCGCGATCGCTTCGTTCTTTCCGCCGGTCACGGCTCGATGCTGCTCTATTCGCTGCTGTATCTGACTGGCTACGAAGACATGACCATCGACGAGATCAAGAATTTCCGTCAGCTCGGTTCGCGTACTGCCGGCCATCCAGAGTATGGTCATGCTTCCGGCATTGAAACGACGACTGGTCCACTGGGGCAGGGGTTTGCCAATTCTGTCGGCATGGCATTGTCCGAGCGCATCATGAATGCGCATTTCGGCGATGATCTGGTCAATCATTACACCTACGTCATCGCTGGCGACGGCTGCCTGATGGAAGGCATCAGCCAGGAAGCAATCGCGCTGGCGGGTCATCTCAAGCTGAACAAACTCATCGTATTTTGGGACGACAACAACATTTCCATCGATGGGCCAGTGTCGCTTGCCGACAATACCGATCAATGCGCGCGCGTCGAAGCTTCCGGCTGGAATTCGCTGCGCGTCGACGGCCATGACCAGGATGCGGTCGCCGCCGCGATCGAAAAGGCTCACAAGTCGGACAAGCCGACACTGATCGCCTGCAAGACAACCATCGGTTTCGGCGCGCCGACCAAGGCTGGTACCAACAAGGTGCATGGCTCGCCGCTCGGCGCCGAGGAACTTGCCGGGGCGCGCAAGGCGCTTGGCTGGACGGCGGAACCGTTCGTGGTTCCAGCAGATATTCTGGAGGCATGGCGCGATGCGGGCCAGCGTTCCGCCAGGGCGCACGCGGCCTGGAACGATCGCCTGGCATCGGTCGATACCGGTATCCGCTTGGAGTTCGAGCGCCGCATCCGCGGTGATTTGCCCGCCAGCTTCGAAGCGGCAATCGTTGCCTACAAGAAGAAGCTTTCCGAAGATAAGCCAAAGGTTGCGACCCGCAAAGCCTCCGAAATGGCGCTTGAAGTCATCAATGGCGTCCTGGCCGAGACGATCAGTGGTTCCGCTGACCTCACAGGCTCGAACAACACCAAGACCAGCCAGACGCAGAACATCACACCCGAGGACTATGGGCAGCGTTACGTGCACTACGGCGTTCGCGAGCACGGCATGGCGGCTGCGATGAATGGCATCGCGCTGCATGGCGGTCTCATTCCCTATTCGGGTACGTTCCTGACCTTCTCCGACTATGCTCGTGGTGCGATGCGCCTTTCGAGCCTGATGGGCATCCGCGTGGTTTACGTCATGACCCATGACTCGATCGGTCTTGGCGAAGATGGTCCAACGCACCAGCCGGTAGAACACCTCGCTGCGCTGCGCGCCATTCCGAACAACTATGTGTTCCGTCCAGCTGACGTTGTCGAAACAGCAGAATGCTGGGAGCTGGCCCTCAAGTCACGCAAGACGCCGTCGACGATTGCGCTGACCCGCCAGAACCTGCCGACGGTCCGCACCGAACATGTCGACGAGAACAAATGCGGCTATGGCGCCTACGAGCTCGCGGCAGCAAGCGGCAATGCGGAAGTCACTATCTTTGCTACCGGTTCGGAAGTCGAGATAGCCCTCAACGCCCGGGCGCAGCTTGAGCAGAACGGCCATCCGGCGCGCGTTGTATCGGTTCCCTGCTTCGAGTTGTTTGAGCAGCAAAGCGACGAGTACAAGCGTGCTTTGATCGGCGATGCGCCCGTCAAGGTAGCGGTCGAAGCTGCCATTCGCCTTGGCTGGGATCGCTTTATCGGTCTCGACGGCATTTTCGTCGGCATGACCGGCTTTGGAGCCAGCGGTCCGATCGAAGCGCTCTACAAGCATTTCGGTATCACAGCCGACGCAATTGTCGCAGCGGCAGAAGGCAAGTTGAAATAATCTTCGAAATTCCAGCATAATGAAGGTCCGGACTTGTGGATAGGATCGACAATGGCGCCTGAAACGGCAAGAAGATAGCCTCATACCATTTCGACCCCATCCATAAGACCGGACCCTGAAACCAAGGGCTCCAAGATCCCCAAGGGAGAGACAGAAATGACAGTTCGCGTTGCAATCAACGGATTTGGCCGTATCGGCCGCAATGTTCTTCGCGCCATCGTGGAATCCGGCCGTACCGACATCGAGGTCGTTGCGATCAACGATCTTGGCCCGGTCGAGACCAACGCACACCTGATGCGTTATGACAGCGTTCATGGCCGGTTTCCGGGGACGGTAACCGTTTCCGGCGACACGATCGATGTTGGCCGTGGTCCGATCAAGGTCACTGCCGTGCGCAACCCTGTCGAACTGCCATGGAAAGAACTGAACGTCGACATTGCGCTTGAATGCACAGGCATCTTCACCGCTCGCGACAAGGCGGCTGCACATCTCGAAGCCGGCGCGAAGCGCGTTATCGTTTCGGCACCTGCCGAGGGCGCTGACCTGACTGTGGTTTTCGGTGTCAACGATCACAAGCTGACGAAGGAGCATATGGTCATTTCCAATGCTTCCTGCACGACCAACTGCCTTGCCCCGGTTGCCTATGTGCTCAATGAAGCCGTCGGCATCGATCATGGTTTTATGACCACCATCCACAGCTATACCGGCGACCAGCCAACCCTCGATACGATGCACAAGGATCTCTATCGCGGCCGCGCTGCGGCCCTGTCGATGATCCCAACTTCAACCGGCGCTGCCAAGGCCGTGGGCCTCGTTCTTCCAGAACTCAATGGCAAGCTGGACGGTACTTCAATCCGCGTTCCGACCCCGAACGTTTCGGTCGTGGATTTCAAGTTCATTGCCAAGAAGTCGACGACGGTTGCCGAGATCAATGACGCCATCAAATCAGCTGCCAATGGCAAGCTGAAAGGCATTCTCGGCTATACGGACGAGCCGAATGTTTCGGTCGACTTCAACCACGATCCGCATTCTTCTGTGTTCCACATCAGCCAGACCAAGGTCATGGAAGGCACATTCGTGCGCGTTCTGTCCTGGTACGACAATGAATGGGGTTTCTCGAACCGTATGGGTGACACTGCGGTTGCCTTCGGCAAGGTGATCTGAGACCTTCGATAAACCCATCCTGATGGCCATCTGATGCGATTTTCTGCGCTTGCGATGCTCATGGACCCAAAAGTCCACTGCGCTCCGGTTGTCGAAAACCACACCAACTGACCCATCAGGCGGAATTCCTCATTAGGTCTCCAGGCGATCCAATCTCCGATGGCGGGTCGACAACACCCGCCATTTTTGTTTTTGATAAGATTATCCGGACCATTTGGCTAGCTGGCCGAATGCGTACCGTTTCAGATGAGGGTGATGACGATGCCAGCTTTCAAGACGCTTGATGATGCCTATGTTGCAGGAAAGCGCGTGCTCCTGCGTGTTGATTTGAATGTTCCGGTTGCGGATGGCGTTGTCACAGACGCAACACGGATCGAGCGTGTCGCGCCGACCATCCTCGAATTGTCGAAGAAAGGCGCCAAAGTCATCCTGCTTGCGCATTTCGGCCGCCCCAAGGACGGCCCGACGCCGGAATTTTCCCTGAAGCCCATTGCCCATGCCGTCTCCAAGGTCATCGATCGCAATGTGCAATTCGCCGAAGACAGCATTGGTGAAAAGGCAGCGGAAGCTGTTGCCAAGCTCAAGGACGGCGACATACTCCTCGTCGAGAATACCCGCTTCCACAAGGGCGAGGAAAAGAACGATCCGGCCTATGTGAAGGCACTGGCTGCCAATGGCGATATTTATGTCAATGACGCGTTTTCCGCTGCGCATCGCGCCCATGCCTCAACCGAAGGTCTGGCCCATGTTCTGCCGGCCTATGCAGGCCGCACCATGCAGGCTGAGCTGCTGGCTCTCGAAAAAGGCCTTGGCAATCCGGAGCGCCCTGTCGTTGCCATCGTCGGCGGCGCAAAGGTCTCGTCCAAGCTCGACCTTCTCGGTAATCTGGTGCAGAAAGTCGATGCATTGGTCATTGGTGGTGGCATGGCCAACACGTTCCTTGCAGCGCAAGGCGTCAAGGTCGGCAAATCTCTGTGCGAGCATGATCTTGCCGCGACGGCCCGCGAAATCATGGCCAAGGCGAATGCCGCCAATTGCACCATCATCCTGCCGGTGGACGCGATCGTTGCGTGGCATTTCGAGGCCAATGCGCCGCATCGCGCCTATGGCCTCGATGCAATACCCGAAGACGGCATGATCCTCGACGTTGGTCCGCAGTCAATCGAACGCATCAAGGGTGCGATCGATGATGCATCAACGCTTGTCTGGAACGGTCCACTCGGTGCATTCGAGTTGCATCCTTTCGATCAGGCGACGGTAGCCGCGGCACGCCACGTGGCAGTGCGGACGAAGGCCGGGCATCTCGTATCGGTTGCTGGCGGCGGCGATACGGTTGCTGCTCTCAATCACGCCGATGTTGCGGATGACTTCAGCTACGTATCGACCGCGGGTGGTGCTTTCCTTGAGTGGATGGAAGGCAAGCCACTTCCCGGTGTTGATGTATTGAAACGCTGATTGCCGTTTTCGTGTATAATGGGGGCCGATTGCCGGCCCCCGATTAACGAAGAACAAGAAATGTTATCTGCTTAAATCGGTTGAAAAAATTTCAATCGTTTCAATAGCTTGGATGGCCATTTCGTTTGTCATAGGCTTCTGGTATGGGCCGATGCATGGGAAACGGAGTGAAATAATCTATGAGTGAACGCCTCGAAGATATCGCGATTGCAATGGTTGCCAATGGCAAGGGTCTTCTTGCCGCTGATGAGAGTACCGCAACGATCAAGAAGCGGTTCGATACGATTGGGCTGGAATCGACGGCCGATAGCCGGCGTGACTATCGCGAGATGCTGTTCCGCTCAGATGAGGCGATGAAGAACAACATTTCGGGCGTCATCCTTTATGACGAAACCATTCGCCAGAGCGCCAAGGATGGGACACCTTTCGTCCAGATCATGAAAGCCGCCGGCTGCATTCCCGGCATCAAGGTCGATGCCGGCGCGAAGCCGCTTGCGGGCTTCCGCGGAGAAACCATCACCGAAGGTCTGGATGGTCTGCGTGAGCGCCTCCAGGAATATTACAAGCTCGGCGCGCGTTTCGCCAAATGGCGCGGCGTGATTGCCATTGCTGAAGGTGTCCCAACTTGGGGTGCCGTCAAGCAGAATGCCCAGGCACTGGCCCGTTACGCGGCTCTTTGCCAGGAAGCCGGGATCGTTCCGATCGTCGAGCCGGAAGTCCTTATGGATGGCAAGCCCGCCACCCACTCGATCGAGCGTTGCTACGAAGTTACCGAATGGGTTCTGAACACGGTCTTTGACGAACTCTATGACGCCCGCGTTGTGCTGGAAGGCATGATCCTCAAGCCAAATATGGTTATCGATGGCAAGAACGCCCGCAAGGCCTCGGTGGAACAGGTTGCCGAGCAGACTGTGCGCTTGTTGAAGTCGACAGTACCGGCGGCAGTCCCGGGCATCGCGTTCCTTTCCGGTGGGCAGAGCGACGAAGAAGCGACGGCGCATCTTTCGGCAATGAATGCCAACTACACGACGCCGTGGAAGCTCACCTTCTCCTATGGGCGAGCACTGCAGGCAGCTGCACTGAGTGCCTGGAACGGCAAGCCTGAAAATGTTGCCGCGGGCCAGCGAGCATTTACCCACCGCGCCAGGATGAACGGCCTTGCCGCAACTGGCGGCTGGAAAAAAGACCTGGAAAAGGCGGCTTAAGCGTTTTTTATCCAAAAGCGTATCTCATGGAGCCCGGACTGGAATCAGTCCGGGCTTTTTTGTGGAGATATCTACCGGATAATGACATCGTCGCCCTTCCATCCGCTTGTCAGCTGGCTGCTCTATCCCGTCTATGCCTGGCAAGGTATCGGCGTGCGTTTGCGAACGGAGCGCATGCTGCCGCCGGGCGGTCTGCCGGTGGGCGAAATCGCCGGCAAGGATCCAGCGATCAGGCTTCTCGTTCTTGGGGATTCTTCCGCCGCCGGTGTCGGCGTTACCGATCCCTGGCAAGGGCTGTGCGTGCGGCTTGCGGTTCATCTTCAGGGGCGGACCGGCCGCAAGATCATCTGGCGTGCGGCAGGCTTCAATTCGGCCACATCCGGGCAATTGCGCGATCACGTCGTGCCCAATCTCGAGCGAGGCATCTGGACCCATATTGTGCTGACAACCGGCACAAACGATACCAAGAATTTCCATTCCTTGCGGCGCTTCAAGAGGGAGTTTGGCGGCTTGCTCTATGCCTTGAAGGCAAAGTGGCCGGAAGCGCATATCGTCTGGTCGAAAGTCATTGATTTTCGCGATGTGCCAGCCATGCCGGGATTACTTGGCCGTATTCTCGAGGGAAGAGCCGATGCCATCAACAAGTTGGGAGAGCGGCTCTGCCGCGAACGTATGGCAGTCCCGGCACCCCGCCTTCCCGTGGAGGGGCCGGAAGGTTTTTCGAGCGACGGCTTTCATGCATCCGCGCTCGGATATGATGCCTGGGCCAAACATCTCGTCCCCTATGTTCTCAATCTATCGGATACAGAAGACGGGCGGTCTTTGCCTTAGACCCGAAGGGCTCTAGCCGGCATGGCCGACCAGCACGACCACGAACATCGCCAGGATCGCACCAGCGGCGATTTTCCAGAAATCACCGCGCTTCTTCAGGCCGGGCCATCCGAGCGGCTTGATAATGTGCAATGCCATCATCAAGATCAGTGCGAATGGCAGGATTTTGGTCATCGGTCTTGTTTCGGTTCGCTTGAGATAGTCGGAAAATCGAGCTCTGGGCGTTCCGCACAGGATTGTCAATTCCACCTTTGACTCTGGTTGCGACATTGGGGATGCTGTCTCATCTGGGAGGATATTCATGACATCACGATATAAAGAGGTCTATCAGGAGTGGCAGGCCGACCCAGACGCATTCTGGGCGCATGCTGCAGTGGCGATCGACTGGATCAAGCCCTGGCAGAAGGTATTCGATGCCAACGAGGGACCCTACGGACGCTGGTATGCGGGTGCCGAGTGCAACACCTGTTACAACGCGGTTGATCGTCATGTGGAGAACGGCCGCGCCGACCAGGTTGCCCTCATCCATGACAGTGCGGTGACGGGCACACAGCGCAAGACCACCTATGCGGAGCTCCTTAGCGACATCAACGCACTGGCGGCTGTTCTCACCGACAAGGGTGTGAAGAAGGGCGACCGGGTTATCATCTATATGGCAATGGTCCCGGAAGCGGTTGTGGCGATGCTGGCCTGCGCCCGTATCGGCGCCGTGCATTCCGTTGTCTTCGGCGGTTTCGCGGCGCATGAGCTGGCAACCCGTATCGACGATGCAAAGCCGGTGATGATCATTGCAACCTCCTGCGGTCTCGAACCGGGACGTGTCGTGGCCTACAAGCCCATGCTCGACAAGGCGATTGAGCAGGCAGCGCACAAGGTTAAGACCTGTCTCATTCTCGTGCGTCCGCAGCAGCCGCACGAGCTCGTTGAAGGACGCGACATCGACTTTGCACAGGCGGTCGCAGCGGCGACCGGAAGGAAAGTTGACTGCGTGGCGGTCAAGTCGACTGATCCGCTTTACATTCTCTACACCTCCGGCACGACCGGCCAGCCCAAGGGCGTCGTGCGCGACAATGGCGGGCACCTGGTGGCGCTTGCCTGGTCGATGGGCGCGATCTACGACACATACGCTGGCGATGTGTTCTGGGCGGCTTCTGACATCGGCTGGGCGGTAGGTCATTCCTATATCGCCTATGCGCCACTGTTCATCGGTGCGACAAGCATCCTCTATGAGGGAAAGCCGGTGGGCACCCCCGACGCGGGCACGTTCTGGCGTGTCATCGCAGAGCACAAGGTCAAGGTGCTTTTCACCGCGCCGACGGCATTCCGCGCCATCAAGAAGGAAGATCCGAAAGGCGAATTCATCGGCAAATACGACCTGTCGTCGCTGAAATACCTGTTTCTTGCAGGGGAACGCGCGGACACAGATACGATCAAATGGGCCGAGGAAAAGCTTGGCGTGCCGGTGATCGATCACTGGTGGCAGACGGAAAGCGGCTGGCCGATGGCTGCCAATCCTGCCGGTCTCGGCATGCTCCCGGTCAAGTATGGTTCTCCGACGGTGCCGATGCCCGGCTATGACGTGCAGGTTCTCGACGATGCCGGTCATCCGGTCAAGCGCGGCGAACTTGGCAATATTGTGGTCAAGCTGCCGCTGCCGCCCGCTTGCCTGCCGACCCTGTGGAACGCCGACCAGCGCTTCCGCGACGCCTACATCACGGAGTTTCCCGGTTACTACAAGACTGCCGATGCCGGTATCATTGATGAGGATGGCTATATCTACATCATGAGCCGCACCGACGATATCATCAATGTCGCCGGGCACCGCCTCTCGACCGGTGCGATGGAGGAAGTGCTATCAAGCCATCCCGATGTGGCGGAATGCGCGGTGATCGGCATCGCCGATCACCTGAAAGGGCAGGTGCCTTGCGGCTTTATCGTGCTCAAATCCGGTGTGACGCGGTCAGAAGCCGAGATCGAGCAGGACTGCGTCGACCTGATACGCGAGCGAATCGGTCCGGTGGCGGCTTTCAAGATGGCGCTTACGGCAAAACGCCTGCCGAAGACGCGCTCGGGCAAGATCTTGCGCGGGACGATGCAGAAAATAGCCGACCGGGAGCCCTGGAATATGCCAGCAACCATCGATGATCCGGCTATTCTTGACGAGATCACGGTCGTGCTCAATGCACGTGGCATTGGTGTTAAAGACGGTTGATCAGCCCGTCGCAATAAAACGTACTTCTTGACATCCTCCTGACAGAAGGTTGTCAGGAGGGGTGTGCGATAGTGTCTCCGTAGTCACAAGGAGACAGGGTTATGACTTACGTTGATTTTGGCATTGTTGACACAGTAAGGCGCCTGCTCACGGACTTCGCAGCGTATCGCGAAGAACTGCGTACGGAGCGGCACATCAACTCACTTCCAGAGCACGTGCTGAAGGATATTGGCTGGCCCGATGCCTATGCCGAACGACTGGCACGCCGCGGCTCAATGAAGGAAGAAGGTGCTGGCACAGAAGATGCCAGCACCGATCTTGCTCCCTGGCAATTGAATTGGCCAAAGCCTCGCCAGACGAGAAATGCGCGCAAATCAGGCTATTTCAGGCTAGAATACTGAGGAATTGTTCAAAATTGGAGTGACGGACATGGAGCAGAAAAAGACAATCGGGTTCGTATTCATCGATAAGTTTGCCGATTGGGAGTTTGGTTTGCTTTCAGGCTCCGCCACTGACTGGTTCGCTGCACGCGCTGTTGCGTTGTCGCCTTTGACCGGCCAGGTTCGCTCCATTGGCGGCTTGAAACTTGTCCCGGAGCGCGGCGTCGGAACGGAGGAAAACAGCGATCTTGACGCGGTCGCCGTCATCGGATCGGACACCTGGCCAAGTGAGGATGCTCCTGACATTGCACCGCTGCTTCACGCCACTTTGGCACGGGGCGGTATCGTCGGCGGCATCTGTGGCGGCACGCTGGCGCTGGCTCGTGCGGGTATCTTTGAGGACCGCAGGCATACGAGCAACGGCGCCGGCTGGATCGAATCGAAAATCGGCGATTATCCCGGCTCGTCGCTTTATCGGGATGTGCCGTATGCGGTGCGAGATGCGCATATTGTCAGTGCGCCGGGGTCCGCGCCCGGCACATTCACGACGAATTTTCTCGAAGCGCTGTTCCCTGAAAAGGCCGGGCAGGTTGCCGAGATGAGGGAGTTCATCGCACGGGAATTTCAGGCTGCGTGATCGATCCCGCAAACCGAGGGTGCTGACATGAAGACATGGACCGAGAAGTTGAATTCCGGCGGACTGCATGAGGTCAAACCAGCGCCCATCAATATTGCCGGCATGAAGGCTGGCGAAATCATGCTGGTGCCAACGGCCCGCCAGGTTGATGATTTCATTCGAACCCTTCCCAACGGCAAGCACATGGATGTGCAAGTCCTCCGGAAGGCCATGGCAAAGCGATACGGGGCAGAAGTGACGTGCCCGATCACGACCGGGTTCCATTTGCGCACCGTCGCTGAAGCGGCTTTCGAAGCCTATCAACAAAATGGCGATGTGGATGCAATCACACCGTTCTGGCGCGTGTTGAATGCAAAAACACCGACTATTGCGAGATTGTCCTTTGGCACGGACTTCGTGACAGAGCAACGCCTTAAGGAAGGCCTAAAGGATGCGTAGAGCAGATCGTCTTTTCCAGATCGTGCAGAAGCTGCGGGGCGGGCGTCTCGTTACCGCGCGGCAGCTTGCCGACAAGCTCGAGGTTTCCGAGCGCACAATCTATCGCGACATTGCCGATCTGCAATCGACCGGCGTTCCCATCGATGGCGAGGCGGGTGTCGGTTATATCCTGCGTGAGGGCTTTGACCTGCCACCATTGATGTTTACGCGCGACGAGGTGGTGGCGCTGGTGGCAGGTGCCCGGCTGATCACCGCGTGGGGCGGCGCATCGATGGCGCGTGCGGCGGAAGAAGCGATCATAAAGATCGGCGCTGTCTTGCCGAAGGAAGACCGCCCGCGCATTACCAATACGCATATTCACTCGACCAGCTACAACATCAGCGACAATGACCGGCTAATGATCGATCTGGCGGAAAGCGCTGCCGAACAGTGCCGCGTCCTGTCGATTGTTTACACCGATCTCGATGGCAACGAGAGCGCCCGCGATATCCGCCCGCTGGGGCTGTGGTTCTGGGGTAAGGTCTGGACGCTGATCAGCTGGTGTGAACTACGCAATGATTTTCGCACTTTCCGTATTGACCGGATCGCCAAGGTCGAGAAGGCCGACCGGATATTCCGGCAGGAACGCGGCAAGACCCTTGCAGACTTCTACCGCCGGGTGGAACTCAGCGAAACGCCGGATACCAAGGCGAGAGCATCATGAAAAAAGCCCGGCATTGCAGGGCTTTTTTCTGGTCCTAAACTAAGATTATTCCTCGTCTTCGTCCTCATGACGGCCCTTGAGGGACGACAGCTTGGCGAAAACCTTGTCCGCGTCGAGCTCTTCGTCTTCTTCACGAACGGTTGGTTGAACCTCCAGGTTCTCCGTCGCGGAAGCGGGAAGCAGTGTATCGCCACCTTCGGGCTGCACTGGCCGGCCGCGGGAAGAACGCTCAACCTCGATATCCAGATCAATCTGCGAGCAGAGACCGAGGGTGACCGGGTCCATCGGCTGGAGATTGTTGGAATTCCAGTGGGTACGGTTGCGGATCTGCTCGATGGTGGACTTTGTCGTGCCGATCAGGCGCGAAATCTGTGCGTCCTTCAGTTCGGGATGGTTGCGAACCAGCCAAAGGATTGCATTCGGGCGATCCTGACGCTTTGACAATGGTGTATAGCGCGGGCCCTTGCGCTTGGTTTCCGGCACGCGAACCTTTGGATCGGAGATCTTCAACTTATGATTGATGTCGGCTTCGCCCTTGGCGATTTCCTCGCGCGACAGCTGTCCAGTGATCAAAGGGTCAAGACCCTTGATGCCCTGAGCCGATTCACCGTCAGCGATCGCCTTCACTTCGAGCGGATGCAGCTTGCAGAATGCAGCGATCTGATCGAAGGATAAAGCGGTGTTGTCGACAAGCCAGACGGCCGTTGCCTTTGGCATAAGTAGCTGGGTGGCCATAGATATAGTCCTCTCGTTCGTCCGCTCCGGTGGCGCGGGACGTGGGTTCAACCACAATTTCCGGGAATTCGAGGCGTTATATAGCGTTATTTTAACGGATGAGCAAGAATCGCTTTTCAAGCCTATTTTGCGACAATCGGGCGTTTCATCGAACTGTCACGAAAGTGTCATTAGACTGCAATGCAGGTGCGCGAACGATCTTCGGAAAACAATCGGAGGTTTAACCAATGTCGCGCAAATCCCTCTACCGTGGTCTTTGGACTGCCACTCTGGCGGTGCTGACCGCGTCGGCTACAATACCTGTCGCCGCCCTGGCCGAAAGCACAGTTACGGTTGGCGGTGCCACCTTCGTCAATAAGGGCCTGGTCGGCGTCGGGCGTATCCCCGCCAATCAGCGCGACAAGTTCGGCGAGACCTTCGGCTCCGGCTCCGGCATGTCGATAGACCCGAAAAGCTGGGCACGTGACGCGGACGGCTACAAAGGCACCTTTTGGCTGCTGCCGGACCGTGGCTACAACGTTGAAGGAACGACCGACTATCGGCCACGTCTCAACACCCTTTCGATACGGTTCAACCCGACCACTCCAGGGGCGACACCGCCGGCCGACAAACAGCAGTCTGGCGTCGATGCCAAGCTTGCGGATTCGATGCTACTGGTCGATGACAAGGGTAGCGACATGACGGGGCTCGATCCTGAATCCGGTATGCGTGCTGCAGCCGGCAACTTGCCCATGCTGCCACAGGCCGCAAATGGCAAGATTTCGCTCGACGATGAAGCGATCGTTCGACTTCCGGATGGTACGATGTTCATCAGCGACGAATATGGCCCGAACATCTACCGGTTCTTAGCTGATGGCCATCTGCTTTCGGCAACGCAGCCGCCTGCCGCTCTGGTGCCGATGCGCAAGGGCAGCCCAAGCTTTGCCTCGAACAATCCCGGACCCGGGGCTGAAGCACCTGAGCCGCAGGATCCGGATACCGGCCGCCAGAACAATCAGGGCATCGAGGGCATGGCAATGACCCCTGACGGCAAATTCCTGGTCGCGGTGCTGCAGTCGGCCACTCGCCAGGACGGCGGTGATTCAGGCTCAACTCGCCAAAACACCAGGGCGCTGTTCTATGATGCCGCCAATCCGGCACAACTGAAGCTGGCGCACGAATATGTTGTGCCGCTGCCCGTGTTTACCGATGCGAAGGGCAAGAAGAAGGTCGCCGCGCAGAGCGAAATCGTCGCGCTGTCGGATCATACATTCCTGATGCTCGCACGCGATAGCGGCAATGGTTTCGGACAGAAGGGCGAGACATCGCTCTACCGCAGCATCAGTGTGGTTGATGTTTCGGCCGCAACAGATATCGCGGGCAGCGCATTCGATGCCGATAAACCGGTCGCGCCAAAGGGAGAGCTCGATGCATCTGTGAAGCCGGCAACGCTTACGCCTTTCATTGACATCAACGACAGCACGGAACTCGCCCGGTTCGGTCTGCACAACGGTGCGCCGAACGATCGCAACAACCTCTCCGAGAAGTGGGAAGCGATGTCGATTGCCAGTGTGCTCGACCCAAAACTGCCGAACGATTATTTCCTGTTTGTCGCCAACGACAATGACTTCCTGACCCAGGACGGTTTCCAGGTTGGAGCGAGCTACAAGGGAGAGGGCGGTGCCGATGTCGATACCATGTTCCAGGTATTTCAGGTGTCCCTTCCCGGCCTTGCTGGCAAATAGCTGCAATCACGCTAGCGGATGCAAAACGCGTCCGCTCGCTCTAGCTAGAGCAAATTCCGACCAAATAGACGCGTTCTGCCGAATTCAGCCGGCCCTCGGGTTTCCGGCTGGCGGCCAACGACTTTGTCGGGCGGCGACGGACGGAAAAGACATCGACCTCGCCACCTTCCGCGTGGATTGTCTCGCCATCCGGGAAACAGAACTGCGTTTATTTGATCGGAAATTGCTCTAGATCAGCTCACATCCAGCACGATCTTGCCGATATGGTGGCCGTCTTCCATACGCTCATGCGCGCGCCACGCCTCATGCAAGGGATAGACCATGTCGATGACCGGTGCGACGCGGCGCTCCACCAAAAGTGGCCATACCTTGAGTTCAAGTTCGCGGGCAATCCCTGCCTTGAATTCAACCGGGCGGTTGCGCAGCGTCGATCCCGTATGAGTGAGGCGCTTGACCATCAGCTTTGAAACATCGGTGGTCGCCTTGGCTCCGTTCAGGAAGGCAATCTGGACGATGCGGCCGTCAAGAGCCGCGGCTTCGTAGTTGCGTTCGATATAGTCGCCCCCCACCATGTCGAGGATCAGGTTCACACCCTTGCCGCCCGTCGCCTCCTTCACCGCTGCGACGAAATCTTCGGTGCGATAGTTGATGGCGCGGTCCGCGCCGAGCTTGAGACAGGCTTCGCATTTGTCATCCGAACCCGCCGTGGCAATCACGTAAGCACCAAAAGCGCTGGCAAGCTGAATTGCCGTGGTACCGATCCCCGATGAACCGCCATGGACGAGAAAGGCTTCGCCGCTTTGCAAGGCGCCTCGCTCAAACACATTGTGCCAGACCGTGAAGTAGGTTTCGGGAATTGCCGCAGCCTCGATATAGCCGTAACCAGCGGGAATCGGCAGAGCGTTCGTCTCATGCACCGTGCAATATGGGGCGTAGCCGCCGCCCGCAACCAATGCGGTTATCCGCTCGCCAATACGGAAGCGGGTAACTCCTTCGCCAATAGCAATGATGTCACCGGCGATTTCCAGTCCGGGGATATCGGAAGCACCTGCCGGCGGCGGATAATGGCCCTGCCGCTGCAACACATCCGGCCGATTGACGCCCGCAGAGCGGACCTGGATCAGAAGCTCACCGGGATTTGGCTCGGGGACAGCACGTTTACCCGGTTTTAGGACCAGTGGGCCCCCCGGCCGGGTGATCTCGATCGCCATCATCGTTGTCGGAATTTTTTCGGCCATGGGATCTTCCTCAACATTGATTCGCCAGAATGATTTGCAATTCCAAGCAGTTGGACTGTATCCTGTCACACTAGAGCGACAAGTGGAGGAAATAATGTCACTTTTCGATGAAGAGCCAAGGCGCAAGATTATTCACGATATTGGCCAGGACCTGTCGCTATTGTCAGTCTCGGAGCTTGACGAGCGGATCGCGCTCCTGCGTGCCGAAATTACCCGGCTTGAAGAGGAGCGGTCGCGTAAGGGTGACAGCAAGGTTGCAGCCGAAGCATTGTTCCGCTGACCAATAATAGTTATGCGGATGTCATCAAGTTTCCGCATTGCTGCATGACACGGACTCACCGCCAGCATGGTTCTATGCTGGTCCACTTCCGATTCGCTTGAAGGGTTTGCTGTGTTCCGTTCGTTCATACAGGTTTTCGCGCTCCTCTGCGGCACATCGTTCCTCGTCATGGGCTCGGGTTTGCATGGTCTGCTGCTGCCACTGCGTGGTGGCGCGGAAGGGTTCTCGACAACTTCCCTCGGGCTTCTCGGTACAGCGTGGGCCGGCGGCTTTATCACCTCATGCCTGCTTGCGCCGCGGCTGGTTCGCCGCGTAGGCCACGTGCGTGCATTCAGCGCCTTCGCCTCGATTGCGGCGATCGTCGCGCTTATGACCGGTATTCTAGTCGAACCGACGGCCTGGATTGTGCTGCGCGCGTTGACCGGCTTTGCCATGGCCGGATCCTACATGGTGATCGAAAGCTGGCTCAACGAACGAGCGACCAATGCCAATCGCGGCCAGATCTTCGGGCTTTACATGGTGGTGAATTTCGGCTCGATCACCGTTGGCCAGATGATGATCGGCTTTGGCGACGTGCATACCGGCACATTCTTCATGATGTCAGGTATCCTCTTCTGTCTGGCGCTCATTCCGACGGCAATTTCCACCGCGAGCAGTCCGAAACCGCTGACCGAAGTGCAGCTCGATTTGCGGGCCCTCTATCGCAATTCGCCAGTTGCGTTCCTTGGCTGCATCCTGATCGGGGTTGCCAATGGTGCATTCGGGACGCTCGGCGCTGTCTATGGTGCGGCAACGGGCATATCGACGACGGAAATTGCCCTTATGATGAGTGCCTCGGTGATGGGCGGCGCACTGATGCAGATTCCGGTCGGCCGCATGTCGGACCGCACTGACCGGCGTTATGTGCTTGCGATGGTTGGCGGTGCGGCAGCGGTCATCGGCCTTATGATCTTCCTGATTGCGCCGCGCCATGCCTATGTCATTCTGGCGATGACAGCGATCTATGGCGGTCTGGCCTACACGCTTTATCCAGTGGCGGTTGCCCACGCGAACGATTTCTCGGATTCGGAGAATTTCGTCAAAGTCACAAGCGGACTTTTGCTGCTCTATGGATTCGGTACGATGATCGGTCCGGTTCTCGGTGCCTGGGCGATGGAGCGAATCACCCCGGAAGGTTTGTTTGCCATTACGGCGCTGGCCCATGCATCGATCATGACCCATGCGATCATCCGCTCGCGCATGCGCGCGCCGGTACCAATCGAACTTCGGGATAGCTTTCAGACGGTTGGAGCAGAACGCGTCACCCCTGAGGGTGTCAGGCTGGATCCCCGTGCAGAAAACTTGCCCGAGTGACCGGTTCGATTCGGCTCCGATACGAAAGTCATTGACATTCCTGCTGGTTTAAAATGACTATCATTTATGGTCGAAACGGATGCCTTTGCAGCAATTTCTGATCCGAACCGCCGCTATCTCCTCGAGGAGCTCCGGCGCGGGCCAAAAACCGTGAACGAACTGGCGACCGGCTTGCCGATTTCCCGCCCCGCGGTTTCCCAACACCTGAAGGCGCTGCTCGACGCGCGGCTGGTGAAGGTCAAATCCGAGGGCACGCGCCGGATCTATGCGGTCGATGACAGCGGCTTCTTTCATCTCAATCTGTGGCTGGATCAGTTCTGGAGCGAGTGAGATCGTTCAGGCCGGATATTGCCCCGTCACCCGACCTCCGCTTTGTCCGGCCGACCTCTCCCCGTGGGGCGAGGAGGTCGCCTTGGTAATGAAGTCTCTTCTCCCAACGGGAAGAAGGTGGCCGTGAAAGCGGACGGATGAGGGGCGATATCATCCGGAAAATTATCAGCCGGAAACAAAAACCCGACCCTGCGTCTGTGCGAGGGCCGGGCTCTGTAACTGCCAGCACGATGCCGTTTCTGGCTATCGAGTGGAATTTCGCGGTATGTTCCTTATCGTGTTCAATGATGGGTGACGGCTGATTTCAGCTTTTCAATCTGCTCCTTGAGCATAAGCTTGCGACGCTTCATATCGCTGATCTTCAGGTCATCGGAGGCGGGACTTAACAGCGCGTCGGAAATTTCCTTCTCGAGCGCCCCATGCTTACGTTCAAGCGTTTCAAGATGAGACTCAATGGCCATCCGGCTTCTCCCTTGGTTGGTTTCCCTACTCACGCTCTGCTTGCCGGGCGGCAAGTTTATGACAGAGCCGTGACACTCTGCCACCACTTTAAGCAATTGTCGAATTTGTTTCGTAGGATTTTCTTGTTTCTTGAAATATGATATGGCGACGTGCTGGCGAGGGCAGGATTGTCCATAACCAGAGACTGGATTCTTCTACAGCAAAATACCGGGAATCACTGCATGTCCGACCAGGATCAGGCTGACATTCGATTGGCAGTCGCAAGATTGAAACAAGAGCATCTGGATTTTGATGCCGCCATACAAGCAATGATCCAGGTTGGCTGTGACCAGCTGCGTATCCAACGAATGAAAAAGAAAAAACTGCTTATCAAAGATAAGCTCATCGAGCTCGAAGACAAAATCATCCCCGACATCATTGCCTGATTTCTCGAGAGGTTTTCCACCGGCACGCGGCTAGCTTGCGGTGCTCCGGCTTTTCCTTTAATGCCGCCATTTCGATAAAGGATGCTCAATGGCAGACAAACGCGCTGACGTCGCAATCATCATGGGAAGCCAGTCCGATTGGGCGACCATGCGCCACGCCGCTGAAACGCTGGATGCGCTTGGCATCATACATGACGATCGTATCGTATCCGCGCACAGGACTCCCGACAGGCTGGTGGATTTTGCCAAAGGTGCGCGTAAGGCGGGATTCAAGGTCATCATTGCCGGTGCCGGCGGTGCGGCACATTTGCCGGGCATGGCCGCATCGATGACTCCTTTGCCAGTCTTCGGCGTTCCGGTGGAATCGAAGGCACTTTCCGGACAGGATTCCCTTCTGTCCATTGTACAGATGCCGGCAGGCATCCCTGTCGGTACTCTGGCGATCGGCCGTGCGGGTGCAGTCAATGCCGCATTGCTGGCCGCAGCCGTACTTGCTCTCAACGATACGGCGCTGGCCAAGCGGCTTGATGATTTCCGGCAGGCACAAAGCGACAAGGTCGCGATGAGACCTTCTGACGAGGCGTGAAGATGATTTCCCCAGGATCGACGATCGGTATTATCGGCGGTGGCCAGCTTGGTCGTATGCTCGCAATGGCGGCGGCGCGGCTCGGTTACAGGACCGTCATACTTGAACCACAGGGCGATTGCCCGGCGGCCCAAGTCGCCAACGAGCACATTGTGGCGGCCTATGACGATCCGAACGCCCTTGAGCAGCTCGCCGAACTCAGCGATGTCATTACCTACGAATTTGAGAATGTGCCGGTGGATTCGGCGGAAATGCTCAATGAAAGCAAGGCAGTGTTTCCGCCGCCCGAGGCATTGAAAGTCTCACAGGATCGGGTCACCGAGAAGCGCTTCCTCAATAAGGCCGGTATTCAGACCGCACAGTGGCGTATCGTGGAAAACGAAGGCGATCTGGAAGCGGCGCTGCTTGCATTTGAGGGCAAGGGCATCCTGAAGACGCGACGTTTCGGCTATGACGGCAAAGGCCAGAGCAAGTTCACCGGCGCTAAGGGTGAAGGTGCGAAATCGGGCTTTGCTGCAATTGGCAATGTGCCCTCGATCCTCGAGGCATTGGTCGATTTCACCCGCGAGATTTCAGTGATCGCAGCGCGCGATGCAGCTGGCAATATCAAGGTTTATGATATTGCCGAGAACGTCCATAAGAATGGCATTCTTGCCACTTCGACCGTTCCCGTTTCTGTTTCGTCGACAATTGCGGGACTTGCCGCAGATGCGGCGCGAAAGCTGCTGGAGGGGCTCAACTATGTCGGCGTCGTCGGCATGGAGTTCTTCGTGCTCGCCAATGGGACGTTGCTTGCCAATGAATTTGCGCCGCGTGTGCACAATTCCGGTCACTGGACCGAAGCAGCGTGCGCCGTATCGCAGTTCGAGCAGCACATAAGGGCGATTGCCGGTCTGCCGCTCGGCGATCCAAGGCGCCATTCCGATTGCGTCATGGAAAATCTGATCGGCGATGACATCGACAGGGTACCGGCTCTTCTAGAGGAAACCGGGGCCGTCGTGCATCTCTACGGCAAGGCGGAAGCCCGTCCCGGCCGCAAGATGGGGCATGTGACGCGCATCACGAAACGCCTCTAGCGATAAATAAATGCGTGATTCCCCTATGAATCACGCCATGAATCGTGAGCCGGGTGTTGACAATACGGGTAATCCTTGGCTATTTCCCCGCAACGTGTTTCCGGCGCGCTTTACAGGCGCGCTTTTTATTGGTGCCCGGTTTCGGGCGTAAAGATACCGGTGCTGAAATGAAGATCAAGAACTCCCTCAAGGCCCTGAAGGCCCGTCATCGTGACAATCAGCTGGTCCGTCGCAAGGGCCGGATTTACATCATCAACAAGACGGCTCCGCGCTTCAAAGCACGCCAGGGCTGATCTTTACCGCCTCACGGGTTTTTGCATTTGACGTTTCGCTGATACGGACTACCATCCGTATCATGCGGAGCGTGTTTGCGTTTTCAATCGGAACTTTACTGGTGATTTCACCAGCGCCGACCATGGCGCAGGAACAGGCGCCCGTCGAACAGCAGGCGGCCTTGCCCAACCAGACGCTGGCGCAGAAACGCGCGGCACGGCTCGATGATCTTTTTGCCTCGCTCAAGCGCGAAAGCAATGAGGTGAAGGCGGCGCGCATCGCCTCGCTCATCCAGTTGCAATGGCAGAATTCCGGCAGCGCCACCGTCGACCTGATGATGGGCTGGGCAGCTAAGGCTATGGAAGAAAAGAAGTATTCCGTTGCACTGGATTTTCTCGACCAGGTGGTCGTGATGAAGCCGGACTATGCCGAAGGCTGGAACAGGCGGGCTACCCTGCATTTCATGATGAATGATTACGGCCGGTCCATGGCCGATATCCAGAAGACATTGACACTGGAGCCACGGCATTTCGGGGCAATGGCCGGGATGGCGGCGATCCTCAAGGATACCGGGCGCAAAGAAGCCGCGCTCCAGGCTTTCGAGCGGGTTCTAACGGTCTATCCGATGATGCGCGAGGCGCAGAAGCAGGCGGGTGAACTCGCCGACGAACTCACCGGTCAGCGCACGTAATTACAACCATTTTTCCTGCAAAGGTGGATAAACTCGTGCAGGTATCGGGGTTTCCTGTGCAGGAATCGGCAATTCTTGGGCGAGAATCGGGTCATTCCGTTCCATTTTCGTGCAAGAGCGGAGTGACCCTTATCAAGAAATTTTAGATTCCGGTCAGACCATCGGAGCCGATATAGGCGATGCGCAGCATGTTGGTCGAACCGGGCGTACGCAGTGGTACGCCAGCCGAGATGATGATGCGGTCACCCGGATTGCCGAACTCTTCCTGATAGGCGATGTGGCAGGCACGATCCACCATGTCATCGAGGTCGGAGGCGTCTTCTGTCACAACGCAGTGCAACCCCCAGACGAGCGAAAGCTTGCGCGCGGTCTCGACGACCGGCGACAGGGCGATGATCGGCAGCAGGGGCCGCTCGCGCGCTGCGCGCAAGCCGGTTGTACCAGAGGCCGTATAGGTGACGATTGCCGAGAGGTTGAGCGTTTCGGCGATCTGTCGGGCCGCCAGCGAAATCGCATCGGCGCCGGTCGCGTTCGGTTCGGGGCGCTGGGCATGGATGATACCGGGATAGTTCGGGTCGCGCTCGACCTCTTCGGCGATGCGGGCCATGGTCGATACGGCTTCGATCGGATAGTTGCCGGCGGCGGATTCGGCCGACAGCATCACGGCATCGGCGCCTTCGAACACGGCAGTCGCGACGTCCGAAACCTCGGCTCTGGTCGGGACAGCGGCAGTGATCATCGACTCGAGCATCTGCGTGGCGACGACGACCGGCTTGCCGGCCCGGCGGCAGGCGCGGATGATCTGCTTCTGGATGCCGGGAACCGATTCAAGCGGCATTTCGACACCGAGATCGCCGCGGGCGACCATGAGGGCATCGGAGAGTTCGATGATCTCGTCGAGGCGGGTGACCGCCTGCGGCTTTTCGATCTTCGACAAGAGGGCAACGCGGCCGCGCGAGATCTTGCGCACTTCGGCAAGATCCTCCGGCCGCTGGATAAAGGACAGCGCCACCCAGTCGATTTCCTCCTGCAGGACCGCGTCGAGGTCGCGCCGGTCCTTTTCGGTCAGGGCGCCGACGCCGAGCGTCGTATCAGGCAGACTGACGCCCTTCTTGTCGGAAATCCTGGTGCCGGAGACAACGCGGCAACGGATGGACTTGCCATCGGAGGCTTCGGCGACGAGAGCGAGCTTGCCGTCATCGATCAACAGGCGATGGCCTGGCTCGACCGCCTCGAGAATTTCCGGATGCGGCAGGAACACACGGGTATTGTCGCCCGGCGTATCATTGTCGTCGAGCGTGAAGGTCTGACCGGGGACAAGATCCGCCTTGCCATCCTTGAACTTGCCGACGCGCAGTTTCGGTCCCTGCAGGTCGGCGAGAATGCCGATCGGCCGGCCCAGTTCCTTTTCGACATTGCGCAGGCGGCGCACAAGTTCGCGCATCAGCTCGTGACTGGCGTGGCTCATATTGATGCGGAACACATCGGCGCCGGCTTCGAACAGCTTGCGGATCATCGCCTCGTCGGAGGAAGCAGGACCCAGGGTGGCTAGAATTTTGACCTTACGGCGGCGTCTCATTGGGGAGGGGTATCCGTTACAATTGGAGATGAGGGAGGATTTTCTTCCGTAAGCTGGACCATCCAGCTTGTCTGTTCGCCGGTATCATACTCCTGAAAGCCGGCACGCTGAAATCCGCGGGCAAAGCAATCGTTGATACCGGTAATCTTGAACTGGTTTTCGGCGACACACATGTTCACCTTACCATCCCAGCGCCCGCCGCTTTGCGCGTCTTCCGCATAGAGGTAGTAATAACGCGACGTCAGCGGGCCGACGACCAGCGTCGTGCAGGACGAGGCATTGACATGCCACCAGCCCTCGGTGATCCAGCCCGTCTTCGCCCTATAGCCAAGCGCCACGCCGACGAGATTCTGTGTCGTGTTGCACACGCGAAAATCAGCATGAGCCTTCTCGGGCGTCAAAATACTGCCCGCTGCAAATATGAATAAAAAAGCCGCAAGAAAGCTGCCCAATCGCGTCCGGCGATGCTGTTCAGCGCGGAATATAACGTGACCCCATCTCGCTCTGATGCCCCTGCGCAATATTGCCTCCGTCCATCTTTGACCTTCTTTTCGGCAGTTTCACGTGCATTGTCAACGCGCTAATCGTTTGAATGCAAAGTTCCGGCATGAGTGCGACAAAAGAATGATGGTTGCGTTGACAGCGGAGCCGTGAAACACGAAAAACAAGCCCTATTCACCTTGAAAGAGCTTCCTCGAATGCCGTTTTCTCCCTTTCATCTCGTTGATGGCGATCAGGCCAAAGGCCTTGTGCTCCTCGCCGACCATGCGCGCCGCGATCTTCCGGAAGAATACGGCTCGCTTGGCCTGCCGCCATCCGAATTCGAACGGCATATCGCCTATGATATCGGCGTTGAGCAATTGACGCGGAAACTTGCGGCAATACTCGGCGTTCCGGCGGTGCTCGGCGGGTTCTCGCGCCTTCTGATCGATCCCAATCGCGGCGAGGACGACCCGACATTGATCATGCGGCTCTCGGACGGGGCGATCATCCCGGGCAACAATCCTATGCCAGCGGGTGAGCGGGAGAAGCGACTTAACGAATTCTACCGGCCCTATCACAGGGCAGTCTCGCAAACGATCGAAGCGGTGACCGAGGCAAGCGGCAAGGCGCCGCTGGTCATCTCGATCCATTCCTTCACCGCGTTCTGGAAGACAACGCCGCGTCCCTGGCATGCGGGTATTCTCTGGGACAAAGATCCGCGCGCGGTGAAACCGCTGCTGGCCGGCCTGCGCGCCGACCGGCAGCTGATCGTCGGGGACAACCAGCCCTATGATGGTGCCTTGCGCAATGACACCATGTTCCAGCATTGTATCGTCCCGGGCCTGGCGCACGCGCTGATCGAGGTGCGGCAGGATCTGATTGCGGAAGAGACTGGCATTGGCCAATGGGCGGACCGGCTTGCGCCTATCCTTGAAGCGATCAATGCCGACCCCGATATGCATGTGGCCAGACAATTCGGCTCGCGAACCGGGCCGATTACTACGCAAAGGACGCAGTAACATTTTTAGTAGCGCATAATCCTTTCCAAAAATCGAAGGGATTTTTGGGTTATGCGCTGAGGGGAATTTGATATGAACGATCTCACCGAAGAACAGCGCATCGCGCTCGAGGCTGCCGCATTTCGCCGGCTGGTCGAGCATTTGCGCGGCAATGATGTGCAAAATATCGACCTGATGAACCTGGCTGGCTTCTGCCGCAATTGCTTGTCGAACTGGTACCGCGAGGCGGCGGAAGGGGCGGGCATCGCGCTCTCGAAGGACGAGTCGCGCGAAATCATCTATGGCGAGCCCTATGCCGACTGGCAGGCCAAGCATCAACGCGAGGCGAGCGAGGCTCAAAAGGCAGCATTCGAAGCCAACAAGCCTTCGCCCAACAAGCCTTCGCATTGAGTTCATTCCATCACGATTGATGTTACAGAGCTTGTTTGTCTTGACTCTTGAGGCACTGGTCGGGCATCGGAACCGTCCGGGCGACAAAACATGAGTCGCACAATGCGTTTTGAGAAAGCGGAGTTAAGAGCATGGATGATTTGGCGGCGCAGGGTGGTGTCGAAGGTGTAGCGGCTGCGGAACTGCGGCAGTTCATCGAACGCATCGAACGCCTGGAGGAAGAGAAGACCACGCTGCAGGACGACATCAAGGAAGTGATGGCCGAAGCCAAGGGGCGCGGCTACGACACCAAGATCATCCGCACGATCGTCCGCCTGCGCAAGAAAGATGCCAATGAGCGCAAGGAAGAAGAGGCGATTCTTGAGTTGTATATGAACGCTCTTGGAATGGAGTAGACTCTCGCTAGCGGACCGATGAGTGTACGGCCCGGCGGCAGTGTGATTTCCTATCCGCCATCGCGCAGTGGCTGCGGTTCGCCATAACGCCTGTAGAGTCGGCATCCGGTGC
>NZ_JBBNAN010000367.1:0-11372 GCF_037994405.1 Phyllobacterium sp.
CGGCATCGTTGCTTGGTATGTCATCCGCTATCCCTTCGAACGCCGCGCCAAGCGTGTGCAAGTTGTGAAAGATGCCCGTTCACCCACTGACATCGCAGGTCTTGCCTCGGCTCTCTTTGGTCTTGCGCTCTTGCCTGGAATCTATGTCGCCACCGGCATCCCCGAAACCGCCAACTATCCGACTAGCGCGTGGGCGGTTGCGCTTGGGGCGATCATTTTCGGTCTGGCACTCTGGGTTTTTCGCAGATCCCACAAAGAGCTGGGTCGGAATTGGTCGATCACGCTGGAGATTCGCGAAAAGCATCAACTGATCAGTTCCGGGCCCTACGCCCTCATCCGCCACCCGATGTACACGTCTTTCCTTCTTATTGCGCTTGGCCAAGCCTTGCTGCTGTCGAACTGGGTTGTGGGTCTGGCAGGCTTGATCGGCTTTGCAATCCTATTTTTTCTGCGGGTAAATAAGGAAGAGCGTATGATGTTAGAGAACTTCGGCCCGCAATATCGTACTTATATGGAGAGAACCAAGAGAATCATCCCTTATCTGTATTAGAGGTCACACGATGCGAGGCCGAGCCCTCAAGCTTTCAGCTCCCCGCCGCCTGGTCAACGACCTGATGAGGTTTTCGATTGGAATACCGCGAGTCACGGTGCAGCGTCGCATGAATCTCGGTTCGCTGGTGCGGGCCAGAATGTCGCTGCACGCCAAGCCATCCTGGACCGTGCTCTTCTTGAAAGGGTATGCCCTTCTCGCTCAGGAGATGCCAGAGCTAAGGCGCGCCTACGTAAAGTTTCCCTGGCCGCAACTTTACGAATATCCCCTCAGCGTTGCCTCAATTGCGCATGAGCGCGAGTATGACGGCGAGCGGGTCGTACTCTTGAGCCTCATCAAGGACCCGGAGCACCGACCTATTGCAGAACTTGAGACGTTGATCCAGGTAGCACGGTCACGTCCGGTCCTGGAGGTGAAGGAGTTTCGCCGTGCCTTGGGCATTGCGCGTATCCCGACGCCGATCAGGCGGCTCCTCATGTGGCTCGGACTGAACATTGGCCGGCAGAGAGCAAACCGTTTCGGCACATTCCAGCTGTCCGTCTATTCGGGCCTCGGAGCAGAGTCACTCAATCCGCTTACGCCTTTGACCACACTCCTCAACTACGGTCTGATCGGCCAGGACGGATCAGTGAATGTCCGCATTCATTACGACCACCGGGTGATGGATGGAGCCAACGTCGCGCGCGCGCTCGAACGATTCGAAAAGATCTTGAACGGCGCTGTCGCCGATGAAGTGAAACTGCTCGGGCAAAGTGCTAGCGTTGCGGCAGGTCGGGAGGATTTCAACCGGTGATCATTCGCCTGGGTGTATTTTGGGTGAGGATATGTTTCAAAATGACTGAGGAAAGCTTGCCAAAGTCACAGGCACAGCGCCTTCAGAGACAGTGTCATGATTTCGCAGGGTGAGCCTCGGCCGGCTGTCGTCGTAATCGGCGCTTCCGGTGGTATCGGACGGGCAATTGCCAGGGTCGCTGCCCGGGAGCGTGGCGCGGTCGTGCTCACTGCGCGTTCGGCGGAGGGTTTGAGTGCTGCCGCCGCCGACGTGCGGAAGGCCGGTGGCGAGGCATTCACGCTCGGGCTGGATCTTCTCGCCGGCGACGCGCCAAGGCAGGTCGAGGACTTCCTGTCAGCACATGGTTTGGTCTGCGATGTATTGGTCAACAGTGCCGGTTATGGCCTGCGAGGCGCGGCGACCGCTATGCCCATTGATGATCAGCTTGGCATCATAGATCTCAACATCCGTGCTCTCACGGAACTCACGCTCCATTTCCTGCCGCAAATGGTTGCGCGCAAGCGGGGCGGCGTCATCAACCTCAGCTCCGTGGCCAGTTTCGCGCCAGGGCCCTATATGGCCCTGTACTACGCCAGCAAGGGGTTCGTACGCTCCTTTTCACAGGCGCTTCACCAGGAAGTGCATCGAACGGGCGTCACTGTGACATGTTTAGCGCCGGGACCGGTGTCGACGGAATTTTACGCGAGGGCCGGCGCCAGACATGCATCGCTGTTCAGCCTTTTGCCCAAGCTGGATCCGGAAGTCGTGGCCGAACGTGGATGGCGTGGATTCAAATCGGGTCGTCGTCTGGTCGTACCGGGCATCTCGGCGAGGCTGTTGGTTCTTGCGGCGGCTGTCTTGCCTTCTGCAATTGTGCTGCCCCTGGTCGCCAAACTGCAGCGCAGCGGCAACGACCCATGTCCTTGCGGCTCGGGCAAGAAGTTCAAGAAATGCCACGGGGCCCGCCGGATCCGGAAACGCAGTTAAGAGCGGTCAAGGCGGGCGAAAGACGGGCCAAGTGGCGCTGCCGTGGCAGCTCAGGCACCGCACGGAAGATATATTCCAGGCCGTTAGGTTGTCGCCAATCGGTCCATTTTGTATTGTGCGTGGTAGAATGAGCTGAATGACTTCTTTGGAGGTTGGCATGAAATCCGGAACGAGCAAGTCGGACAGCGAGGCTTATGAATTGGCAAGCCGGACAGCTGACGCACAGCGAGCAAGGCTTCCCGATCGGCAGCGCAGTCAAATCAGCGACGCCGACATGGAAACCGGTGAAGCCTGGTTTGTCTGGGGCTTTTATAGCGCGATGACCGATGACATCGAGCGCCGGAAGCGGCTAATGACGACCTACCTGGACACGAAGTACGCGTATGAAAATAGTGAACAACGTGTTGACGAAATCGCCAGGATGGGAGAGGCGCGAAACGGTTTGTTCGACGCGATAGTGGCAGCGGGCCGTCAAGCGTACCGGGAGGGCGGCGACGGTCATCTGACAAGCATCGCGACAATTTTTCTGAACGTGATCAGGAATTATTAATCGCCGCTGGCATCCAGCCTCACATCTACCAGCGGCACCAATTGTCCTTGCTTTATGGTGCAGAACTGCCCGTTGACTTCATATTGGGACCATGGCTGATCCCACCGGACGCTTAAGACAACGGAGGCAGATAAGAATGGACGGCACCGATACAAGTCAAATTGAGATGGTCGTCCTGATGACGCCCGATATGGCCAACTTTAGCGGCAAGGTCCACGGCGGTGCCCTCCTCAATCTCCTGGACCGCGTCGCCTTCTCGTGTGCCTCGCGTTTCTCCAAGCAATATGCCGTTACTCTGTCCGTCGATCAGGTCGTGTTTCGTCAGCCAATCATGGTCGGCGAATTGGTGACTTTCCGTGCATCCATCAATTATGCTGGCCGTACCTCCATGGAAGTCGGCATTCGGGTAGAGGCTGAAGACATCCGCAGCGGTTCGCGCCGGCACACGAATTCCTGCTATTTCACCATGGTCGCCGTGGATGCAGATGGTAAACCAACCGCGGTGCCGGCATATTATCCGGCAACAGAGATTGCGCAGCAACGTTTACGCGCGGCGGAAGTAAGGCGCAGCCTGCGACGGGAGTTCGAAACGCGGTTCCGGGCCGCGGGTACTGGCAAGCCATAGCACACGCCTGAGCCGGGCAGCAAATCAGCAATCTGTCGATCACACAGCATGCCTCTCATTCGAAAGAACAAACGACCATGAGAAATGACCTGCCCACCGCATTCATGAATTGGTCTCGGCCAATCGTCAGAGGTCTTGCGTTCTTCATGATTCTGATAACAATCACCGCAGGTTATTACGGCGTCATGCGTCTGGCGGGGAATTTCCACACCACGATTCCCGGCGAGCTATACCGTTCAGCGCAGCCAAGCCCGGCGCAACTTGCATCCTACAAAGAAACCTATGGCATCAAGACAATTGTGAATCTGCGCGGCGAGAACAGCGGCCGGGCCTGGTATGACAAGGAAGTGGCAGCCTCGTCCCGTCTCGGCCTAAAACATCTCGATTTCCGTATGTCGGCCAGGCATGAATTGTCTCAAGATGAAGCGACGGCGCTCCTGTCGATCCTGAAACAGGCGGAGAAGCCAATCCTCATCCACTGTGAAGGCGGTGCAGATCGCAGTGGTCTGGCCGCCGCCCTCTATGTGGCGGCGCTGGCGCATGGGAGCGAGGAGGATGCGGAAGCGCAGATCTCAATCAGGTTTGGGCATATTTCACTTTCAGCGAATCCGGCCTTTGCCATGGATCGCACCTTTGAAACGCTGGAACCTTGGCTCGGTTTTCCGAACTCGTGATGCAGACCTCGGTGTAGTACAACCTTGTTTCCTCTGCCGTAGACGGATTTGCTCATGACCAACATCACAACCATCGCATCGACCATGACGGCAGCCTTCCTCGGCTCCTTTGTCGAGGTCGTCGAAGCTTTCACGATTATTCTTGCGGTCGGCGTGTCACGCAGTTGGCGACCTGCTTTCATCGGCACAGGACTTGCACTCGCCGTCCTTGCCACTCTGGTCCTCATCCTCGGACCGCTCCTGGGAAAGATTCCGGTCGAACTCCTGCAGTTCGTCATCGGAACACTGCTGATCCTGTTTGGCATGCGCTGGCTGCGCAAAGCGATCCTCCGTGCATCAGGCTTTATTGCACTCCATGATGAGAGCGAGGCTTATGCAAAAGAAACAGATCAATTGAAACGTCAGGCGGCAGATCGCCGCGCGGACTTTCTCGCCGCGACCGCAGCGTTCAAGGCAGTCCTCCTCGAAGGCATCGAGGTCGTATTCATCGTCATCGCGGTCGGCGCCGGTCGCGGCATGGTGGGCTACGCCAGCCTCGGAGCCAGTGCAGCCTGCCTCCTGGTGCTGATTATTGGCATTGTGGTGCATAAGCCGTTGTCGCGGGTGCCGGAAAACACGCTGAAATTCGTGGTTGGCCTTTTGCTCACGGCGTTCGGCATATTCTGGACCGGAGAAGGTCTCGGTGCCGATTGGCCCGGCGCCGATCTTGCGCTGATCGCCATCCTTGCCGTGCTTGCCATTTTCTCTTTCATCGCCGTGCGCATGTTGCGAGGTTATCATAGTTCCAACGTAAAGGCGGCCGCCTGATGAACGTCCTTCACATCGCCCTACGAGAACTGATCGGCATGTTCATCGATGATGGAGCATTGGCGCTCTTCGCAATGGTTCTGATCGCCGTGATCGCAGCGGCAGTCGAATTTGCAGGATTGCCCGGCTTCATCGGTGGTATTCTGCTGCTGATCGGCTGCATCGCGATCCTTGCCGAAAGCACCTATCGGGCAGTGCGAAAGAAAATCGACGAATGAGAAGCCGGGAAATGCGGTTTCGTTCTCGTGCATGGCGCTGAAAGCTGGCTGAAAGGTTACGTGGCTTATGTTGAGCCCGCATCGTTAAAAGCACATGTCCATGTGACTAGAACAGAAGATGCGGGAAACCAACCAAGGACGGAACAATGACGCTCTCACGCTCGCTTCTCCAGACCACAGCCCTTGCATTCACAATCGCAGTTGGCGCATTGGGCAATATGCCAACCGCACATGCTGACGACAAGATTACCATTATGGTCGGCGGTTATGAGAAGCATATCTATCTGCCGGCAAAGCTTGCCGAGGCACTCGGATATTTCAAGGATGAAGGCCTTGATGTCGAGCTGCTTAATGAGCCGGCCGGCGTCGACGCCGAAAACCAGTTGCTTGCTGGCGCGGTTCAGGGCGTGGTCGGCTTTTACGATCACTGTGTCGATCTGCAGGCCAAAGGCAAATTCGTGGAATCGGTGGTTCAGTTCAGCCAGGCTCCCGGGGAAGTTGAACTTGCGTCAACGAAGCATCCCGAGATCAAATCCGCGGCCGATTTCAAAGGCATGAACCTTGGCGTGACCGGGCTTGGCTCCTCCACAAACTTTCTTACACAGTATCTTGCGTCGAAAGCCGGTCTGCAGCCCGGCGATTTCACCTCTGTTCCCGTCGGTGCAGGCGCGACCTTCATTGCAGCCATGCAACAGGACAAGATCGAAGCTGGCATGACGACGGAGCCGACCATTTCGCGTCTGCTGAAAACCAATGAAGCACGCGTAATGATTGATATGCGTTCGGTCGAGTCAACACGCAGCGCGCTTGGCGGAACCTATCCCGCAGCCTCGCTTTACATGGAAACGTCCTGGGTCGATGCACATAAGGAGACGACACAGAAACTGGCCAACGCGTTTGTCAAAACGTTGAAATACATCAATACGCACAGTGCTGAAGACATCGCGGACAAGATGCCGAAGGACTTCTACGTGGGCGACAAGGACGGATATGTCAAAGCGCTCGCCGATGGCAAGGCTATGTTCACTGCCGACGGCGTGATGCCGGAGGACGGTCCCAAGACCGTGCTTGCAGTGCTGTCTACCTTCTCGAAAAACGTCAAGGGCAAGCAGATCGATCTTTCCAAGACGTACACATCCGAATTCGTGAAAGCTGCCAAATAGACTTTCTGGTCACGCCGCTGCCAGTTGATTTGCGCTGGAAGCGGCATTTCGATTGATGTCGGGTACTGCGTGCACGCCCGTTATCCGGCACGCGTCAGGTTAAAGCCATGAAGCAGAATACGTCTCAGGTCCCAGCGATCGAGCTGATCAATGTGAGTCGGCGCTTTGTCTCTCCGACGGGCAAATCGCTGACTGCCTTGCGCGATTTCAACATGACGGTGGCGCCCGGTGAGTTTGTCGCCGTTGTCGGGCCAACCGGTTGCGGCAAGTCGACAACGCTCAATCTTGTGACCGGCCTCGCAAAGCCTAGTGCAGGTGAAGTGCGCCTGATGGGCAAACCCGTTAATGGTATCGATCCGCGCGTTGGCTTTGTCTTTCAGACCGATGCACTCTTCCCCTGGCGGAATGTCATCGACAATGTCATGGCTGGACCGTTATTCCGCGGCAAGTCACGTGCGCAAGCCGCGCGGAGTGCCAAAGAATGGCTTGCCCGGGTCGGGCTGTCACGGTTTGAGCAACACTATCCGCATCAGCTTTCGGGGGGTATGCGCAAGCGCGTCTCCCTCGCTCAAACGTTCATCAATGAGCCTGAAATTCTATTGATGGACGAGCCCTTTTCGGCACTCGATGTGCAGACACGCACGGTCATGCACGAAGAACTCCTCCGCCTGTGGGCAGATCGGAAAGCATCGGTCGTCTTTGTGACCCATGACCTTGAGGAGGCTGTCGCACTCGCCGACAAAGTCTACGTTCTGACCGCCGGGCCGGCGACGGTGAAATCGGTCTATCCGATAGATCTGCCGCGCCCGCGGATCGTTGCCGAAATTCGCTATGAGCAGCGCTTTATCGAATATTGCCGCACGATCTGGGAGGATCTGCGCGACGAGGTGGAAACCAGCTATCGCCGCGCGAGCCAGGCCGCCTGAACCGGAGGAAACACATCATGACCGACGCCCCACTCGACAGCACCCTTCCCGTATTCCGTCCGGGCACGTCCGACGCCGAGATTGAAGCTGCTGCAGTCAAGGTACTGCAACGCCGCAAACACGCTGTCCGGTTCTGGCAGATCGCCATCCTGCTCGGCATTCTTGGACTTTGGGAGGTTTCATCAAACCGACTGTGGATCGACCCGTTCTTCTATTCCAGCCCAAGTGCGATTGTGGCGCGCTTCTATGAATGGATAACCGAGGGCACCGCCGAAGGTTCGCTCTGGTATAATCTTTGGGTCACAATGGAAGAGGCGCTGATCGGCTTTGTCGCTGGCTCAGTCACTGGCGTCCTTGTTGGTATTGGCCTTGGTCGTAACCAGTTCCTTTCGGACATATTCTCCGTCTACATCAAGGCGATCAATTCGATTCCCCGCGTGGTCCTGGCGCCAATTTTCATCATGATCATGGGTCTTGGCCTCGCATCAAAGGTCGCACTGGCGTTCATCATGGTGTTCTTCGTCGTCTTTGCCAACGCTTTTCAGGGTGTACGCGAGGCTGACCGCAATATGATTGCGAATGCGCGAATTCTTGGTGCTTCCAATTGGCAGGTGACCCGGACCGTGGTCGTCCCTTCGGCAATGAGCTGGATCTTTGCCAGCCTGCATGTGAGCTTCGGCTTTGCGATTATTGGTGCGATCGTTGGCGAGTTCGTCGGTGCGCGGTTTGGTATTGGGCAGTTGATTTCTATCGCCAAGGGAACATTCGATGCGGCCGGCATGTATGCAGCAATTGTACTTGTCATGCTTGTGACCCTGGTCGCCGAATTCATCATGACGATGATCGAAAACCGGCTGGCAAAATGGCGGCCCCAGCAGCACACAGATATGCAGTAACCAGAACTTGCGGGGGAAGGAGACCGGGCTTCGTCCCGGTCTTTTCATGCAACCGGTAGCCTGACCTCCACGATCAGGCCGCCATTCGGTGCTGTCTTCAGTGCGACATCGCCGCTTGCGCCATCGACCACCTCTTTCACGATGGCGAGCCCAAGTCCGCTACCCTCGGCTTGCGTCCCCATGATGCGGTAGAAGCGCTCAAATACTTGCTCATGCTCGCTTTCAGGAATGCCGGGACCATTATCCTCAACCCGAATGCACACCCACTCGCCCTCCAGCGAAAGAGAAACCGTCACGGTGCCGCCGGCCGGCGTGTACCGAAGGGCGTTGTCAACGAGATTGACCAGCATCTCGGACAGCATCGTGCCATCTCCCTCAACAAATGCCGGTCCGCTTGCTTCAAATCCGAGGTCGATCTGACGCTTTAATGCTGTTTCCGCGTAAGTTTCCAGAACTTGCCTTGCTGCGACGGTCAAATCCACCGTGTCATGGCGTGGCCTGCGGCTGCCAGGTTCTGCGCGCGATAGTGTTAGTAGCTGGCTCGCCAATCGCGTCAGCTGCTTTGTGCTCGTTCGCAATGCCTGCAGCGCTTCGTTTCGCCGAGCGGGATTTTCTTCACGTGCGGCAACACTTGCCTGCGTATTTACCAGCGCCAATGGCGTGCGCAATTGATGTGCAGCGTTGGAGACGAAACGCCTCTGTGCAGACATTTGGCCCTGTACCCTTTCCATATGATCGTTGAGTGCGTGGACGAGCGGGCGAAGTTCACTTTGAACACTTTGTGAATTGAAAGGATCCAGCCTTTCGCGATCGCGCTGCCGGACCGCATCACGCAGTTTCAACACGGGTGCCAGGCCGCGCTGAAGACCGATGACCGCGACCAAACCGGCAACGAGCACAAGCAGCAATTGTTTGGTGAAATCCGACAGCCACAGGCGCTGGCGCATGGCACTCTCATTGTTGAGTGTCACAGCGACTGAAACGGAGACTGTCGCATCTTTGGCGAGGCCAACCACGGGATGGTTGAGCATCATGACCCGCACCTTGTCGCCGCGAAAGACAGCGTCTTCGCCCGTTTGTTCCTTCGTTGGAGACGGCAAATCAAGGAACCCCGTGACGAGCGTTCCCCAAGCGGTGATAACCCTGTAAAAGACGCGGTCGCCGTGGCCAGTATCAAACATTTCCAAGGCAGCCGGCGGGATATCCGCTTCGATCGTGCCATTGGTGTCAACCGCCACCGCTTCGGCGATGACGCGGGCAGAGGACAGCAGCATCTGGTCATTGATCAAATCCGCCGTTGCTTCAGCGGACTGAAAGCTGGTGAACAGATTGATGCAAATCACACTGATGAGCGGAAGAACGATCCAGAGCAGAAGCTGAAAGCGGAGGCTTTCGGCCGAGCGTTTCCAAAGAGGAGGTGAGGTTCGGGCAGATCGAGGCGTGACATCATTCGTCATGACGTAGAAGATATCCAAGGCCACGAAGCGTCGCGATCTTTACCGAGCTTCCCTCGAGTTTCTTACGCACTCTATGGACATAGATTTCGATCGCGCTCGGATCCGCAAGATCGTCAAAGCCGAATACACTTTCTGACAATGCGGTCTTGCTTACGGTCGTTCCGGATTTCAGAACAAGATGTTCGAGGACGGCATGTTCGCGCGGCGTCAGCAACAAAGATTCGCCTGAAAGAAAGAACTGGCGTGTTCGACCATTAAAGAGCAATTCCCCAATAGTGACTTCGGGTGACGCCCGATCATTTCCACGCCTCAACTGGGCCCGGATGCGCGCTTCGAGTTCGGCGATTTCAAACGGCTTGGCAAGATAGTCGTCGGCCCCTTCGTCGAGACCAGCAACACGGCCCCCGAGGCTGGCATTGGCCGTCAATATGATCACCGGGACTTTGTTGGCCCTCTGGCGCAGCCGCCGCAATACTGTCATGCCATCGACCTTAGGCAGCGCAAGATCGAGGATTACGAGGGCATATTCTGCAAGGCGCAGGGCGTGATCGGCATCCTCACCATCGTGGACAATATCAACAGCGTATTGCGCCTGGCGGAGAGCTTTTCCAAGCCAGGACGCCAGTTCTCTGTTGTCTTCGACAAGAAGGATGCGCATCGGCAAACACTATATAGCGTAGGCCCCGATTAACCAATCCCGCCGCTCATTGAGACATTGAACTTCTTCCTATTATCCTGTTTTGCGGGGCGTGCTGGATCACGCAACTATATGGCGACGACCGCACAGAACAGGAATATCTTCAGCTCGATCGATAGGCGCAATGAACTCACGCGAAGAATGTTTAAACATGTTCTAAGACGTAGCGAAACGAGACGCATTTTACCTTTATTTTGTCCTCATCTGATATGTGGAAGCTTATGCCGTTGGTTTCGCGATGCTCAATGCTTGAAAGGACGCTGCTGCAGGGCGTATGCCTTGGCGTCTGCCTGAGCACGGCGCATGCGCAAAATACGACGAAAAGCCCTTCTGACAGGAGTTGGATTGTAACCCTCGGAGCTGGCACTGAATACGGGCCATCCTTTGAAGGATCCCGGCACGGCTCGTTCAGCTTTGTTCCCTCCTTTGACATAAGGCGATGGGGCGAACCGGCTGGCCTGAGTGCTCCGGATGATGGTTTCGATTATTCGTTGTTTGAGTTGGGCGGCGTGGAACTGGGACCTGTGGCCAACATTCGCGGCAGCCGCACAAAATCCGATGACTCTGGCCTCGAAGGGCTGCACGACATCAGCTGGGGCGTTGTTGGTGCCTATGCACAATATTGCCCCGTTGAAGATAAACTGCGCTTGCGGGTGGAAGCCCGGCAAGGGCTTCGCAAGAATGATGGTTTCCTTGCCGACTTTGCAGCCGATTGGTTCCAACCCTATGGACGCGCCTTCATGTTCTCGGCGGGTCCGCGTGTGTCGCTTGCCGATACGACCTGTATGCAGAACAATTTCGGCGTATCGGCGTTCGAAGCTCAGGCCAACGGGGGTTTGAACACCTTCTATCCCAAGGCCGGAATCAAGTCCGTTGGTTTTGTGCTCGGCGCGACGACACGACGAGCCTCCAGGTCTATGACAAATTTGAACCGGCTTGTCGGCGATGCCGCAAACAGCCCGATCGTCACCAACCTCGGTTCAGCCAACCAGAACACGGTGGGATTTGTGCTAAGCCGATCATTTCAGATTGGATTTTGAACGCTGACTG
>NZ_JBBNAN010000368.1:0-4272 GCF_037994405.1 Phyllobacterium sp.
CGCTGAACATGCGCAGTTCAATCAATAGAGGAGCCGGAGGTAATTAATCCTACAGCGAAAATTGCCAGGGTGATAACAGTTAATTGCGTCGGCGGCAGACGTTCTCCAAAAACCCCCCTAGCAATAATATTGATGGCGGCAAGCTGGATGATCGCCGACAAGCTAAAGGCCCGGGCCATTCCGAATTCTCGCACCAGCCTCAACATGATCAGATTGCCGATACAATAAACAAGGGTAACGGCGAGCTTGGCAAACCCGGACGACTGTGACCAACTTTTGGCAGAGGTTGCCGCGAGCAGAAATATTGCGTTGAGCCTGCGAGCTCGATCGAACCGAATCCCGTCAAGTGAGGATACCTTGAGTCAATAATATGGTTTCAAGCGTTTCGCGGTGTTGGACGGTCTGCCGGCTAGTACGCTTACGTTTCGGCGTGCCATGATCATAGGGGATGGAGGCGAGCAGCGCACACAACAAGATCGGAGCCGTCACAAAAACGAGGGAAAGATTGGTATGCATGTTATCCATTCTCGTCGACTTGGCGCGTCGACAAGATCACGGGCCTTATGTTTCCCGCAACAACTCCTCGGGGACCCTCGGACGAATGAACACCCGTGATGTCTTCAATAACCGTATAAAGCTTTTCGTCGCGAAACGCACTGAACATCCTCGTGGAGTTTCCATCTGCGGGGGCGACATTCATTTCCAGAAAATCGTCTTCGGCCTCAGCCGCTACGAGCCGCGCATCGGCGGCCGAATACGCGCGAACAGTGACTTCGCCCTGATTGTCCGCGTTGCCCCAACGCGGATCGGCTTCATCCACAACGGGCAACAGCCGAAAGATTCTTAGGGTTTCCAAAAAGTGCCTCCGTTCAGTTGGACTGGTCCAAAGCATGAGGTGATGGCTGACGATTTTGCTGTTCGTTCCCAACTGGAAAAATCAGGATCAGACCGACAACGGCCACGACAAAAACGATTATGCCGATGATTACTGCCCGGATTGTCATTGGCTTGCTCCAGCATTCTCTCCATTGACCATCGAGGGACAGGACATCCGGGTATTTAAGCCTTGTCGGATGCCAGGTAAGCCTCTTCGTCCTCATCTCGCTGCTGGCCGCCTAGCGCTGCGGCAACGCTGGCTATAAATGCACCAACCAGCAGAGAAACGCCGCCATGAATGCTGCCGTGGCGCTGGCTTTGTCGGCAGCATCTTTGCCGCATCCGCGCGCGCCAAAACGACATCCACACGTGCGTTCGCATCCGCTTCGCTCAATCCAGTGCGCGTCGCAACCAGTTGATCGAGGTACGTCCAATCTTTGATCCGCCAACGCATTAGCTAGAAGATGCGACGGGCATATTTGTTCCCAACTCAAGATCAAATGGATCATTCGGAGGCCATCGCTGCGCCGCATAGCCAAAAGGCGCATGACCACCGGGCCATCGGCCGCGGCGACAAGTGCCTTACCGGCAGGCGGGCTTTTCTGATCCATGGAAGGAGCAAAAGCGATGAACTTGCCGTCAACGAGCGACATATGGAAGTAGCCAAAATCGTCTTGCTGTCTTTTCACCTCGCGTCAGCGAGGTTATTTTGCTTTCCAATCGGTTTCGAGCATCGCCTCGATCGAGATGAAGAACGGGACTTTCAGGGCGATTTTGAGCGCAAGCTTGCTGTTGCGGAAGAGGTTACTGACGATCTTGCTGTCCGGATCTTTCAGGGGCTGTTTCATAGTCACAGATTCTTAGCCGCCCTTTTTTGGTTGTAGGCCAAATCGTTTGCCAGTCGCCCCCGCCTCTAGAGGCTTACCAGAGTTCCTTCATAAATCCCAACTCGATCAGTTGGTCTGGTCCAGTGTAGACCGCCGATTGATGGTCATCACAGAGCTGAAGTTCGTGAGATCGAGCGAGAGCTCTGGCGATTACCTGATACTCCGCAGCGTTGGAGAAATATTGGCAGTCAGCAACCGCCGCCTCGACCTTCGGTTTGAGATCAGAGAAAAATTTGAAGTGCATCAAGACACCGTGGATGGTGCCGAAATTACGCTTCAGCGGGCGAGGCTTGTGTATTCCTTCAGACAGCGAACATTCCGCGTCCCAATAGGTAAGCGGGTATTTGATGAGCTGGTTCGAGAGCCCAAACTTTCTTGCCCGCACACCACCCTTTATTGACCACCCCGAACTCGCTTGGCAGATGACATATCCCGTCGCGTCGAATTGGTTCGCGATCTCCCATGGAAAACAGTCATCCGATAAGGTCGCATGGGAGTGTTGGCCAGGATAAAAGTCGATCATCGGTGCTGGCATACGAAACTGTTTTTTCGCAACAAGTCGCGCCACGACATCCGCAAGCGGTCGCTGATAGCAATGCTGATAAACAAGGTACTCATCCACGTCCAGATTGAGGTACCATTTGTTTTGCCCATAGTGATTGAAGATCCATTCTCTCCACAGGATCGACCGCTGAGCATCCGCGTATCGTACGGCGGAACGCCAAAGATCAACATCTGTCTGTGCCGATAAATATTCGACGGTACCATCGGAAGACTGATCATCGATGACGATAAAGCGCGTCACTCCAAGCCTTCGATAATGTGTGAGAAAGGAACCCAAGAACTTCCTTTCATTTCTAACCGGTACAACGACCGCGACCTCGTCGTCACTGTAACTGGACGTTGCAGCGGCGATCTGGTGCATTCCGAGTTCACGTGATGTCAAACGGGAGGCTTTAAGTTCCTTGCGCCACGTGCGGGCGGCCGCCAGGTAGCCACGATCCCGTTGTTCGATAGAAACTCGCGATGGGTAGTGTGCATGTTTCAAGCGAGAATTCCCCGATGCAATACTCGGCCCCGACTTCCGTGAGCTTTACTGCGCCAGTTACATTTGTAACAAGAAAAAACCGGCCTTGCACAATCAAATAGCGGCAAAGAGCCGGTACTTTCCACCAGGTGCCACCTTCAGTCCTACATCCATAGATCCGCACTTTGAACATTTGAGTTTGGGATTGAGATCGGCATGCATTGCGTTGTGACGGCAGCTAGCCAATAACTGCGTTGTGGTTCGCGTAAATCAGAGGCCCGCTGCTAGAGCAGAACCGATGAGATTTATAACGAAGCTGAGGCTCAGTCACTGGATTGGAGAGCGTGTTGGCATCCTGGCGTGTGATCTATGTTGATGATGAGAGTGACATTCGTGAGGTCGCTTCAATGGCGTTGGAACTGGACCCGCTTTGATAGTGAAAACATGTTCCGGTGGTCAGGAGGCTCTCGACATGGCGAGAAGTTGGAATCCTGATCTGATCCTTCTCGATGTCATGATGCCCGGCATAGATGGACCGATGACTTTGGCAGCGCTTCGCGTTGAGACGATCACGAAAGATATTCCGGTTGTCTCCATTACAGCAAGAACTCAGGCGCGCGACGTCGAGCGCTTTCTGGAATTGGGTGCGGCGGGTGTCATCGCGAAGCCATTTGATCCGATGGCACTGGCAGGAGACGTGCGCAAATATCTTCCCGGGACCTGATTATGGAAGACAAACTTGGTCAATTGCGCCAACGGTTTCTCGAGCGCTGCAAGGGAAATCTCCCTACTTCGCGCCGGTCACTCAATCTTCGACGGCGCGACAGCAAGTGAGCAGGAGCATTTCCTGGCGCTCGTCCATTCCATGGCCGGCACAGGTGGCATCTTCGGATTTCCTGAAATCAGCAACGCCGCAATAGAACTGGAAACCGTGCTGCGCGAAGAGGAGGGCTCGATCGACCGTGAGATGGTAAACAGCCTCGTGGACCGCCTCGTAACAGCGACCTGCGACGGGAGCGTTGTGGCGTGGAAACTTCAAAATTACTTATAAACTTGTCTGTATATTGTGAAAAATCTGTGTGGTGAGTGTGCGATGCAAAAATAATATTGCAATGCACAATAAGCTCGGTTAGCTTGGCCAAGTATTCAACGTCGTTGAAGTATAGCTCGACAAAATCTGTCCGACCACAGAAGGATCTATATCATGAGCAAGACCACCAAACAGACTGCTGATGCGTTCTCGATCCCTGCTTTCGATCCGACCGCTGTAACCGATCAGGTTCGCGAATTCGCCGAAAAGGGCGTTGCCCAGTCCAAGGAAGCTTATGCCAAGATCCAGGACCAGGCGGAAGCTGCCCAGAAGACCGCTGAAACAACCCTTGAGACTGCTCGGTCCAACACTGCTGCTCTTTCGCTGAAGGCATTGGCTGCACTGCGCGCCAACACCGAAGCCAGCTTCGCTCATATCGAAGCGCTGATCGG
>NZ_JBBNAN010000369.1:0-29978 GCF_037994405.1 Phyllobacterium sp.
GTTTTGTGAAGGGTATCTAGCGCCTCCCTTCCATCTCCCTGTTCGGGCAACCGGTCGCCATGGACCCAACCCGAAAATCGGGCTCTCCCCGGCCGGCGTCAGCACGGACCGCCACTTACCGCTCGCCTCATGCACCATAACCTTTGTCCCGTCGGCAAGTATTTCTCTGACTGTTGGAAACGAAGCGCCGGGGCCCTGTCGGATATTCAAACCATTACTCGAGCGGACCACCATGACGGCGTCACAAAAATCGGCCTCGCCTCGCACCCTCGCCTTGAATGCATTCATATCCCAGGCGGGCCCAGGGTCGGATTTCCGGCCCGGAGCTATATCATCGTGCCCGAAGATCTCTTCGATATCGAATTCGCCGCAGATGGCCTGAGCGGCGGCCACGATCGTTGCAATCTGAGCATCGGTAAAGATCTCCCAGCCCCCATCTGGAACGCCGAACTTATGCCCAGCTTCGATGACCTTGGATCCGTCAACGGCAGCTCCAGTCCAGGACACCCAGCTGCCTCCACTCCTGTGGAGAGGGCCCCAATTCTCGATCTCGATGCCAATCGAGTTGCTGTTTAGCCCCGAGAACCTTGTGCACGACAAGATTCGCCTTCAGAAAATGCTATTCTGGCTTGCCCTTCGTCCAGGTCACATTCCCGGCAAACAGCGGGATTGTGGAGATCGATGTCTTGGCTGAACCATCCTGGACCTGGGTTGCATGGGCGAGATAGATCAACGAGTTGTTTGCCTTGTCATAGATCCGGGTGATGACGAGTTTCTTCCAGATGAGGCTCGTCCGCTCCGAGAACACCCGCTCACCGCCCTCGCCGAGCTTGATGTCGTCAATGGTGATCGGGCCGGTCTGCTGGCACGAGATCGAGGCGTTGGAAGGGTCCTCGAACCAGTTTCCCTTCTGCAGCCTGTCGATCACGCCGCGTGAGAACGAGGCAAGATGACACGTGACGCCCTGTACTTTCGGATCGGTGACCGCATCGATGACAATGTCATTGCCGAACCAGTCGACGCCGACCTTGCCTACCTCCTCGGCCTGCACAGGCACGATTGCGGCGCCCACAAGAGCCAGTGCAGCGATTGTGCATCTCATCGAAAAATCTCCTGAAGTTGCGAACACGTGCCAAATTTGGATACCGCGCCGATTGATTGCAAGCCGAACGCTGTGCGGCAACTAGCGTTCCCATTTGGTCAGAAAATCCTCGATGCTGAGCGATTGTATATCAGGAATGGCTTCAAAGAGGGTCGCTGATGGCCAATCCCACCAGGCAAGCCGCAACAGGCGCGCGACGATATCTTCTGTAAAACGTGGGCGAATCAGCCGGGCTGGATTGCCAGCGACAATCATGTAGGGCGCAACATCCTTTGTGACCACCGCGTTGGCGCCGATGACGGCGCCATGGCCGATCCTGATGGCGGGCATGATCACTGCGCCATGGCCAATCCACACATCGTGGCCGATGCTGACGCGCTTGGCCTGCCGACGGGCGCGGAAGGCACTATCGATGCCCTGGTAACGGAAAAACTCATTTGGCCGGTAGCTGATCTTATGCGTCGTCAGCCGCTCCATCGGATGTTCAAGCGCATTGATACGGACATTCGATGCGATCGAGCAGAAACTACCGATATCGGCATAGATGCCCTCGCTGTGGCGTTCGAAATAGGTGAAATCACCAGCCGTCACATCGCGCAAGACGACGCGCTCGCCGACCTCGGCATATTTGCCTAGTTTGACACCTTTCAACTGCGCGCTCGGATGGATCCGCGGCTGGTCGTTTTGAAAGCGTGGATCGTCTGTGTCAGCCATCATGTTTCTCAAATGAAGTTTGGGCAATTCTTTTGCATAGACAGCGCCGAAATCCTATATTCAACCCATGAAAACGTCATCGTCCATCAGCGCACCCAGAATTATGCTCTATGCAGCGCTTGCGCTTGGCGCCGCCATTGCATCGGGACTGACCTTCGCCGCATGGTTCAATCAGGGCGATTCCATCTTCCTGTCCCTTATCAACGCCGGTCTGGCGTGGTGCATGTAGCCACCTCGAAGCAGCTCCAGAGTCTTACAGAGTCACATCCATGAACAAACGTTTGATGCCCTTCTTGATCGTGGCGATTGCGCTGCTTGCTGCCGCAGCCGGATGGATCGCATTCCAGTCTTCGCGGCAGGGGGCAAACGGCAACCAGGGCCCGTTCGGCACGGAATTCCAGCTTACGACCATGAACGGCGAACCAATCACCGAGGCCGCGTTCCGCCAAAAACCTTCGGCCATCTTCTTTGGCTTCACCCATTGCCCGGATGTTTGCCCGACCACGCTGTTCGAACTCGATGGCTGGCTCAAGAAACTGGGTCCAGAAGGCAAGGACATCAACGCCTATTTTGTCACGGTGGATCCCGAACGCGACACAACGGCAACGTTGAAAGCCTATGTCAGCAATGTCTCCGACCGGATCGTGGGTGTGACCGGCGATCCAGACAAGATGGCGGCCATGCTCAAGGGTTACAGCGTCTATGCACGCAAGGTTCCTGTCGAGGGTAATGACTACACCATGGACCACACGGCCTCGATCTTTCTGCTGGACAGCAAGGGCGGTTTCTTCGGCACCATTGCCTATGGCGAAAATCCTGATACGGCTGTCGAGAAATTGAAACGCCTCGCCAAGAGCTGATCCGAAAGCCGTTTTCCCGATGACCACCCAGACCCGCCTTTTCCTTACCGCCGGCAAGATCGAAGCCGAGCGCGTTTTCACCATGCTCGAACGCGCTTTTGAGGAAGATGGCCTGCCGATCTCCACCTCCGAAATCGATGAGGATCGCGAGATCTTCGAGGTTTCCGTCTATACATTCGAGCCAGACGATATCGCGGCGCGTATCATGGATTTGCTGGGTAGTGATATCTTCGGCCTCGAGTTGAAGCGCGAACAAGTGCCGGACATCGATTGGGTTGCGCATTCGCTAGAAGGGTTGACGCCGGTTCGCGCCGGACGGTTCTTCGTCCATGGCTCACACGACCGCGACAAGCGCCGCGTCAATGATCTCGGCATCGAGATCGATGCCGGGCTCGCTTTCGGCACGGGTCATCACGGAACCACATCCGGCTGCCTCGACATGATTGGCGAAGTGATAAGACGTGAACATCCGCGCAATGCGCTTGATCTTGGCACCGGCAGCGCGGTGCTTGCCATCGGCATTGCCAAGCTAGCGCCCATCCCGGTTCTGGCCACGGATATCGATCCGATCGCCGTCGCGGTGGCGCAGGAGAATGTGGTGAAGAATGGCGTCGCTGCGCGAGTGCAGACTGAAACCGCAACAGGCTTCCACCATCCATCGATGCGCTTTGCTGCACCGTTCGACCTGATTGTTGCCAATATTCTGGCGCGGCCACTGATGCAGCTGGCGCCCGAGATGCGCAAACACCTGGCCTTCGGCGGTTCGCTCATTCTTTCAGGTATTCTCGAAACGCAGCGCGAGAAGGTACTCGCCGCCTATCGCGTGCAAGGATTATTCCATCAGAAAACGCTTCGCCGCGAAGGCTGGGTTACGCTGCACCTCAAAGCCAATGCGTCGCCGCTTAGGGTCCGGACCTGTTAATATGATCGAAGTGGCGCCTGAAACGGCAAGAAGATGCGAGGAGAAGCGTGAAGGGCGGGGTCTTCCCCCCGGCCGAATGGTTCGACACTTGAGCTTGCAGCCGTTTCGGCGTCGGCAGGATATGGTCTTTTCGCCCGGCTACCGTGTCGCAAAGGCTTGAAAATGGATAAACATTGCCATCGCCTCTGCTCCTCGTATCCGAACGAAAAGCCAAATACCATTTCGGCCGGATTAACAGGTCCTGACCCTAAACGTAATAGTTGATGTGCCTGGTTCTTTCACGCGTCCCGTCGATCGACCGGACCACGTATCTTTGCATCTGGGCTGTGCGGTAGGCGAAAATATTTTCGAGCGCTATCTTGAAGAATCCACGGATCTTGTATGCCATCTCTCATCTCCATGATCATATGGTGGCAACCGATCCTCCCGCTCAAAAGATAGCTGATTTGCCCCGCCGGGAACCAGCAACGTTCGTGCATGGCAGCCATGTTTATCGCGCATTCACGACGAAATAATTCGTGTAATGCAACTATGCTCTATTCAGTGTTCTACGGCAAAATCCCGTTGTTAAATCCACTCATCCATTGCGCGCGTCAGGGCGGGGCGGTAGGTTTCGGCCTCTAACAACAGAGGTTTCAGTCATCATGTTCCAGTCGTTTGAGGTCGCAAGCAATCCAGCCACCGCCGCGCCGCGCGTCGCCAAGCTGCGTGCCGAACTCGGGAGCCTTGGCCTGGACGGTTTTCTCGTACCGCGCGCCGACGAACATCAGGGCGAATACGTGCCTGCCCGCGCTCGCCGCCTGGCATGGTTGACCGGTTTTACTGGCTCGGCCGGCGTTGCCCTGATCATGAAGAACCAGGCCTATCTGTTCGTTGACGGACGCTACACATTGCAGGCGGCCGAACAGACGGACCCAGAAATCTTTACGATTGAAAGTCTGGTGGACACCCCGCCGCCAGTGTGGCTGCGCAATGTCGAAAAGAAGCTCACCATCGGCTTCGATCCGTGGTTGCATACAATCAGCGAGACCAAGTCCCTGCGCGAGGCGCTCGAGAAGAACGGTGGCAGTCTCGTAGCGGTCAAGGACAATCTGGTCGACATGATCTGGGACGACCAGCCGGCGCCGCCGCTCGAAGCCGTCACGATCCAGCCGGAGAAATACGCAGGCAAGCTTGCGAGCCAAAAGCTGCATGAATTGGCCGAAACTGTTGCCAAGGCCAAGGCTGACGCGACGATCCTTACGGATCCTTCCTCCATTGCCTGGGCCTTCAATATTCGTGGTAATGACGTGAGCAACACGCCGTTGCCGTTGGCGTTCGCGCTGCTCCCCGCTGCTGGCGAGCCGCTGCTTTTCATCGACAAACGCAAACTACCAATCGAAACGGAAGCGTACCTTACGCAGCTGTCGACCTTGCGTCCGCCATCCGCATTGGAAAGTGACGTTTCGGCTTTTGCCGCAGAGGGCAAGACGGTTATGCTCGATCCGGCACTTGCGGCCGAGAAGCTGCGGCTGATCATTGAGCAAGCCGGCAGCAAAGTCGTGGATGGCCTCGATCCGGCGCGTCTGCCGCGCGCTGTCAAGAACGCCGTCGAGCTTCAAGGCGCACGCAAATCGCATGAACGCGATGGCGTCGCCATGGTGTCTTTCCTGTCCTGGATCGACGAGCAGGCACCCGGCACCATCGATGAGATCATCGCAGCGACGAAACTTGAAGAAACCCGCCGCACCGTGGCCGAGGGCTTCCAGATGCCGCTGGAAAACCTCTCATTCGACAGTATTTCCGGTGCGGGGCCGAATGGTGCCTTCGCGCATTACCGGGTCAGCACAGCGTCGAATCGCACTTTGGAGGATGGCGAGCTCTACCTGATCGACAGCGGCGGCCAGTATCGAGACGGCACGACTGACATCACCCGAACTCTGCCGGTCGGCAGGCCGACCGACGATATGAAGCGCAAGTTCACGCTGGTATTGAAAGGCATGATCGCCGTTTCAACCGCGCGCTTCCCCAAAGGCACCCGCGGCATGGATATCGATGCCCTCGCCCGTATTGCGCTTTGGAAGCAGGGTTACGATTACGGCCATGGGACCGGCCACGGCGTCGGCTCCTTCCTATCGGTGCATGAGGGGCCGCAGAGCATTTCGAAGCGCGGCGTGCAGGAACTGCTGCCGGGCATGATCCTTTCCAACGAACCCGGCTACTACAAGCCCGGTGCTGGCGGCTATGGTATCCGCATCGAGAACCTGCTGATCGTTACCGAGCCGGAAGTGCCGGAAGGCGGGGACATCCCGATGATGAGCTTTGAGACCATCACGCTCTGCCCCATCGACAAACGGCTGATCGACACCAGCCTGCTGGTACGCGAAGAGCTGATCTGGCTGGACGCCTACCACGCCCGCGTTCGCGAGGCGCTGCTGGCGCACACGACTGGTCCGGCACGCCAATGGCTTATCGCGGTGACCGAGCCTTTCGGTCACGGCGGCTGAAAGCGATCAGGAGAACTGGCGCAGCAGAATGATCATTGCCGCGCCAGCGAGAAACATGGTCAGCGCGTTAAACCGCAGGGAAATCAGCCCGGCGAAGGCCAATGCCACCAGACCGCGCCAATCGGCGGTGGCGGCCGCTGGCGCAACCAGCGTCGTCAGGACCGCGGCTGGCACCGCATTCAACGCCACTTCGACACGCGGATGGATGCGCTCGAACCGTGACAGCACCAGATGACCACCAATACGCGTCAGGAATGTCAGGACCGCGCCAGCGAGAATGATCCAGAAGATCGAAGACATCAGCGTTCCGCTCGTACTTTTTCCGGCTTGGCAACGATCACGGCCACCAGAATGCCGGCCAGGGCGCCGATGCTCACATGCCACGGCGAGCCGATGGTCTTGTAGGCAATGATCGAGGCAATGGCGCTGGCGATGACGATTGGCGCCCAGTTGTCGCGCTTGCGAAAGCCCATGACAAGCCCGAGGAAATAGATCGGGAGCAGCATGTCGATACCAAGAGCATGCGGATCGGAAATGAGATTGCCGAAGAGCCCGCCTATCCACGCTTCCAATACCCACATCACATAGATCGGCGTGGCCACGCCAAGATACCAGATGAATGTCACCGGTTTCCCCGATTCCGCGCGTTTCTCCGTTTCCGCATATTGCGGGTCCGTCAAAAGGAAATAGCTGAGGGCGCTCTGCAGCGGTTTGAAGTGGCCGATCCGCCGCCCCACCGCGGCCGAATAGAGTACGTGCCGGAAATTGACCGCGAAAATGGAAAAAACAATCAGCCAGGCAGGGATGTTGTGACCGAAGAGCTCGATGCCGACCATTTGGCTGGCGCCGCCGAAAATCGCGGCGCTCATCAGCACCGCTTCGAATACACTGAAGCCGTTGTCGATTGCCAACGCGCCGAACAGCAGTCCGAACGGCGCCGATGCAATCATGATGGGTAAGCCCTTGGCAAAGCCTTCCCAAAATTGCGAGCGAGAGCTGCTGGAATCGGCCGCGACCGCCTCTCGTTGATATATTTGTTCGTCCATGGGGCCTGCTCTAGGCCAGGATGGTCAAGCTGTCACGTGAGATTTGTTGATCGATACCATCAATGTTGCTGCATGAGATGCCGCCCTATCCCCTTCTTGTCACTCTTTTGATCGACGGATAGGTTGTACTTGGGAGCGTTAACAGGGAGAGAGCCATGGCGCATGTCATCAATCGCGATGTCTGGGCGGAGCATCCGGAACGCTGGCACGGCGAGGTTACCGGCAAGCCCTATGGCACCAATGTGTCGATCATATTCAACTGCCAGGAACGCATTGGTGGTGGACCGCGCCTGCATAAGCATCCCTACACTGAGACATTCATCATCCGCAAAGGCCATGCCCGCTTCACTGTTGGCGGCGAAATCATCAATGCCCATGAAGGCCAGATCGTCGTCTCACCCGCCAATACACCGCATAAATTCGAGAATCTCGGACCCGGTGCGCTCGAGACCATCGATATCCACGCCAACGAGGTTTTTATAACCGAGTGGCTTGAGTAAGCACCATCAGGATATCAACGTCCCTTCGATCGCCCTGCCCCAGTCGATCAATGGCCTTGCCCGCAGTGCAAAGTCGAGAAGATCGTCGGCGAGCTTTGGCGACATGATGCTGGCGGGATCTATCGGGAAGCGAACGACAAAGCTCTTGTTACGCAGCGCCTCGATCAGATCGGTTTCGGCAACATCGTCGAATCCGCGCGGGGTCCGTTTCAGTCGATCGCTATCACGCAGTTCGAGTCCATTCTTGGCGAGCGCCTTGACCATGGCGCGGTATCTCTCTGGCTTTTCGACGATGGCTTTGCGCATGGCGAGCAGAAGTTCGGGCTTCGGCTGCCACCAGGCGATGGCGGCGTAGCAGCCGCGATAGTCCTCAAGACCGATACAGACATAGAAACAGCCGCTCTCCGCCCATTTATTGCCGTCGGGCGACAACAGCGCCGACAAATGCCGGTTGTAGGGGCTCTTATCCTTGGAAAAGCGGGTATCGCGCTTGATGCGGAATTGCGATTTCTTCCGGTCACCCCGAAACGGCAGACCGGCCTTTTCGAAACGCACCAGCAGATCGTCGACCAAGTCACCGAGCGGTTCGTAAAGATGCGCCTCGAACAGGTCCTTGTTCTCCACAAACCACTCGCGATTCTGATGGAAATCCAGCGCTTTGAGAAACGGCAGCGCCTTTTCGCCAAAGCCTTTGAACACGATTTCGCTCATGCGCCCACCAACGTAAACCAGGCATCCTCGTCGATGACCTCAATGCCAAGACTTTGCGCCTGCGCCAGTTTCGAGCCTGCTCCGGGTCCGGCGACGACAAGATCCGTTTTCTTCGAAACGGAACCGGCCGTCTTGGCGCCGTAGCGCTCGGCCATGGCCTTGGCCTCATCGCGCGACATACGCTCCAGCGAACCGGTGAAGACGATGGTCTTGCCGACAACCGGCGAGTCACTGACCGTTTTCACTTCCTCGTCGATCGGTGTCACTTCGGCCAGAAGTGCGGCGAGTGCTTCGCGGTTGTGTTCTTCCGCATAGAAATCGACCAGTGCCTCGGCAACGATGCTGCCAATGCCTTCGACCTCGTTCAATTCGCGCCATGCGTCATTGCCCTTGTCGGCCCTGTCCTTGGGGGGCACTGCTGCCATTGCCGCATTGGCAAGGGCATCATAGGAACGATAGGCCTTTGCCAGCCGCTTGGCATTGACTTCGCCGACATGGCGGATGCCAAGGGCATAGATGAAACGGCTGAGCGAAACCTGACGCCGGTCGTCGATCGCGTCATAAAGCTTCTTGACCGAGGTTGCGCCGAAACCGTCAATGTTCTCCAGCTTGGTCAACGAACCGGCCTGGCGTTTCTTCAGGGTGAAAATATCGCCTGGCGTGCCAATATGCAGGGCCGGATCCTCCGATTTGAAGAAAAACTCCACCTGCTTCTCTCCGAGGCCTTCGATGTCGAAGGCGTTGCGCGAGACGAAATGCCGGATGCGTTCCACGGCCTGCGCCGGGCAGATCAAACCGCCGGTGCAGCGGCGCACCGCCTCGCCTTCTTCCCGCACTGCGTGCGAACCACAAGCTGGACATACGTTCGGGAAGACATAGGGCGACGGCCCGCGTGGTTTGTCGGCAACAATATCGACGATCTGCGGAATGACATCGCCGGCGCGCTGCACCACGACCGTATCGCCAACGCGCAGGTCGCTGCCCTCGCGGATTGGCTGACCATTCTGGCCGATCCCCTTGATGTAATCCTCGTTGTGAAGTGTCACATTGGTAACGACCACACCGCCCACCGTGACAGGCTCCAGTCGCGCCACCGGGGTCAGCGCGCCTGTGCGTCCGACCTGGATGTCAATGCCTCTGAGGATCGTCATTGCCTGTTCGGCCGGGAATTTATGCGCAATCGCCCAGCGCGGGCTGCGGGAGACAAAGCCGAGCCGCTGCTGCAGCGCGAGGTCATCCACCTTATAGACGACACCATCGATATCATAGCCGAGCAAGGCGCGCTGCTCTTCGATCTCGTGATAATGCTTTACCAGCCCTTCAACCGTCTCGAAGCGTTTCATCAACGGATTGACGCGTAAGCCATAGGACCGGAACGCGTCGACCATGCCCATTTGCGTGGTCGCCGGCATCTCGCTCACCTCGCCCCAGGCATAGGCAAAAAACTGCAATGGCCGCGAGGCGGTGATCGTTGCGTCGAGCTGGCGCAGGGAACCGGCTGCCGCATTGCGCGGATTGGCGAAAATCTGCTTGCCTTCCTTTGCCTGACGCTCGTTGAGCGCGGCAAAATCGGCATGACCCATATAGACCTCGCCGCGCACCTCCAGCACTTCGGGCGGATTGCCACTCAGCACATTTGGGATGCTGGCGACGGTACGTGCATTGACCGTGACGTTTTCGCCGGTGGTGCCGTCGCCGCGGGTCGCCGCCGTTACCAGCCGCCCGAGTTCATAGCGCAGCGAAAGCGACAGGCCATCGATCTTGGGTTCTGCCGTGATCGCAACCGCAGCGTCAGCGCTGAGCTTGAGGAACCTGCGAATACGGCCGACGAAATCCTCTACGTCACTATCGTGGAAGGCATTGTCCAGCGACAGCATCGGCACGACATGGGTGACCTTGCCGAACTTTTCCGAGACGCTCGCACCAACTTTGTTTGAGGGCGAATCCTCGCGCTTGAGATGCGGAAAGCGCTGCTCGATGGCGAGATTGCGTCGCCGGAGCGCATCATATTCGGCATCCGATACGATCGGTGCGTCTTCGGTATTGTAGCGGTAATCGTGCTGGGCGATCTCGGCGGCGAGACGGCCAAGTTCCTCGGCCGCTTCCGCCTCACTCAAGTCTTCTACGGGAATGTCTGCCATGGCCTGTCCGACGCTGAAAATACGGATTCGGGCGGGAGATTAGCCTATGAGACGCCGAAATGCATCGTTCAAAATCCAGTGCATTGAGTTCAGATAATGTGCAAACGAAGCCGCACTTATCTCTCCCCTTGTGGAGAGAACGGACTTTCTTGGATTTAGCCTCTTTGCTAAATCCTTAGAAAGTCCAAGAGAGGGGATATCGTGGATGCAAAATCCCCTCTCTTGCGATTTCTCGCACTTGGCAAGTGCTAAGATGCTGGAATCGCTTTCTCCCCCACAAGGGGGGAGATACCGGCAGCATTTTCCCTTAACAAACGAACTGCGGCTGCACGTGCTTCCTCAGTGACACTGGCGCCGGCCAGCATGCGGGCGATTTCTTCCTGCCGGTCGCCCGTCTCCATGGCGCGGATCGATGTCGCCACACGGTCATTGCCGGCAGCGGCTTTTGCGATAAGGAAATGCGTCTGTGCCCGGGCAGCGACTTGCGGCGCATGAGTGACGGAAAGCACCTGAACCTGACCTGCCAAACGACGCAGGCGCTGGCCGATGGCATCGGCAACGGCGCCACCCACGCCCGTATCGATTTCGTCAAACACCAGCGTCGGCGCCGAACCGCGATCGGCAAGCGCCACTTTCAGGGCCAACAGGAAGCGCGAGAGCTCGCCGCCGGAAGCAACCTTCATCATCGGCCCCGCGCGCGTGCCGGGATTGGCTCGGACCCAATATTCGACGGTGTCGATGCCCTCGGCGGTGCGATTCTGCGGATCTGTCGTCATTTCCACGATGAATTCCGCGCGTTCAAGTTTCAGCGCCGGAAGTTCCGCCATGACGGCTTGCTTGAGGTGGTCTGCAGTCTCGCGCCGGTCATTCGAAAGGGCCAAAGCTGCCTGATCAAAAGCGTCGCGCGCAGCAAGCGTCTGGTTTTCCAGCGCAGCAAGCCGTTCGGCGCCCGCGTCGATATCGGCAAGATCGGCATCCATCCTGTCCCGCAAGGCGGCAAGATCGTCGACAGCCACAGAGTATTTGCGCGCTGCGCCGCGAAGGGCAAAGAGGCGCTCTTCCGTCTGCTCGAGGACACGCGGGTCAAAATCGATGGCACGGATGGCCTGTTCGATACCATTCTGGGCCTCCGCAAGCGCATTCAGAGCCTCGTCGATCGCCTTGACCACAGGCTCCAGCAATTGCGGTGCTTCCGGCACCTTGCGCTCGAGGCGCCGAACCAGACTGGCAAGCGACGGCACGGGCGATGCACTACCGGAAAGGACCTCATTGGCGTCATTGACATCGCCCGCGATCTTTTCCGAGCGCATCATTTCCGTGCGCTTGATCGCCAGGGCCTCCTCTTCCTGCGGCTCCGGATCGAGCTTGGCAAGCTCCTCGACGGAGGCACGCAGATAATCGGCTTCGCGTGTGGCAGCCTCCACCTTGGTGCGATGACGGACCAGAGCGTGCTCTGTGTCCCGCCATGTCTTGTGTAGCGCCCGGACCAGAGCAGCTTTGGTTTCAAGCGCACCGAACGCATCGAGAAGAGTACGGTGAATATCGATGTCAATCAGAGCGCGGTCGTCATGCTGGCCGTGGATTTCAACGAGCTTGCGGCCAAGCTCCTTCAGCAGCGTGACGCTTGCCGCCTGATCATTGATGAAGACGCGGCTGCGACCATCGGCGGTTTGCACCCGGCGCAGGATGATATCGCCATCGTCGCCAATATCGTTATCACGCAAAAGTGCCCGTGCGGGATGACTGCCCATCACGTCGAAAACGGCCGTAACCTGCCCCTGCTCCGCGCCGTGGCGCACAAGGGAGGCGTCGCCGCGTGCCCCAAGGGCGAGCGACAAGGCATCAAGCAGGATGGATTTACCGGCACCCGTCTCACCAGTCAGCACCGACAAGCCTTCGCGAAACTCGATGTCGAGCCGTTCAATCAGAACAATATCGCGGATCGACAGATGCGAAAGCATGGATTGCTCGGTTTATATCGGTTAGACGCCGTCTTTGCCGCCAGTGATTGCCGCTGCGGCCTTGGAGAGCCACGACCCCGCACTTTCGCGCGGTTGCAGGCCACCGCTCTGGAGGAGCTTGTAGCTATCCTTGTACCACTGGCTGTCCGGGTAGTTCTGCCCGAGGACGGCTGCCGCCGCCTGTGCTTCGCTCGTCAGGCCAAGCGCATAATTGGCTTCGACGAGACGTGCCAAGGCTTCCTCGACATGGCGTGTGTTCGAGTATTGCTCGACAACGCCGCGGAAACGCTTGATCGCTGCAAGATACTCCTTGCGCTCAAGGTAATAGCGTCCGACCTGCATCTCCTTGCCGGCGAGCTGGTCGCGACCAAAACGGATCTTAGCCCTGGAATCTTCGACATATTCAGAATCAGGGAAACGCTCGACCACCTCATTGAATGCGGCAATGGAGCGGCGGGTCATACCCTGCTCGCGCGTCACATCCGGGATCTGGCGGTAATAGCTAAGGCCAGTGATGTAATAGGCATAAGCAGCTTCGGGCTGGGTTGGGTAGAGCGCGATATAGCGCTTGGTCATGGCAATGGCTTCGTCATATTTGCCAGCGCGATAATTGGCGAATGCGCCCATCACCAGCGATTTGCGGGCAAATTCTGAGTAGGGATGCTGGCGATCAACCGCATCGAATTTCTTCGCGGCTTCATCGAGACGCCCGGAATTCAGGTTGGCCAGCGCCTGATTGTAGAGAACATCGGCAGGCTCAATCGTGTCGACATAGGCGTTCAGATCGAGATCATCATCTTTCGAAGCACAACCGGAAATGGCTATAGCGCTGGCAATTGGAACAAGAAGAAGGGCCAATCGGGCCTTGCGGCCAAGCCCTGAATTCATCGACATTCTGCAATTCGCCATGCTGTCTCCGGCCCCACACAATAGTTTAAGAGCATTGATCGCAAACCCGATATCACGTTTGCGTCTCATGCTCTAGGCATAGTCAATCTTACCGTCGGTTGGGCGTTCATAAACCACAAGCCGACAGAATCAGCAATCTTATTGCCGTGTAATCGTCCAATTTTGTGGCGGAGTGTAAAATGAATTCAATCTTGTTCCGGCAGGGAAAGATGTCCAATCCTGTAGGCCTGGACGTCAGTACCGGATAACAATCGCCGCGGCTCGCCCCAAAGTTGAAAGCGGATACGCGTCCAGCTTGTCGGCTCGAAGGCCGAGACCGAGGCAAGTGCACCACCTTTCTCGACATCATTGATTGCTTCCTCGCTTTCGCGCTTGCGCAATTCGCCAAGCGGCGAGTGGGCTGCCGTCGCGCGAATTTCGCGGGTTGCAAACACCGCTTCACGCACGGCATCGGTAAGATGTGCCTGCCAGATGACCCAGGTCTTGACCTGCGGCCAGCCGAATGACTGCGTAAGTCCAGCAAAGCCCTCGCCGCAGAGAAAATCGCTCAGACCGTCTTCGTGGTTCCAGAGATAGAATGGCGCATAGAGATTGTCGCGGCTTCCGGTTCCATCGTCTCTTCGAGCGGTCAAATAGGCCTTGAACCGCAAGTTCGGGAGATTGTCGAGCAGAGGGCCTTTCTCGGCGATACGGCGATCAATGATCGCCATGTCGTAGTCGGCAGGTAGTGAAAAGCTATATTGCATGGCGATCATGGCAGCGGTCCCTTTCAATGCAATATCGTCAATCGGCTTCCAGCATCTGCGTTTCGCCGTTGCTGAAGGACCATTCGTCCCGGCTCGAGGTATTGATGATGATCATAATATCTTCCGGCCGGATGCCCGGTGCCTGTCCAAGCAGCGCGACCGCCCGCTTGTAGAACGCCTTCTTCGTTACCGTGTCGCGGGGCTTGCCCGTCGTTATCGAGAACACGACGAAATCATCCGAGCGCGGTCCGCCGAAATAATTGCGGTCGAAAATCAACTCGCCAGGGCGATGCTGATGGATGGCCTGAAAGCGGTCATTTGCCGGGACATCGAAGGTCTCGACCATGGCCTGGTGCAGGCTATCGGAGAGTGCTTTCAGATATTCCGGCGATTTTCCTTCAAGAAGAGAGATGCGGGCAAACGGCATGAGAATTGTCCTTCTATGGAGCGCCGATAACGCAATAAACTTGACGCTCGATTTATAGACGCGCATATTCGTCCTTAAAATCAGAAAATTATGGATCAATAGTCCTATAAATATGGATAATTAATATGCGACGGATCACATTCGATATGGATGTGTTGCGAACCTTCGTAACAGGGATGGAGTTCGGAAGCTTTGCCAAGGCAGCCGATCGCTTGGGTCGCTCTACCTCTGCCGTAAGCGCCCAGCTGAAGAAGCTCGAACTGCAGGCGGAAACTCCGATCTTCGTGAAAGCCGGCCGCGGCCTCGCACTAACGGAAGCGGGCGAGACAATGCTTGCCTATGCACGCCGTCTACTTGATCTCAACGATGAAGCCGCCACAGCGATCCACGGGACCGAGCTGGAAGGTTGGGTGCGGCTTGGTCTCCAGGAAGATTTTGGTGAGACGATCCTTCCGGACGTACTGGGGCAATTTGCCCGGGCCCATCCAAAAGTGCGGATCGAGGCGCGCGTGGCACGCAATGCCGAGCTGATCGATCGCGTGACATCTGGCCGGCTCGACCTGGCATTGGCCTGGAGCGATGGTGCAGTCACGCCGCATTGTGAGCGTGTCATGGACATACCGATGTGCTGGGTCGGTCCGGCCGGCGAACCAAAACATTGGCGCGTATCAGCAGACGAACCGCTACCACTGGCTTCACTTGAAGCGCCCTGCCTGTTGCGCACTGCTGCCATCAACGCGCTCGATCGGGCCGGAATCCCGTGGCGGCTGGCTTTTATCAGCCCCAGCCTTGCTGGCCTTTGGGCGGCGACCGCAGCGGGCCTTGGCGTGACGATCCGCACCCCGATCGGCCTTCCTATAAGCGTGCAGCCCCTCGTACCAGCCGACAGCGGATTACCTGCCCTGCCGTCCCTGGGACTTGTGCTTCATCGCTCGGAAGCACAGTCCGAACCTGCAACAGCGCGCCTTGCGGCGATCATGCTGCAGGCTGTGCATAGCGCAATACCAAGATTCTAGTAGGTCAGATCGCCCAGGGTGCGAAAACGGAAGCGTTCACCGCGACAAGAGCGGCGCCACGCGATTGACCGCGCTTGCCCGCCATTTCGACGATCTCAAATGCCGTTTGATCCGACAAAAGTGCGCGAAGCGCCGCGGCATTAAGTCGATGCCCACCACGATAGGAGCGGAAACAACCAATGAATGGCGCGCCCGCCAAGGCAAGGTCACCAATTGCATCAAGCGCCTTGTGACGCACGAATTCGTCCTTGTAGCGCAGACCACCCGGATTGATGACCGAGTTGTCATCACCGATGACCAGGGAATTGTCGAGCGATGAGCCGAGCGCAAGCCCGCCAGCCCATAGCTTTTCTACATCGCGCATGAAACCAAAGGTGCGCGCCCGCGAGATTTCCCTGCGAAACACGGCTTCATCCATATCGCTTGCGAACTTCTGGCGGCCGATCACAGGCGTTTCAAAATCGATTTCGACCTCGTAGCGCGTGCCATCATAAGGACGGAACTCTGCCCATGACGCACCAGACTCGATGCGCGATGTCTTGAGCACGCGGATGAAGCGGCGCTTTGCTGCCTGATGTGCAAATCCGGCTTGTTCGAACGCGTCGAGAAATGCTGACGAAGTCCCGTCGAGGATTGGCACTTCCGGCCCGTCAATCTCGATGACCATATTGTCGATGCCAGACCCAGCAATTGCCGCCATCACGTGCTCGACTGTACTGATGGTGACACCTGCGCGGTTGGTAAGGGTCGTCGACAGATCAGTTGTGCCGACTTCGGACACAAGCGCCCTGATTTCGTGGCTTGCATCAGCACCATCGAGCCGGTGGAAAACAATCCCCGTATCAGGATCGGCAGGCACAAAAGATATCGTTACGGGCGCGCCGCTGTGCACACCTGCACCGGAAAGCGAGATGCGCTCTGCAATCGTTGTCTGGAAATCGCGCAAATTGAAACCTCGTGCCATGAACCGCAAGCCAGATGGCCATATCCGGTATTGGATGTTTAACCCTCGCGCGCTGGACTATTCAGAATCAGCATCGCGCTTGTTATTTTGCAGCGCAAGATACAGTCAGCATCGCATGATGCAAAATCACGGTTTAGCGACATTTGTAACGAAACCTTCATGCCACCAGCTAAGCCGTTTTCATGCCAATTCAATAGTTTGAATGAAAAATTCCGCCATTGGGGCAATGGCGGAATTTATAGTCTTTAATATTCCGTTACCGGATCAGTTGGCCTGCCGGCGAAGGAATGCCGGGATTTCGAGCTGATCGTCCTCGGAAGGCTGACGTGCCTGCGGCTGGACCCGGCCCTGCTCGTCAAGCTGTCCGCGGCGCGGCGCGTAGATCGACGCGTCCTGCGAAAGCGGGCGGCGTGGCTCGGCCGGACGCATGGCAGGTTCGCGCGGCTGCGCCGGTTCCAACCGGGCAGTCTCGTCTTCGCGGCGCGTCAGACCGGCCGTCAGGCGCTTCAAGAGACCCATCGGGCCACGATCTTCATGGCTTTCATAGGCCGGCTCGCGGCTATTGTCGCGCGCACCCATGTCGCGGGCATTGAGTTCCGCCTGAACGACCGGCGGGAAATCAGCGACATTGGGCATCCGCGGCGCTGCTGGCTGCGGTGCAGGAGCTGCCTGCATCTGCGGCTGAGGTGCCGGCTGATGAACAGGCTGCTGCGGAACAGCGGCAACCGGTGCATCGAAGACCTCCGGTGCAGGCGCCTGGAAAATGCGGCTCTGCGGACGGAATTCCTGCTCGGCAGGCTGCGGCGCGCGCTGCGGAATGTCGTGTTCGGCGGCGCGGATTGCTTCTGCTACCGGATCCACAGGGCGAGCGGCCGGCTGTTGAACCACCGGACGGGCAACTGTTTCAACCCTTGCTGCTACCTGCGGGGCAGGCTTGGCAAGGGGCTTCAGAGGCTGGCGAAATTCGATCGGCGCAGGCGCCGACTCTCCAATCTGCTTATCGATGCCAGTTGCCACGACGGAAACGCGGATGATGCCTTCGAGGCTTTCGTCGAAGGTTGCGCCGAGAATGATATTGGCGTCCTGGTCAACTTCTTCGCGGATACGTGTTGCAGCCTCGTCGACTTCAAACAGCGTCATGTCGCGGCCACCGGTGATCGAGATCAACAGACCCTTGGCGCCACGCATGGAGGTTTCATCCAGCAAAGGATTGGCAATCGCTGCTTCAGCGGCAGCCATTGCACGGCCGTCACCGGAAGCTTCGCCAGTGCCCATCATTGCCTTGCCCATCTCGCGCATGACCGAACGAACGTCGGCAAAATCGAGATTGATCAGGCCTTCCTTCACCATCAGGTCCGTAATGCAGGCAACGCCGGAATAGAGGACCTGATCGGCCATCGCGAATGCATCGGCGAAGGTCGTCTTGTCGTTGGCAATGCGGAAAAGGTTCTGGTTTGGAATGACGATAAGGGTATCGACGTTCTTCTGCAGATCGGTAATCCCCATATCGGCAGTGCGCATGCGGCGCTGACCTTCGAAATGGAAAGGCTTGGTCACGACGCCAACGGTCAGGATGCCTTTTTCGCGTGCCGCGCGGGCGACGACGGGAGCTGCACCGGTGCCAGTACCGCCACCCATGCCGGCGGTGACGAAGCACATATGCGTGCCCGACAGGTGATCGTTGATTTCGTCGATGCACTCTTCAGCGGCTGCGCGGCCAACTTCCGGCTGCGAACCTGCTCCAAGACCTTCGGTGACTGCGGCACCAAGCTGAATAAGACGCTCAGCCTTGGATTGCGACAGCGCCTGCGCATCGGTATTGGCCACAACAAATTCAACACCGCGCAAACCGGCATTGATCATGTTATTGACCGCATTGCCACCGCCGCCGCCAACACCGAAGACGGTGATCCGGGGCTTAAGCTCGGTAATATCCGGCTTTTGCAGATTGATACTCATTTGTTCCGTTCCTTTTCGTCTTTACCGCCTCGCCGCTGCGGTATTTTTTTGGGTTTCCCCGATTGATCAAAAACTCTCTCTCAGCCACTGGCCGATACGCTGAAAACGCCCACCCGTACCTGTCATCAGCGATGATGAACCGGCCTTTACAGAACGCTCCTCAATTCCTGCGACTTGCGGATAGATCAAAAGACCCACCGCTGCAGAGAAGGCCGGCCCTTTGGCTGCTTCGGGAAGCCCCGTAACGCCGAGGGGGCGGCCAATTCGTACGTTGCGGGCCAGGATGCGGCGGGCCACTTCGGGCAGCCCTGCCAACTGACTGGCTCCGCCTGTCAGGACGACGCGCTTGCCGACAATCTGGCCGTAGCCAGACTGATTGAGACGATCACGCGCCAGCTCCAGCGTCTCCTCGACGCGAGCACGGATGATGCGTGTCAAGACAGCACGCGGATATTGGTTCGGGACATCGCGTCCGTCATTGCCCAGAGGCGAAACACTAATGAGGTCACGATCATCGGCAGCGCTTGGCAGAGCCGATCCATGCATGACCTTCAGGCGCTCTGCGTCATCCATATGCGCAGACAGACCGCGCGCTACATCCATGGTTACGTGGTTGCCGCCAATGGCTATGGCATCGGCATGAATGAACTTGCCCTCGGAGAAGACGGAAATCGTCGTTGTGCCACCGCCCATATCGATGCAGGCAGCGCCCATTTCGGCCTCGTCATCGACAAGCGCCGAAAGACCGCTGGCATAGGGGGTCGCAATCATTGCTTCGACCGAAAGGTGGCAACGATTGACGCAAAGCTCGAGATTGCGCAGCGGTGCCGCATCGGCGGTCAGCACATGCATTTCGACGCCGAGCGTGTCACCGATCATACCGAGTGGATCACGAATGCCGCGCTCGCCATCAAGCCCATAGGCGATGGGCAGCGAATGAACGAGGTGGCGCTCCGTTGCCAGAGCCTGTTTGGCACCCGCTGCCAGAACGCGGCGAATATCCGCCTGGTCGACCTCATGGCCGCCAAGATTGATACTGGCGGAAAAGCTCTCGCTCTTGAGACGACCAGACGAGATATTGACGATCATCGAGTCGACGGTGAGACCGGCCATGCGCTCGGCCGCATCGACTGCCAGACGGATTGCCTGTTCGGCGGCATCCAGATTGACGATGACACCGGACTTGATGCCACGCGACTTCTGATGACCGATACCAAGAACTTCGATGCGGTGAGTGCGGCCCGGCAGATGGGCGCTTTCCTCGCGCGGGCGCAGTCGCGCAATGATGCAGCAAACCTTGCTCGAACCAATGTCAAGAACTGTCAAGGACCGCGTCCGTTTTGCGGATGGCGCTCCAGTAGACGTGCCCTTTCCGTTCAGAATACTCATATACGCTTCTCCGAACGCTTTGGCGCCTTGTCCCGCGCCTTCAAATACTCAACGCGCTGCACCATTGCCTCTGGCGTCAGCCGAACAACCACCCGGTCCGTCAGCCGCATGTCAACAGAAGCGATATCGCGGGACAGAAGGCCCGATTTGCGATCCATGTCGGCGATATCGGCAAGTGCCTGATCGATGCGATTTTCCGGCAGCATCAGGGTGACGCCATTCTTCAAAAAAAGATCCCAGCGCCGGTCGCCGACCCGCGCATATGCCTTAACTTCGCCCGTGATTTGCGGGAAACCGGCCATTTGCGCCAGGAGCAACTTCGCCTGCTTGTCAGCGCCAGTCCCCATCACCAGCGGCAAGGCGGCACTGCGCCCGCCGGTGAACGGGACGATGACGCGGCCATCGGCGTCGATTACCGACAGATCGTTGCCATTTTGCCAGACGGCCATGGCCGTCCGCTCGTGAATCGAAATCTGGATTGTGTTTGGATAGACCTTGAACACATCCACGGACTCGACCCAGGGCAAACCAGCAACGGCCTTCTGAGCATCCGCGGCACTCAAACCCACCAGAGAGGTTTCACCGTCAAGACCGAGCGCCCCAAGAACATCGATCTCCGAGGTTTCCTTGTTGCCGACAACCTTCACATCCTCGATGGCAAAGCCGAATGTCGAGGTTGTAACCTTGACCACTTCCGGTGCATGCCCTCCGAGGATGGCACCATAGGCACCCGTCAGGGCCAGAAATGCCACAGCACCAACCGTGCCGACGTGATTCGGTATCGAAACTTCCCCCTCGATCATGCGGGAAAACACCCGCACGGGCTTGCGCATGAATTTCGGCAGGACGATGCGGAAATGGCCCAAAGCCCCATAGACATGGGAACGCCTGTCCGAAGACACCGGCGCAGCACCTCTTGGGTGCGCATTTTTGCCCTTCAACGCAAACACGATGCGTCCTCCACCATCCAACTCAACAATTCACCGAAGGTATGCCCCGCAGCTTTGGCGATATCAGGTACGAGAGAGGTGGGAGTCATGCCCGGCTGGGTGTTAACTTCCAGCCAGATAAGCTCGCCATCTTCGGAAAATCGGTCGTCGTAACGGAAGTCCGACCGGCTAATCCCTTTACATCCAATTGCCTGATGCGCCTTGAGTGTCAGTGTTTGTATTTTTTGGTAAATTTTTAGTGAAATTTTAGCGGGAACCACATGATTTGATCCGCCTGCAACATATTTTGAATCATAATCGTAGAACTGGTGCCCTACCGGGATGATTTCACACACACCGATGGCCACGTCGCCCATCACCGCACAGGTCAATTCGCGCCCATGGATGTAACGCTCGACCATGACGGTATCGCCATATTTCCAATCATCCGAAGTGATGACCTGCGGTGGATGCGACTGATCTTCCTTGACGATGACAACGCCGAAGCTTGACCCTTCATTCACAGGCTTGACCACATAAGGCGGCTTCATCGGATGCTTTGAAGTAAAATTCATCCGGTTCATGGTCCTGGCCTCAGCCACCGGAACCCCCGCGGCCTTGGCAACAATCTTCGCCTGCTCCTTGTTCATGGCGAGAGCAGAGGCAAGGACACCGGAATGGGTATAGGGAATTTCGAGATATTCGAGGATGCCCTGGATCGTACCATCTTCGCCGAATGGACCATGCAGCGCATTGAATGCCACATCGGGTCTCAACTCCTGCAGAACACTGGCAATGTCGCGAGTGACGTCAACACGGGTGACAGAGTAACCCTCAACCTCCAAAGCATCGGCGCAGGAATTGCCGGAGGACAGGCTCACCGGACGCTCCGATGAAAAGCCACCCATCAGCACCGCAACATGCTTTTTCGCCATAAGGCAACCCCTCGAACACTTCCCCATCAAGGGCGAAAAATGACATGAGTCCGGGCACATCCGGCGGCCAGGGACCGCAGACACCCGAGGCTGGCAAAAACCAGCCGACTCAAATCAGTTAACGCTTGTCCCTAAAGAATCAGAGAGTTGATTCGCTGACAAGTCCCCAATGATTCAACAATGAAATTTCGTGTAAAATAATGTGTTCCGCTGTCGAAAGCCGGCGTCCGCCAGCACCGGGTCTCGCGCCAGATTTTCGGCAAGTTACAAGCTACAAGAGCTGCCCCATGAACTCGTTCACCTCATGACCAGGCCGGAACAGTCCGAGACGCTTGATTTCCCAGTGCAGCCTGATGCCGGATTTTTGCAGAACGTTCGCGCGGATCGTTTCACCCAGTGTTTCAAGGTCATGTCCCGTTGCGGTCCCGGTATTGATCATGAAATTGCAGTGCATTGGCGACATCTGCGCGCCACCAATCATCAAGCCGCGCCCACCCGCCTTGTCGATTTCCTTCCAGGCTGACGAGCCCTCAGGATTCTTGAAAGTTGAACCACCCGTTTTTTCGCGGATGGGTTGCACCGTCTCGCGGTGCTGCTGCACGGCATCCATAGCTGCCTGAATTTCACCCCTGTCTCCCAGAGATCCTTCAAACAGCGCCGAGGTGAAGATCAGTTCATTCGCCGCGCCGGAATGGCGATAGGCATAACCCATGTCGGAATTGGAAAGGACATGTACCTCTCCTTTGCGATCGAGAGCACGCACTTCGACCACACGCTCCCGGGTCTCGACGCCATTGGCGCCGGCATTCATGCGCAGCGCGCCGCCAATGCCACCAGGAATACCATGATAGAAATGGAACCCGGCAATGCCAGCCTCAAGTGCTGCTGCTGCCACGCGCTTGTCTGGCGTCGCTGTGCCTGCCCGCAGGTGCGTGTCACCCACGCGCTCCACTTCGCCAAACCCCTTGGCGGAGAGGCGCACGACAAAGCCTAGGATGCCGCCATCGCGCACGAGAAGATTGGAGCCAATGCCGACAGTCAGAATTGGATATTCGTCGGGAACGGCCTTCAGGAAAGCCGACAGATCTTCCTCGTCGGCCGGCTGGAACATGACTTCAGCCGGACCGCCAGCACGGAACCAGGTGACCTTTTCCATACCCATATTGGGCGTCAGGCGCCCGCGCAAGCCCGCGAATCGATCCCCCAGCTTCTTCAGCAGGGCTTCGCCATCAATCATTGGATACATATTGTCCTTCCAGCAGTTTCCGCCCCAAATCTAGAGCGCTGCAAGTTCCTTTGGCAAGGCATAGGCCCACTGCGTGATGCTGCCCGCGCCAAGAAAGACCACAAAATCATCGGGCTTGGCGATTTCAGCGATCAACGGCGCGACCTCTTGCGGTCCGCTGATATAGCGGGCGTCGCGGTGGGCGGCAGTCCTGATGCGGGAAACCAGCGCTTCCGACGTAACACCTTCGATCGGATCCTCGCCAGCCGTATAGACCGGAGCGATGACAACCGTATCCGCGTCATTGAAGCAGGCAGCAAATTCGTCAAACAGACTGGCAAGGCGCGTGAAACGATGCGGCTGGACGACTGCAATGACGCGGCCCTTGGCGGAGTCACGCGCGGCTTTCAGCACCGCCTTGATCTCAACGGGATGGTGGCCGTAATCGTCAAATATTTCGACGCCTCGCCACGTGCCCGTATGCGTGAACCGGCGCTTCACGCCGCCGAAGGACGACAACCCCTTCTTGATGTCCTCGGCGGAAATGCCAAGCTCATACGCAACTGCGATTGCCGCCGTGGCATTGGAGACGTTGTGACGGCCCGGCATCGGCAGACGAAGACCGGTGATCTCGGTTGTCTCGCCGGTCTTGCGCTTGGCAATCTGCACATCGAAATGCGAACTTGCGCCATCGACCACGAGATTGACGAAACGTACATCCGCCTGCGGATTCTCGCCATAGGTGATGACCCGGCGATCTTCGATGCGCGAAACCAGCGATTGCACTTCCGGATGATCGAGGCACATCACGCCAAAGCCATAAAATGGAACGTTCTCAACAAATTGCCGGAAGGCTTCGCGGACGCGGTCGAAAGTGCCGTAGTGGTCCAGATGCTCGGGATCGATATTGGTGACGACCGCAACGTCCGCTGGCAGTTTCAGGAACGTGCCATCGCTCTCATCCGCCTCGACAACCATCCAGTCACCCTCGCCCATTCGCGCATTGGTGCCATAGGCATTGATGATGCCGCCATTGATGACAGTCGGATCGAGGTTGCCGGCATCAAGCAAGGTGGCGACCATCGAGGTCGTCGTCGTCTTGCCGTGGGTACCGCCGATGGCGACAGCCTTGCGGAAGCGCATGAGTTCAGCCAGCATTTCGGCACGGCGAACCACCGGCAGCAGCTTTTCCCGCGCGGCAATCAGTTCCGGATTGGTCTTCTTGATGGCCGTGGAAACAACCACCACTTCGGCGTCACCGATATTTTCTGCCTTGTGGCCAACGAAGATCTCGATACCTTTTTCCCGCAGGCGCTGCACGTTGGCGCTGTCTGCCTGGTCGGAACCCTGCACCTTATAACCGAGATTGTGCAGGACCTCGGCAATGCCGCTCATACCGATACCGCCGATACCGATGAAATGAACAAGGCCGATGTTGAGCGGCATCTTCATGGACGCACTCCTTTTTTGAAATTTTCCACGCTTTGGCCGGTTGCAATAGCCTCTGTAAGGTCCGCAAGCAACCTTGTAGCATTGGGCTTGCCGGTACCGCGGGCCTTTTCTGCAATAAACGCCAGCCGCTCGGGTTCGTGCATTGCGCTCGACAGGATCGCGGCGATGCGCTCGGGTGAAAGCTCGGACTGCTTGATGACATCTGCACCACCCGCAGCCTGGAGCGCCGCGGCATTTGCTGCCTGGTCATGATCGAGCGCATGGGGGAACGGCACGAGAATGGCGGGCCGTCCAATGGCCGCGATTTCTGAAACGGTGGACGCGCCCGAGCGGGAAAGCACGAAATGCGCCTCGGCAATCCGCCTCGGCATGTCCTTGAAGAACGGCGCGACCTCGGCCTTTACGTCAAGCGCTTGATAGGCAGCGCGCACCTGCGCCTCATCTTCGATCCTGGCCTGCTGAGTAAGGACAAGGCGTGCACGGTCTTGCGGTGCAAGCAGCTTGATCGCCGCCGGAATGGCTGTCGAAAAATACTGGGCGCCCTGGCTGCCGCCAAAAACCAGGAAGTGAAAAGGCTCTGACGTCCGCGACGCGCTATACGGCTTGCCGACTTCCGCCAGGACGGCAGGGCGCACGGGATTGCCGGTGACAATCGTCTTGTTCGCAAATGGACCACCATTGTCGGGCAGAAATCCGCCGGCAATCGCATTGACACGTGCCGCCAAGGCTTTGTTTGCACGGCCCATCACGGCATTCTGTTCATGGACAAGCGTTGGAATTTTCATCCCGCTCGCCGCATAAAGTGGCGGCAGGGTTGGATAGCCTCCGAAACCCGCAACAAGCTTTGGCTTCGTCGCGCGGAACAGCTTGCGGGAATCGAGATTGCCCTGCCACAGCGTCCAGAACGTTTTCGCCAGTGCAAATGGATTGCGCCCAGCGATCGTTGCTGAGCGCACCACATGGATCTTCTTGGCAGGGAATGCAGCCGTGAACCGCTCGGCACGATCATCGGTGGCCAGATGGATGTCCCAACCGCGCGCGATCAGCTCGTGTGCCAGCGCTTCAGCCGGGAAAAGATGGCCGCCGGTACCCCCGGCGGCGAGAAAGATAGTCCCCTTAGACATCAGCAGCTCATACTGCGCCGGCCATTGAGGGCATCTTCGAACTCCCCAATGTCGCCGAACGGCGAGCTTCAGGTCGGCGGCGCGTCAACGCAAGCAGAAGACCTGCCGTGATCGCAACGGAGATGAGCGACGAACCACCATACGAAATGAATGGCAAAGTCATGCCTTTGGCTGGCATCAAATGCAGATTGACCGACATGTTGATGATCGACTGGAAGCCAAACAGGATGACAAGACCCGAGATTGCAAGGCGGGTGAAATCATCACGCTCTTTCAACGCAATGGACAGGCCACGGATAACGATGAAAGCAAAGATCAGCACGATGAGCAGGCAAAGCGCGATGCCATACTCTTCCGCTGTCACCGAAAAGATGAAATCGGTATGGCTGTCAGGAATGATGCGCTTGATCGTGCCTTCACCCGGTCCTTGGCCGAGCCAGCCGCCTCTGATGATCGCCTCGCGTCCCGCATCAACCTGGAACGTATCGCCCTCGCCCGTCAGGAACCGGTCGATACGTCCGGCAACGTGTGGAAACACCGTGTAGGCACCAAAGAAACCAACGATGCCAAGGATACCCAAGCCGATAATCCAGATCCACGGCACGCCGGCCATGAAGAACATCGCACCCCATGTAACGGCTGTCAGGATGGTCTGGCCAAGATCCGGCTGCGCCACCAGAAGTGCGGCGACAACACCGAAGAGCACCATCGAGAAGAAGTTCCCGGGAATGTCCTTTCGACGCTCGTTTTCAGCAAAAAGCCATGCACAAACAATGACAAAGGCTGGCTTCATGAATTCGGAAGGCTGGATCGAGACGCCAGCGAGCGATACCCAGCGGCGCGCGCCCTTGACCTCAATGCCGAAGAACAGCGCACCAACCATAGCCACCATGGAGATGCCCAGCAGAATAATTGCAAATCGCCTGATAGTTCGCGGTGCCATGAACGAAACCGCAAACATGACGACGACTGCCGGTACCATGAACATCGACTGATGCTTGACGAAATAGAAGCTCTCAAGGCCGATGCGCTCTGCGACCGCAGGGCTCGCCGCGAAGGATAGGAGAATGCCAAGCCCCATCAAGGCGAGGCAGGCAGCAAGAAGAAAACGATCAATCGTCCACCACCAGTCGGCTACGGGACCACGGTCAACACGGCTTACCATCAGTTTGCCCCCTCAATCGGTGATGCGCCCGCAAGCGCCAGAACGGCGGACCGGAATGCCTCGCCGCGTTTCTCGAAATTCTGAAACTGGTCGAAACTGGCGCAGGCCGGCGACAGCAGCACCACCGGTTCTGTCGCTCCGTCACTGGCGGCGTCACGCGCGGCATGTTCCACCGCCGCCCCTATGGTGCCGGATATCTCGTAAGGCGCAGCCTCGCCGAGCGTCGCAGCAAATTGCGGTGCCGCCTCGCCGATCAGATAGGCCTTGGCGATATGCGGGAAAAAGCCGGATAGCGCAGCGATCCCTCCTTCTTTCGGCAGTCCACCAGCGATCCAGTAAATACGCGGGAATGACGAGAGCGCGGGCGCGGCAGCGTCGGCATTGGTTGCTTTGGAATCGTTGATAAACAGCGTCTTGCCGAGCTTGGCAACCTGTTCCATGCGATGGGCCAGACCAGGGAAAGTCCTTAGTCCAGCGATGATCTCCTCCACCGACAAACCGACTTCTTGGCAGGCAGCGAATGCGGCCAGCGCATTTTGCGCATTGTGCTCGCCGCGCAATGAGCCGATGCCGGCGAGCGAGGCGACCACATTTGCCTCGCCTTTTTTCGCGTGGATCAGATTGGAGCCTTCGGCGAAGTAGCCGTCACGGACCGGCATGCGCTTGGAAATACGAATTACCGGCTTGCCCGTCCGCTCCAGCCGGTCGGCAATTGCAGCACAAACGCTGTCGTCGATACCAACAATCGCCGTCTCACTTCCGGCAACAAGACGTTCCTTGATCTCGGCGTAGTGCTGCATGGTACCATGCCGGTCTAGATGATCCGGCGTCAGATTCAGGAGGATACCGGCAGAGGGATTGAGCGAAGGCGCGAGGTCAATCTGATAGGATGAGCACTCGACGACATAATGGCGGTCGTCGACAGGTGGCTGAAGGGTCATCACTGCAGTGCCGATATTTCCGCCAAGCTGGGTGTCGCGGCCAGACGTTTTGATGATGTGTGCGATCAGCGCCGTCGTTGTCGATTTGCCGTTGGTGCCCGTGATGGCAATGAACGGGCTGTTCTTGCACGCCAGATTACGCTCCCGCACGAAAAGCTCCACGTCACCGATGATCTCGACACCGGCGGCCCGGGCCAAGTCCACGGTCCAGTGCGGACGCGGATGCGTCAGCGGCACGCCAGGCGACAGGATGAACGAGAAAAACTGCTTCCAGTCCGCTTGCCGTAGATCGCCCGTTTCGATCCCCGCACCCTGCGCGCGTGCCACGCTATCAGGATTGTCGTCCCAGGCGATGACATTCGCCCCGCCTGCAATGATCGCTTGAGCAGTGGCAATGCCCGAACCGCCGAGCCCGAAGAGCGCGACGGTCTTGTCCTTCATGGAGTGGGCGGCGATCATGCGTATGCCTTATCTGAGCTTGAGCGTGGAAAGGCCGATGAGAGCGAGGATCACAGCGATGATCCAGAAACGGATCACGACCTGACTCTCGGTCCAGCCCTTCTTTTCGAAATGGTGATGGATAGGCGCCATCAGGAACACGCGCTTGCCTGTCATCTTGAACGACGCCACCTGGATGATCACGGACATGGCTTCCATGACGAAGACACCGCCAATAATGGCAAGAACGATCTCGTGCTTGGTAGCAACAGCGACGGCACCGATCAGACCACCAAGTGCGAGCGACCCGGTATCGCCCATGAAAATAGCGGCCGGCGGTGCGTTGAACCAGAGGAAGCCGAGGCCAGCGCCGATGACTGAACCCAGCACGACAGCAAGTTCGCCTGTGCCCGGCGTGAAATGGATCTGCAGATAATCGGCGAAAATCGCATTACCGGAGAGGTAGGCGATAACGCCGAAGGAAGCTGCCGCGATCATCACGGGGACAGTAGCAAGGCCATCGAGACCGTCTGTGAAATTCACCGCGTTGCCGGCGCCAACCATAACAAATGCGGCAAACGGAATGAAGAAAATGCCCAAATTGAGTATGAGTTGTTTGGCAAACGGGAAAGTCAGCGACGATGAGAACGGCTCTTGCCCGGCCCACATGATGGCTAGACCAGCCAGGGCCGCAACGAGGAATTCGATGCCGAGACGCGCTCTGGCAGAAAAACCCTTGAACGTCTGCTTGCTGACCTTCAGGTAATCATCATAGAAGCCGATCGCGCCGAAGAACAGGGCAACCAGCAGGACGATCCAGACATAGACATTCGACCAGTTGGCCCAAAGCAGGGATGAGAGCAGGATACCGGTCATGATCATCAGTCCGCCCATGGTGGGCGTACCGGCCTTCTTGAAATGGGTTTGAGGACCGTCGGCGCGAATCGGCTGGCCGCGCCCCTGGCGAATACGCAATGAGTCGATGATGCGCGGACCAAAAAGGAAGACAATCAGCGCCGAAGTTATCAGCGCACCACCGGTCCTGAACGTGATGTAGCGGAACACGTTGAGAAATTGGATATGTTCCGCCAGGCCGGCGAGATAATAAAGCATCAGCTATTTCCCCATCCCCGCAGGCTTACTCGGCAGGACCGACAGGCTCCACGGTGTTGTATTTCTGCAAGAGCGTTTTCACGATCTGAGAGAATCCGGTCCCCTTGGATGACTTGATCATAATCACGTCACCAGCCCTGATCGTGTTCAGCAATTGCGGTTGCAATTCGTCTACGCTCTGCCTGTATTCGGCATGAAATTCAACCGGCATGGCCGCTTTGAGCGCTGCCATCTCCGGTCCGCCGAGAAAAACCATGTTGATATGATTGGCAGCGATTACCGATGAAAGTTCAGCATGCAGTTTTGGCGCCTGCTTCCCCAGTTCCAGCATATCGCCGAGAACGGCAATCCTGCGGCCCTTTCCAGCCGGCGTTGCAGCGGCCAGCAGCTCGATCGCAGCGCGCATCGATGCCGGGTTGGCGTTGTAACTCTCGTCGATCAGCGTGAATGTGCCGTTGGCGACCTCCAGCGTATGTCGGGCGCCACGGCCACTCTCAGGCCGAAGCGATGCGAGTGCCAGGGTGACCTTCGCCATATCCGCACCGGTGAGATGCGCGGCGCCCAGAACAGCAAGTGCATTCTGCACGATGTGCCGGCCTGGGGCGCCAATCTTGGCGACGACTTCTTCACCGGCAAGACGCGCAGTCATGCAGGAGCAGTCGCCATGCAATTTCACCTTGGTCAGCCGGTAATCCGCCCGCGCATTTTCGCCGAAGCTCTTGATGTGTTCGACGCCGGCGGCTCGCGCGAGTTTTTCAAGCAGCTTGAAATGCTTGTCGTCGCGATTGAGCAGTGCGTAGCCC
>NZ_JBBNAN010000370.1:0-18645 GCF_037994405.1 Phyllobacterium sp.
AGATGGGATTGCGCTATGATTTCACCATCACGCTGCCCGATGAAGTTGCCTTGCTCGTCGTCAATGGCAGTGACGCGGAGGGCTTGATCATTGCCACAGTGTTTGGCGGCACACGCCGCGAATTCAGCGACCGGCAGTTGCTGCGGCTGGCATTGGCCTATCCGCTGCTGACGCTGAAGGTGATCGCCGGCATTCATTGGGAAGCGCTGTGGATCTGGCTGAAGGGCGTCGCCCTTAAACCGCGGCCGCAGACCCCGCAGCAAACAAGGACAATCATTCCGCGGGCAGTCCGTTCGGAGAGCTCTGAAGATTGCATATATCCGCCTCGGTGAGCGTTACCCGCGTCCAATTATCGACTGTCAGCCAACCCGAAGGCGAGCGCTGTAGGCCTATATCAAGACCCGCCAGCCCGGTTTTCCACATTATCCGGCAAATTTAGCGGGCGGGCAGAATTTGCCGCTTTTTTGCGCAAAAACGCCGTCTGACGGCCATTCGGTCCACATGGTGCAACAAATTTTTGACGTGATCGTAAGCCCCATCAGCCAAAAATATTGCAACGAAAGCATTAGACCCTCCTTGCCTTTGCGAAAATTTTGGCCTTTGTTCATGCCTTCGCAATTCTCTTAGAGGGGAAGGAAAAGAAAAATGACTTTTATGAAACTCAATGTCAGCGCGGCGCTGCTGCTAGGATCACTCATGCTCGGCGCAAGTCCGGCACTTGCCGAAATGGTGCTCCATCGCGGCAATAGCGGCGAACCGCAAACCCTCGATCAGTCGCAGACCTCAATCGACATCGAAGCCTTCGTGCTGAAGGACCTGTATGAAGGCCTGACCGTCTATGACGCCAATGGCAAGATCGTGCCGGGCGCCGCCGAAAGCTGGAAGATCTCCGATGATGGTCTCGTCTATACGTTCAAGATCCGCGACAATGCCAAATGGTCCGATGGGTCGCCGGTCGTTGCCGAAGATTTCATTTTCTCGATGCGCCGCGAAGAGGATCCGAAGACAGCTGCCGGCTACGCCAATATCCTCTACCCCATCAAGAACGCCGAAGCCATCAACAAGGGCAAACTGCCGGTCGATCAGCTTGGCATGAAGGCCGTGGACGACAAGACACTCGAGATCACGCTCGAGCACCCAACACCTTTCTTCATCGAACTCCTGTCGCATCAGTCTGCACTGCCCATCAACAAGGCAAGCTTCGAGAAGAACGGCGCTGACTTCGTCAAGCCAGGCAAGCTCATCGGCAACGGCGCCTTCAAGCTCGTGGAACATGTTCCCAATGATCACCTGACCGTAGTCAAGAACGAGAACTATTGGGACGCCGCAAACGTCAAGCTCGACAAGGTCATTTTCTACCCGCTCGAGGATCAGGCAGCAGCCGTGCGCCGCTATGAAGCCGGCGAACTTGATCTCGTCTACAACTTCGCCTCCGACCAGATGGCCCGCCTGCGCGCCGCAAACCCGAAACAGGTTCACGTCACGCCTGCCTTCGCAACATATTACTATCCATTCGACACTCGCACCGAGCCATTCAACGACGTGCGCGTCCGCCGCGCTCTGTCGATGTCTGTCGATCGCGACTTCCTCGCCAAGGAAATCTTCAACGGTTCGAAACTGCCGGTCTACTCACTGGTTCCTCCGGGCCTCGAAAACTACGGCGAACCGTCCAAGGCCGATTTTGCCGGCATGTCGCAGCTTGACCGCGAAGACAAGGCGATCGAGCTGATGAAGGAAGCCGGTTACGGCGAGGGTGGCAAGCCCTTGAACATCGAGATCCGCTACAACACCAACCCGAACCACCAGAAAGCTGCGACTGCGGTGGCCGACATGTGGAAGAAAACCTTCGGCGCCAACGTAACGCTGATGAATCTCGACATCAGCGCGCACTACGCATACCTGCAGGAAGGCGGCAAGTTCAACGTTGCCCGTGCCGGCTGGACCGCCGACTATGCCGATGCAGAAAACTTCCTCAACCTCAACGTCAGCACCAACAAGACCTTCAATTACGGACATTACGAAAATCAGGAATTCGATGCGCTGATGAAGAAGTCCTACGAGGAACGCGATCCGGCTGCCCGCTCCAAGATCCTGCATGAAGCCGAAGCCCTCATCATGCGCGACCAGCCGATTGCTCCGCTGGTCAACGACGCCAATTTCTGGCTCGTGGCCGATAAGGTCAAGGGATGGGGCGACAACGGCAACAATGAGCACCTAAGCAAGTACCTGAGCGTCGAATAACACTGAACGCGCAATCCGCCACGGCGGGTTGCGCGCCTTTGTTTGCCCGGCTCGCAATGCGACACGTTTCCGGCCGAAAGTTCATCGTTTGGACATGCCCTGCTGCTGCCTCTCGTTAAAAAGGGGCGGCAGAACGGAATCGTTTGCGTATTGCGCGGTGTTGCGGTCATCATGAACCGGAACGATCAGATCCGTTCCTGAGACTGCGTCAACAAGTAGAAGAGACTGTCTCGATGCTCAATTTTGTTCTTCGCCGGCTGGCGAGTGCAGTGCCGACATTGTTTATTGTCGTCACCATATCCTTCTTCCTCATGCGCTTTGCGCCCGGAGGCCCTTTCAATCTGGAACGGCCCTTGCCCCCGGCGACGATGGAAAACCTGATGCGGGCCTACCATCTCGACCAGCCGCTGTGGAACCAGTACCTCCAATATCTCAAGAACGCTGTCACCGGCGACTTCGGTCCGAGCTATATCTACAAGGACAACACTATCGCCGAACTGATCGGCAAGGGCTTGCCCTATTCAGTTGAGCTCGGCACCTATGCGCTGCTTTTCGCACTGATCGGTGGTGTGCTCATCGGCACGCTTGCAGCGCTGCGGCAGAACAGTTTCCTCGATTTTCTTGTCATGTCCGTTGCCACGACCGGCGTGACAGTGCCGAACTTCGTCGTTGGGCCGATCCTGACCCTGATCTTCGGGCTGATGCTGTCATGGGTGCCGACCGGCAGCTGGGGCGATGGCTCATTCAAGTTCCTCATTCTCCCGGTTATCACACTCGGCCTGCCGCAGCTGGCGGTATTTGCCCGCCTCACGCGCGGCTCGATGATCGAAGGTCTCCATACCGACCATATCAGGACTGCGCGTGCCTACGGGCTGCCCCAGCGGGTCGTGGTCGTCACGCACGCCATGCGCGGCGCACTCTTGCCGGTCGTCTCCTATCTTGCGCCTTGCGCCGCTGCTCTTCTCACCGGTTCAGCCGTCGTCGAATCCATCTTCACCATCCCCGGTGTCGGTCGCTATTTCGTGCTCGGCGCCATCAATCGTGACTATACGCTCGTCATGGGAACAGTGGTTCTTGTCGCGATCTTCGTCATCGTTTTCAACCTTGTGGTCGATATTCTCTACGGCCTTCTTGATCCGAGGGTCCGTCATGACTGATATGGCTACGACCGTCATCCCGCCGGAAGAATCGAAGGGACGCAGTCTCTTCCAGCTCGCTACCATGCGTTTCCGCCGCAACCGCGCCGCCATGAGCGGCTGTGTGATGCTGCTGCTGATCACATTGTTCTCTTTCTTCGGGCCCTATTTCATAAGCCACACCTATGATCAGGTGTTCCCGTCCTATGTGAATGCCGCGCCGAGCCTCGAGCCATTGCCGAAGGCGGATACGCTCGGCGATGTCATGAAGGGCGTTGCGGATCGTGCCCGCGTTGAACTGCGCGAATTTGCAGTCGACGGCAATACATTCACCGCAACCATCCATTCCGATCAGCCGATCGATCCGCGTTCAACGCGATACTTCGACCGTACCAATGAATTCGATAACACCAAGGTCACTGCTACCGAAGAGGATGGCCGGACATTAAAACTGACCGGCGATGTGCACCGCGAATACTTCCTGTTCGGCACCGATCAGAATGGCCGTGACCTGATGGCGCGTATCATGCTGGGCGGGCAGATTTCGCTTGCTGTCGGCTTTCTCGCCAGCCTTGTTTCGCTCGCCATTGGTGTTTCCTACGGCGCTATTTCCGGCTATATCGGAGGACGCGTCGACAATGTCATGATGCGACTTGTCGAGATCATCTATTCGCTGCCCTTTGTGTTCCTCGTTGTCGTGCTTGTCGTGTTCTTCGGGCGCAGCTTCATTCTGATCTTTCTCGTAATCGGCGCCGTGGAATGGCTGGACATGGCCCGCATCGTGCGCGGCCAAACGCTTGCGCTCAAGCGCCGCGAATTCATCGGCGCCGCTCAGGCCCTCGGATTGACCGACTGGCAGATCATTCGCCGGCATATTATTCCCAACACGATCGGACCGGTCGTGGTTTTTGTCACCGTAGTCGTTCCGAAGGTCATCCTGCTCGAAAGCTTCCTGTCGTTTCTTGGCCTTGGTGTCCAGGAACCTCTGACCAGTTGGGGCGCGCTGATCGCAGCAGGTGCCGACAAGATGCAATCATCGCCATGGTACCTGATTTTCCCCGCCATCTTCTTCGTCGTTACGTTGTTTTCGCTGAACTTCATCGGCGATGGACTACGCGATGCACTCGATCCCAAGGACCGTTAAGATGACGGACATCAATGAAAACGTATTGTCCGTACGCGGACTGAAAGTCGACTTCACGACCCCGGACGGCGACGTCAATGCCGTCAAAAGCATCGATCTCGATGTGAAACCGGGCGAAACCCTCGCAGTTGTCGGCGAATCCGGGTCTGGCAAGAGCCAGACCATGATGGGCATAATGGGACTCCTCGCCAATAATGGCAGGGTTACCGGCTCGGCGAAATATCGCGGCAAGGAACTGATCGGGCTTCCGCTGAAGGGCCTTAACGAAGTCCGGGGCGCGAAGATCACCATGATCTTCCAGGAACCGATGACGTCGCTCGATCCCCTCTATACGATCGGCCGGCAGATTGCCGAGCCCATTGTCCACCACAAGGGCGTCACCTTCAAGCAAGCCAAGGTACGCGTGCTCGAGCTGCTCAAGCTCGTCGGCATCCCCGAACCGGAACGCCGCATCAACAGCTATCCGCATGAGATGTCTGGCGGTCAGCGCCAGCGTGTCATGATTGCTATGGCGCTTGCCAACGAGCCCGATCTGCTCATCGCCGATGAGCCGACCACGGCGCTCGATGTGACGATCCAGGCGCAAATTCTCGATCTGCTGCGCTCGCTGCAGCAGCGCTTCGGCATGGCCGTCGTGCTGATCACCCACGATCTTGGCATCGTCAAGCATTTCGCCGATCGCGTCGCCGTCATGCGCCGCGGCGAGGTGGTGGAGAAGGGTACGATCAAGGAAATCTTCGAACAGCCAAAGGAAGAGTACACGAAGATGCTGCTGGCTGCCGAACCGAGCGGTACCAAAGAGCCTCCAGCCGACAATGCGCCCATTATTCTCGAAGGCCGCAACGTCGCGGTGGATTTTGCCATAGGCGGCGGTTTTTTCACCAGCGCCAAGACGCTTTTCCGTGCCGTTGATGGCGTCACGGTAAGGCTGAAGAAAGGGCAGACGATCGGCATCGTCGGCGAATCCGGTTCCGGCAAATCGACGCTCGGCCGGGCGCTGCTGCGGCTCTTGCCGAGCAGTGGCCACTACCATTTCGCTGACAAAAACATCTCGAACTATGATCGCGCATCCATGCGGCCACTGCGCAAGGAGCTACAGCTCGTCTTCCAGGATCCCTATGGTTCGCTGTCGCCGCGCCAGACTGTCGGCGAAATCATCACCGAGGGGCTGCTGATCCATGAGCCGCAATTGTCTCGCGCCGAGCGCGACAAGCGGGCCATCGCCGCGCTGAAGGAAGTCGGTCTCGATCCGGCGGCGCGCAATCGCTATCCGCACGAATTCTCCGGCGGCCAGCGTCAGCGCATCGCCATCGCCCGCGCCATGATCCTGAAGCCGAAGGTGGTCATCCTCGATGAGCCGACATCGGCGCTGGACCGTTCCGTGCAGGGACAGGTGATCGAGCTATTGCGCGACCTGCAGCAGAAGCACGACCTTTCCTATATCTTCATCAGCCACGACCTCGCGGTAATCAAGGCGATGTCGGACTATGTGATTGTGATGAAGAACGGTAAGATCGTCGAAGAAGGCCCGACCGAGGAAATATTCGACTCGCCGCACCAGGCCTATACCAGGACACTGATGGCTGCCGCGTTTGATCTGGAGTGAGGTGCCCTTATATTCAACGAAAAGGTGCCCATTTCACATTGAAGTGGCTTGAAACGGCCGCCGGCGTTTACTCCAGCTCCGACCGCCACGGCGGATTCGCACCTGCGCGCGAAACGGTTACGGCCGCAGCCCTGACACCAAGCAGCAGCGCATCGCGGATCTGGCTTTCAGTCAGCGAGGTCAGGGCGGATTTCGTCAGCAGCCCGGCGTCCTCAAGCGACGCCAATACACCGGCGGTAAATGTATCGCCGGCGCCGACCGTATCGACGACCGGCACTTTCTGCGCTGCTACATGGACGGTGAGATCGGCCGTATAGCCGGTGACACCCTCCGCGCCGTGCGTGACGAGAATGAGTTTCGGACCCTGTTCGCTCGCGGCGACAATCCAGCGGCGGGCGATTTCATCCATCGTGCCCTCTTCGCCGAACCAGCGCATGTCCTCGTCGGAAATCTTGACGATGTCGGTCATGGCGATCATGCGCCGCATGCGGGCGAGATGTTTCACCTGATCGGGAATGAAGCTCGGGCGAATGTTTGGATCGAGGATAATCACGCGCTTTTCGTGTTCGCGTGCCATCAGCGCCTCATAGGTCGAGCCGCACGGCTCCGGGATAAGGCTGATCGCGCCAAACTGCAGCACCGTGATGTTGTCATCGAGTTCGGGCAGGTGCTCGATGGCGAGTGAACGCCCGGCGCTGTTCTCGTCATAGAACATGTAGCTCGCCTGCCCGTCAGTCAGCCGCACAAAGGCAAGCGTGGTCGGCTGCGGTGAAATATGTGCGTAAGTCGTGCCCACATTGTTTGCTGCAAGGCTGTCGAGCAGCATCTGGCCGAAGAAATCCGACGAGATCCCCGAGAAGAACTCGGTTGGAACCTCCAGCCGGCCCAGCGCGATTGCCGTATTGAACACGGCGCCGCCGACATAGGGCGCAAATGCAGGTTCCCCGGCTTCGCTATTGCGCTGCAACATGTCGATGAGGGCTTCACCACAACATAAAATCATTGATCAGTCTTTCCCGGATAAATGACACCCTTGCGGATGATAATATTGGCATAGAGCCGCGGCTCGCTTGTCGCAACAATGGTATGGGCGTCTTTCACACGCGCATAGAACGCATCGCCGCCAAGCGCAACCAGTTTGAAACCCGGCGCCCGGCGTGCACAGACTTGTGCCATTTCCTCATGCACCGGATCGGCGAGGGCAGGGTTGCCTTTCACCGACGCGCGGAACAATGCTTCCGGCACGAAATCGTCGACCGGCAACACTTGCAGTATCGCGTCAAGTAGAGGGATGAGCGGTAGGCCGTCCGCACGGATCAGCCGCCTTGCATGTTCAAGCGCCGGGTAATTGCCATCGACCAATGCGACTTCGTCGCCGTGTCCCATGGCACGCAGGGTGGCCAGCAGTTCCGGCCCCAGCATGGGCGGAATTCCGATAAGCATTACGAGGTGGCCTTTCTAAAAATCTTCTGCCCAAGCAGAAATCGGTCGGACAGCGGCAGGCTGGCGGCGCCGAGCGCCCGCGCGTGAATGCCGACTGTTCCCTCGATAATCACCGGCAGCTCGATGCCCTCGAGATCGAATGTCTCGACATGTTTGCGCACCGCATCGACTATGCGTCCGCGCACGCTGGCCGGCAGCCAGCCATCGATGATGGCTGCTTCGAAATCCACGACGGAGGACGAGGCGATGACCGCCTGCGCGATCGCTTTCCCGGCGCTGTCAATCCAATCGTCCAGTTCGGCACCCATCACGCCCCAGTCCTCGGGCGAGGCCCAGAGCGGCGAGGGGTCCCGTCCGAGTTCCGTGACCACCCTTTCCAGAGCCGTAATCGAGGCGATATCGATCAGCTGATGCGCCATGCCATCAGGTCCCGGAACCGGCATCGAGCCAAGCGCGCCGGCATTGCCGCTGCGGCCCGCATACAGGCTGCCATTGATGACGATGCCGCCGCCAATAAACGAGCCGATGTAGAAATAGACGAAATCGTTGACATCTTTGGTCTGGCCGAACACCAGCTCAGCACCGCAGGCCGCAGTCATGTCATTTTGCAGATAGACCGAGAACGAGCACAGCTCCGCCACACGCGCACGGATATCGCAGCCCCGCCATTGATCCATGATCTCCTGCGGCGCGCCGACCGTATCGGCCCATTTCCACAATTCGAATGGCGCGGCAATGCCGATTCCGGCAACCCTGTCGCGCTGCTTTTCCGTCAACCCAAGCACCATCTCCGCTATGCCCTCACCAGTAAAGCGCAAGATCGGCTCCGGTGCTGGATAGTCGTAGGGCATGTGCAGCATGGAACGGATTTGCCCGACAAAATCGATCAGGACCAGATCGGCACTGCGCCGTCCGATCTTCAGGCCAAGGAAGAAAGCGCCATCCGGATTGAGTGACATCGGGATCAATGGCTGGCCGATACGCCCGCGCAATGGCTCCTCGCGCGACAGGAGTTCGTCCGCTTCCAGCATGCGCATGATGATTGAACTCGTCTGCGCCGAGAGCCCCGTCATGCGGGCGATCGCCGTCTTGGCGAGGCTGCCATGCTGGCGCAACAGCGACAACACCACGCGTTCATTGTGATCGCGCATGCCACTCTGATTTGTACCGTGATGGAGCGTCGGCCTGGTTCCTCCCGTGCCGGTGCGCTCCGAAACTCGAATGCCCAAAGGGACTCCTCCAACAATCCGCAGACAATGGAGATATCATGTAATCCTGTCAATATTAAATCAGAGTGATTTATTAATGTTGACAGGTTGCGGCCAGTGGTATTTGCTATGGTCCAACACTTGGCCGGGAGGATAACTGTCCGAGATGTTCAACGCGGAACCAGGGCTCGACCGTCGTCGGCCCGTCGCGCATTCGTGCGATTTTTTGGGAGGAAGTGAAATGCGTAAGAGCTTTTATCTGAAGTCAACCGTTCTGGGCGCCGCCGCTGTGGCGATCGCATCCTTTGCCGCTCCGGCACAGGCTGCGGGAGTGGGTGCGTGCCTCATCACCAAGACGGACACCAATCCCTTCTTCGTCAAGATGAAAGAGGGTGCGCTTGCCAAGTCAAAGGAACTCGGCGTTGATTTGAAGACCTATGCCGGCAAAATCGACGGCGACAGCGAAAGCCAGGTGGCCGCCATCGAGACCTGCATCGCCGATGGCGCCAAGGGCATCCTGATTACCGCGTCCGACACGGCCGGTATCGTATCCTCCGTCAAGCAGGCCCGCGATGCCGGTGTTCTGGTCATCGCCCTCGACACACCGCTCGATCCGGCCGACGCCGCCGATGCAACCTTCGCGACCGACAATCTCCTCGCGGGCGAACTGATCGGCAAATGGGCCGCCGGAACCCTTGGCGACAAGGCAAAGGACGCCAAAGTCGCATTCCTCGACCTGGCGCCGTCGCAGCCGACTGTCGACGTTCTGCGCGACCAGGGCTTCATGAAGGGCTTTGGTATTGATGTTGTTGACATCAACAAGATCGGCGACGAAAAGGACCCGCGCATTGTTGGCCATGACGTGACCAACGGCAACGAGGAAGGCGGTCGCAAGGCGATGGAAAACCTCCTGCAGAAGGATCCGGGCATCACTGTCGTTCACACGATCAACGAACCTTCCGCTGCCGGTGCCTATGAAGCCTTGAAGGCCTTCGGCAAGGAAAAGGACGTCCTCATCGTTTCGGTCGATGGCGGTTGCCCAGGCGTGAAGAACGTTCAAGCCGGGGTCATCGGCGCAACATCGCAGCAGTACCCGCTGCTGATGGCATCGCTCGGCATCGAGGCGATCAAGAAGTTCGCCGACAGCGGCGAGAAGCCGAAGCCGACCGAAGGCAAGAACTTCTTCGACACGGGCGTTTCGCTCGTTACCGACAAGCCGGTCAAGGGTCTCGAATCCATCGATGTCAAGACCGGCATGAGCAAGTGCTGGGGCTGATCCCGGTTTGAACTGACAAAAATGCAAGCAGGTATGGAGAGGACGGTGTAAAACTGTTCTCTCCACACGCAAAAAATTCGGGGAGGCCAACCCATGACCGAGATCAAAACCACATCAGAGCCGACGCAGGAGTTCGAGCGTGTGCTTTCGCAAAGCGCCACCGCTGTTGCCAGCTTCGACACGCATGAGAAAAGCCCTCTCGAAAAGATACGGCATTTCCTTCATTCCAGCCCGGCTTCCGTTCCCCTTATCGTTCTGATGCTGTCGCTGATCATCTTCGCGATCATTGTCGGCTCGCGCTTCTTCACACCATTTGCTCTGTCGCTAATCCTGCAGCAGGTGGCGATTGTCGGCATTATCGGCGCGGCACAAACGCTTGTGGTCCTGACCGCAGGTATCGACCTTTCCGTTGGCGCCATCATGGTGCTGACATCCGTCATCATGGGCCAGTTCACCTTCCGCTATGGAATGCCGGTTGAGCTCGCGATCCTGTGTGGCGTCGCGCTCGGCGCGCTGTGCGGCTTCATCAACGGCGTCCTGATCGCCTATCTCAAACTGCCGCCCTTCATCGTCACCCTCGGCACGTGGCAGATCTATCTCGCGACGACCTACATCTATTCCGCCAACGAGACGATCCGCGCCCAGGATATCGAGGCGAATGCAAGACTACTGCAGTTCTTCGGTGAGAAGATCAATATCGGCGGGGCGACCTTCACCTATGGCGTGTTCGCCATGCTGGTCCTCATCGCCATTCTTTGGTATGTGCTCAACCACACCGCCTGGGGTCGGCATGTCTATGCCATCGGCGACGATCCGGAGGCGGCAAAGCTTTCCGGTGTGCGAACCAAGCAGGTTCTCATTACGGTCTACGTGCTGGCCGGTCTCATTTGCGCTCTGGCGGGCTGGGCATCGATCGGACGCAACGGTTCGGTTTCCCCACAGATCGGCCAGTTCGCCAATATTGAATCCATCACCGCAGTGGTGATCGGCGGCATGTCGCTCTTCGGCGGCCGCGGCTCCATCCTCGGCATGCTCTTCGGTGCATTGATCGTCGGCGTCTTCTCCTTCGGGATGCGCATGTACGGTACTGACGTCCAATGGACGTACCTCATCATCGGTGTATTGATCATCCTGGCTGTGGCAATCGACCAGTGGATCAGAAAGGTAGCAGGCTGATGTCAAGAGAACCCATCCTTACCGCCCGCGGCCTCGTCAAGCGCTACGGGCGCGTTACCGCCCTCGATTACGCGGATTTCGATCTCTATCCTGGCGAAGTGCTGGCAGTGATCGGCGATAACGGCGCCGGGAAATCCTCGCTCATTAAGGCGATTTCCGGCGCCATCCATCCCGACGAAGGCGAGATGACGCTGGAGGGCAAGCCGATCCACTTCCGCTCGCCCATGGAAGCGCGCGACGCTGGCATCGAGACTGTCTACCAGACACTCGCACTTTCGCCGGCGCTGTCCATCGCCGACAACATGTTCCTTGGCCGCGAGATCCGCAAACCCGGTGTTATGGGCAGATGGTTCCGCATGCTCGACCGCAAGGCAATGGAGAAGCGGGCGCGCGACAAGCTCACCGAACTTGGCCTTATGACCATCCAGAATATTGGCCAGGCGGTGGAAACCCTCTCCGGTGGCCAACGCCAGGGTGTCGCGGTGGCGCGTGCAGCGGCTTTTGGTTCGAAGGTCGTCATTATGGATGAACCAACTGCGGCGCTCGGTGTCAAGGAATCCCGCCGCGTCCTCGAACTCATCCAGGATGTGAAAAAACGCGGACTTCCGATTGTGCTGATTTCGCACAATATGCCACACGTATTCGAAGTGGCAGATCGCATCCACATCCATCGCCTCGGAAAACGTCTTACCGTGATCAACCCAAAAGAGTATACGATGTCGGATGCCGTTGCCTTCATGACCGGCGCCAAGGCACCGCCAGATACCAGTATTGCATAAAGGAAAAAATTGAGAATGAAGCGTTCTGAAGTCAATGAAATCATCCGCGAGAGCGACAAGTTCATCCGCTCGTTCGGTTATGTCATGCCGCCTTTTGCCTATTGGTCACCGGAAGAAATGAAGGCCCGCACCGCGACCGATTGCAAGGCTATACTTCAGGCACGTCTTGGCTGGGATATCACCGATTACGGCCAGGGCAAGTTCGATGAGCTGGGCCTGTTCCTCTTCACCACCCGCAACGGCAATCAGGAAGACCTGAAAAAGGGCGGCGGCATGCTCTATGCCGAGAAGATCATGATCTCGCGCGAGAAGCAGCTCTCGCCAATGCACCGCCATATCGTCAAGGCGGAGGACATCATCAATCGTGGCGGCGGCACGCTTGTGCTCGAACTGTTCAACTCCAATCCGGATGGCAGCGTCGACGAGAAGACTGACGTGGAAGTTGCCACCGACGGACGCATCGTTCGCCAGAAGGCCGGCGGCTTGCTCAAGCTGCAGCCGGGCGAAAGCGTCACACTGCTGCCCGGCAACTGGCATGCCTTCTGGGGCGAGGGCGGCGACGTGCTGATCGGCGAGGTCTCGACGGTCAATGACGACCTCACCGACAATATCTTCCGCGAACCTATCGGCCGCTTTTCCTCGATCGAGGAAGACGAAGCTCCCTTGCACCTGCTTGTCTCCGACTACGACAAATGGCTCGCTTGAGGCGCCACTCCAATCGCCCCGTTGGCATTTCTTGGATTCAGCCCCTTGCTAAATCCTTAGAAAATCCAAGACGGCGTTTTGAGCCGTCATCTGGCTTATCCCCTCTCTTGTGATTTCCAGCACTTAGCTTACGCTAAGATCCTAAAATCACTTGCTCTCCCGCAAGGGAGAGATAATCGGCATTGCTGCCGGCGCTATGAGAATCCTATGAATTTATCATGAGTACCAAACATGCTGATCACGCTCGATGACCTGGTTTCAGAGCTTCTTGCCCGTGCGGCGAGAACCCCGCGGCTTATCGTGGCTATTGCCGGAGCTCCCGGGGCCGGTAAATCCACGGTCTCCGCAACCCTTAGCGCCGCCATCAATGCGCGCGAACCCGATGCATCCGTCGTCGTGCCGATGGACGGCTTCCACCTCGACAACGCCATTCTCGACGCGATGAACCTGCGCAAGCGCAAGGGCTCGCCGCCGACCTTCGACTGCGCCGGGTTCGAGGTGCTGCTGAAGCGCCTGCGCAATATCAATGAAGACATCGTCATCCCGCTTTTCGACCGCAAGCTCGATCTGGCACGGGCAGGGGCGGGCACCGTCAAGGCTGGCCAGCGCATCCTGCTGGTCGAAGGCAATTACCTTCTCCTCAACCAGCCGCCGTGGGACCGGCTGGCGCCACTCTTCGACGTGACGGTGTTCCTCGAAGTCGACCGGCTCGAGCTGGAAAACCGACTGGTACAGCGCTGGCTCGCCCATGGCCACAATGTCGGCTCGGCGCAGGCGCGTGCGCTATCCAACGACATGCCCAATGCCGAGCTGGTCGTGGAAGAGTCGCGTGCTGCGGATTTCACCGTACGGAATTAGCCGCGTCCCTTTGTATCAACCTCTTGGCCCCATGCGTGCGTTCATGTCGTCCATGATCGCTGACGCTGCGGCGCGGGTGATGCCTGCCCAGGACTGGAGCACATCGGTTGTGATGCGATAGGCCGGGCCGGTCACGGAAATGCCGGCGATGAGCTTGCGGTCAGCGGAATGAACGGGGGCCGCAACGCAGCAGATCCCCGTCTCGTGTTCCTCTCGGTCATAGGCATTGCCTTCACTGCGGATCGTTGCGATTTCATCCAGGAGGCCTTGCGCATCGCCGAGCGTGTTCGGTGTGTACTGCCTGAAGACAATCGTGGCGACCCTTGCCCGCAACTCGTCGTCAAGCAGGGCCGAGAGCGCCGCTTTGCCAACGCCGGTACACCAGGCCGGCGCCGTGTTGCCGATCTGCGAGACCATGCGGATGCTTTGCCGGCTCTCGATCTTGTCGAGATAGACGACGTCAATACCATGCAGAATCCCGAGATGTACCGTCTCGCCGGTTGCCTCATGCAACTTCCGGATGTGCGGCTCGGCAATCATGCGGAACTGGTTGCCGTCCCAAGCCTTCGAGGCAAATTGCAAGAGCCGCAATCCGAGCCCGTAGGTCTGGTCGCGATTGACGGCAAGCAACCCTTCCTCGAGCAGGTTGGATATCTGCCGGTGCAGCGTACCGCGCGGCTGTTCGGTGAGCCGCAGGACATCGGTGAAGCGCAAGGGTTCGGGCGAGGCGGCAATGATGTCGAGGACTGCGATCGCCTTGCCGAGCGTGCCCGTACCGACCGGTTCGGCATCACCCGGCGTACCTGCAGGTAGGCTTTTTTTCATGGCCTGACCCCCTGGAATTTGTCACGCCAGCATGTTCTGTCAAAAATCGTATGAAGCAGCGAAAATCCGGCACAGCTTTCGCACAAACTTCCGCGATTCTTACACAAGAACTGGCGATTCCTGCACAAGAATGTCCGAATCTGGCACAAGTTTATCAACCCTCGCGAGAATTTCTGTTGTGTGGCGCTGTAAAAAGGCGTCACATCTTGACTTATCCCATTCTAGTATGACAATTCAGCATAGTCAAACTGCGTTCCATATAATGGAACTTCCTTCTGGGAGACCACAATCATGATGCCTTCTGCCATCTTCCCGGACCTGAAAGACCGTTCCGTGCTGATCACCGGGGGAGGCTCCGGCATTGGTGCCGCGCTGACCGAAGGCTTCGTTGCGCAGGGGTCTCGCGTCGCCTTCATCGATATCGCCGAGAAACCATCAGAGGCCCTCGTCGAGCGGCTCGACAAGCAATATGGCAACCGGCCGCATTACCTCAATACTGACATCACCGACGTCGAACTCCTGCGCAATGCAATCGCGCAAGCCATTGATAAGAATGGACCAGTTACCGTCCTCGTCAACAATGCGGCCTGGGATGACCGCCACGATATCGACGATGTGACCGTGGAATATTGGGACCGGAACCAGGCGATCAACCTGCGTCCGCAGTTCTTCGCAGCACAGGCCGTCGTACCCGGCATGCGCGAGGCTGGAGGCGGTTCCATCATCAATTTCACCTCGACATCCTTCATGATCAACCAGGGCGACATGCCGTCCTATACGGCGGCAAAAGGCGGAATCATCGGTCTTACCAAGGGCTTAGCGGGACGGCTCGGACCGGAGAAGATCCGCGTCAACGCCATTGCGCCCGGCTGGGTGATGACCGAGCGCCAGCGTACCCACTGGGTCACGGAAGAGAGCCTTCGAACCCATCTCAACAAGCAGGTTCTGCAAGAGGAAATCCAGCCAGGCGACATGGTCGGCCCCTGCCTGTTCCTCGCCTCTGACGCCTCGCGAATGCTCAGCGCGCAGACGCTGATCGTCGACGGAGGCTATCTGTGAACGCGGGGTCCCCGCAAGCGCCGAGCAAAGCAAGAAGCTTAAGGGCGGGGCACAGAATCCCTTGCTATGCGTTAAGTGATTGGGGAACAAGCCGTTTTCGTCTCTGGCTGGTCGATCGGAGAGGTCAGGTCCTGGTGGAAAAACGCTCCGAAGACGGGCTCGACACATCCCGCGCGCGCGGCTTCGCCGCGACGCTGGAAGGCCATCTTTCTGGGCTCGGCGCACCGGACAATTTGCCGGTGATCATCTGCGGTATGGCCGGTTCGCGACAGGGCTGGGTCGAGGCCAATTACGTGCCTGTTCCGGCCGATCTGTCGGCGATCCTTTCGGGTTCCGTGAAGATCGAAGGCATCGGCCGCGACGTGCGGATCATCCCCGGACTGTCGCAATCTGGCGTCTCGCCGAACGTCATGCGCGGCGAGGAGACCCAACTGCTCGGCGCCATCCTCGACCGAGATCTATTCAATGGAATCATTGCGATGCCGGGAACTCACTCCAAGTGGGTCGCGCTCGAAGCAGGCAAAGCGAAGTCGTTTGCCACCTACCTAACGGGCGAGCTTTACGCCCTGCTTGCCTCACAGTCGATCCTGCGCCACTCCGTCGGTGACGCTGCGGCTTCGGCTTCACCCGACCATCCGCAATTCACCGCGGCGCTTGAGTTGATGCTGTCCGGCGAAAGGATGCTGGGCGAACTCTTTGGTATCCGCGCCGCCATGCTCCTCGACAACCTGCCGCCGGAGGGTGCCGCCTCGCGCCTGTCCGGTCTGCTGATTGGTGCGGAAATAGCCGCTGCCAAGTCAAAGCATAACGGCAAGGTAACTCTCGTTGCTTCGGGGGCCATGGCGGGGCTCTATGGTAAGGCGCTTGCTATCGCCGGTCTAAATTTTGATCTCGTCGATGCCGACGAAGCGGTGCGCAAAGGATTATTCGTCGCCGCGTCCGGCATCTGGCCCATTGAAGGACATACCGCATGATCCAAACTTCTGCAGCGTGGCCGCGGCTGAAGCGCGACCTCATTGCCATCCTGCGCGGCGTCAAGCCCGATGAGGTTCTGGCGATTGGCGAGGAATTGGTGAGCGCGGGTATTGATGTCATCGAGGTCCCACTGAATTCGCCGGACCCGTTCCAATCCATTGAATTTCTTGTGAAAAAGCTGCCATCGCATGTGCTGATCGGTGCAGGGACCGTGCTTGATCCGGCCGATGTAGCGCGGCTCGATTCTGCGGGCGGCCGCCTGATGATCAGCCCCAACGTCGACGCCAGCGTGCTTGCTGCGGCAGCCAATTTGGGCATGGTTACGATGCCCGGCGTCTTCACGCCGACAGAAGCTTTGGCAGCGTTGAAGGCGGGGGCGTCCGGCTTGAAATTCTTCCCGGCAAGTGTCCTCGGCCCCGACGGCATCAAGGCGATCAGCGCCATTTTGCCAAAGGGAACGGTGACCGGCGCTGTGGGTGGGGTCGACGAGAGCGGTTTCGCGGCCTATGCCACGGTCGGTGTTCGCACCTTTGGACTTGGCTCCAGTCTCTACAAGGTCGGCGCCTCGGCGTCCTTCGTCCGTGATCGCGCCAAGGCAACTGTCGAGGCCTATGACCGCATATTTGAGACCCTGTAATGGACCAGCCGAAAATCAGCATTTTCTACGATGTGCCGTGCGAGCTTGGCGAAGGACCTGGCTATGACCCGCTGACCAGTACTGTGTGGTGGTTCGATATTGTCACCGGACGCCTGTTCGAAAAGCCACTTGCCGGCGGCGATGCCCGTATTCATACGCTAGGGCAGATGGCGAGCGCACTTGCCGTCATCGATGAGAAAAGACAGTTGATCGCGACAGAAACCGGACTTTTCGTCCGAGACCGTCAGACCGGCCACACCACGATGCATCAACCGATCGAGGCGGCCAATCCTGCGACCCGCTCCAATGATGCCCGCGTGCATCCCGCCGGTGCCTTCTGGATTGGCACGATGGGCAAGAAACACGAGAAGGGAGCAGGCTCGATCTATTGGTACCGGCAGGGCGAATTGCGCAAGCTTTTCAGCGACATATCGATCCCTAACTCGATCAGCTTTTCGCCAGAAGGGCGTATTGCCTATTTCGCCGATACCGCCAAAAACATCATCTGGCGCGTCGCTACTGACCCCGACACAGGTCTTCCTATCGGCGAACCCGTACTGTTCTATCAGCACAGGGAGAAGGGCGGCGTCGATGGTTCGGTGGTCGATGGTGACGGCAATTTGTGGAACGCCTGCTGGGGCCGCTCGAGTATTGATGTCTACGATCCGTCTGGAAGGCGCATCCGTTCAATCGAGATGCCGGTCCGCCAACCATCCTGCCCCGCCTTCGTCGGCGAGGATAGCGCCAATCTCATTATAACAACGGCATATCAGGATATGACCGACAAGATGCGTCAATCCGACCCTGACGCAGGCAAGGTCTTTTTGATCGAGACTGCTGGCAAGGGCCGCCTCGATCCGCCGGTAAGACTGTAATTTTAAGGCAAACCCGGAGGAACAATTCTCCCGGGGCCCCGTTATTGCCCCTGTAACCGACCGAAAGAGCAACTGTGTGCGGAAGCTGTAGAAAGCTGCCGAGTGCTTGTCTACGTCTATAACAGGAGGACGACATGGGTTTCTTTTCCAAGGATATCAAGACGATGGACGATCTATTCGTCCACACGCTGCGTGACATTTACTATGCCGAGAACCAGATCGTGAAAGCTTTGCCAGAGATGATAGACAAGGCTTCGGATCAGGAATTGAAGAACGGTTTTGAGAAGCATCTGCAGGAGACCGAAATGCAGATCGATCGGCTGGAGCAAGTGTTCAAACTTCACGGTGTAGACGTCAGTGGCGTCAACTGTCCGGCGATCGATGGAATTCTCGAAGAGGCTGACGAAGTGGCCGGCGAAGTCGATGACGACAATGTCCTTGATGCTGCGCTTATCGCGGCAGGACAGGCCGTCGAGCACTACGAAATCACCCGCTACGGAACCCTCGTTGCGTGGGCCAAGCAACTCGGCCGCAATGACTGTGCCGCCTTGCTCGAACAAAATCTTCAGGAAGAGATGAAAACCGACAAGGCATTGACCGCCATGGCTGAAAGCCGCGTAAACGCAGCAGCCGCCTGATATTTCCAGCATCCTGCGAGAGCCCGCATCCCTTCGGCGATGCGGGCTTTTCCATTTCGGATTC
>NZ_JBBNAN010000371.1:0-2740 GCF_037994405.1 Phyllobacterium sp.
GCGTCGCAGCCGAGACGGGCGCGCACGGCATTGTCGCCGACATAGGCAAGAAGGACGACATCTACCCGATCGCGATGCAGGTCACTGCCAGCCTCGGCGGGGTCGACGTCCTGATCAACAATGCATCCAGCCTCGGTCCTGTCCCTCTGGCGCTTCTTGCCGATACCGATTGCGAGGAGCTGGAAGCGGCGCTCGCCGTCAACCTCCTCGGCGCGTTCCGGCTGACCAAAGCTCTGTTCGGTGCGCTTGCCGCGTCCGCACGCGAGGGCCGCGGCGCGCTGGTGATCAACATCTCCAGCGACGCGGCGGTGAACGCGTATCCCGGGTGGGGTGCGTATGGTGCGAGCAAGGCCGCCCTTGCCCATCTGACGGCGATTTGGGACGAGGAGGCGAAACCCGATGGCATAAGGGTCCTCGCGCTTGACCCTGGCGATATGGACACCCCGCTTCACGCGCTGGCGCTTCCGGACGCCGATCCGTCGACCTTGAAGGCCCCCGAGCTAGCTGCTGCCGAGATCATCGAAAAGATGCTCGACGCGTTGCCGGTCTGCGCTAGGCTTCTCGCCGGGGAACAAGCATGATTGCCGACGACCGTTCCGATCGGCACTCCGCCAGGGTGTTCGTCGTTGAGGCGGACGGCTCCATGCGCGACCTGCCGCGCACGAGGCTCGCGACTCTATTCGATCCCGGCGATCTGATCGTCGCCAATGACGCCGCGACCTTGCCTGCCAGCTTGCATGGTACACATGTCCCAAGCGGCGAGGCGATCGAGATTCGCCTGGCCGGCTGGCTATCACTTCCCGATCCTACCCGCTTCGTGGCGATTGCCTTCGGCTCGGGCGATCACCGCACGCGCACGGAAGACCGGCTGCCTCCGCCTGCGCTGTCAACTGGCGACCGCCTTCGGCTCGGCCCGCTTGAAGCCGTCGTCGAGCGCCTTCTCGACCATCCTCGACTTCTCGAGCTGTGCTTCCCAGGTAACCGCGCAGCGGTGCTTGCAGGAATGGCGCAGCACGGCCGGCCGATCCAATACGCGCATGTTCCCGAGCCGTTGGCGCTGTGGGATGTTTGGACGAAGATTGCCGCCCGGCCGTTCGCGTTCGAGGCGCCGTCGGCAGGCTTCGCGCTCGACTGGCGCACGCTCCAAGCCTGGCGTCGGCTCGAGGTCGGATTCGCAGCGCTCACGCATGCCGCGGGCGTTTCTTCCACCGGCGATCCCGCGCTCGACTCGCGCCTTCCCTTCGACGAGCCGTACCGCATTCCTGAGCGCACCGCGGCGCAGGTCGCGCGGGCGAAGCTCCGCGGCAGCAGCATCATCGCGATCGGCACGAGCGTGGTGCGCGCGCTTGAGGCAGCCGCCAATCCCGATGGCAGCGTGCGCGCCGGAAATGGCACTGCGACAGGGCGCATCGCGCGGGGCACGCCGCTTCGCGTGGTCGATGCGATTCTCACGGGCGTCCACCAATCCGGCGAAAGCCATTTCGAGCTCCTGCGCGCCTTCGCCGACGATGCCCTGCTCGCCAAGGCCTCGGCAGCGCTCACCGCGTCCCGCTACCGCGCGCATGAATTCGGCGATTCCGTGCTGCTTAATGCCAACCGCTGTTTCTATCGGCGCGGACAGAACCTGCCCGAGGTGCTCGAGACGAAGCCTCCAGATCGACGGTGTTCCCGGCTGTCGCACTGCAGTTTACCATGAGAATGCCGACTTAGTGATTTCAATGAGTTAGCTGTGCACTTAATTTGAGAGCGTGCAGTTTAGTGGGTCTTCCTCACTTTGTGTGGTGGCGGGCAACGCGCTTGTCGCTCACAGGGGCCTTTCGGTGAAACAAATCGAGATTGCAGTTCTCCAAAATCCGTGAGATTCTTGAAAGTCGCACGAAAATAGCGTGCGAACAACAAAGCGTCTCGACGTTTTCGACGGGCATCCAAGCGCATCACAGGTCGTGCCCCTGATTGTCGGACGGGCTGCTTAACCCGCCAAGGGAGGACGACAATGACTGTACGGCCAGACCGGACTTTCCACGCGACTGCCAAGCTCGCAATGCAGGCGCCAGTCGAAAATTTTGCCTACACTTTGATGTTGAGTCCCGACTTCTCTCAGCCTGATGGACTAGCAATAGTTGACGTAAACCCGAAGTCGAAGGACTACGGCAAGGTCGTCCATAGCGTGATAATGCCGAACAAGGGCGACGAGTTTCACCATTTCGGCTGGAATGCGTGCTCTTCGGCCCTTTCGCCGCTGAACGGTCACCCGTTTCTCGAGCGCCGCTTTCTGATCATTCCCGGTATTCGATCTTCGCGCATCTACGTAATAGACACCAAGGGCGGACCGACCAAAGCCAAGATCCACAAGGTCATCGAGCCAGAAGAAGTGTTTGCCAAGACGGGCTATTCTAGGCCTCATACGATTCACTGCGGTCCGGAAGGTATTTATGTCTCGACGCTTGGTGGCGGTGGCCCTGATGGCACCGACGGACCTCCCGGCATCTTTATCATGGATTGCGAGACGTTCGATGTCATCGGGCGCTATGAGATCGATCGCGGGCCACAGGACAAGCAGTATGATTTCTGGTGGAACCTGCCACGCGACTACATGGTGTCGAGCGAGTGGGCACTTCCGCCCCAGTTCGAGAAGGGCATAGTCCCGGAAGATCTCCTGTCGAACAAATACGGACACCGGGTGCATTTCTGGGATTTGCGCGAACGTAGGAACGTGCAGACCATTGATCTGGGAGCCAAT
>NZ_JBBNAN010000372.1:0-6516 GCF_037994405.1 Phyllobacterium sp.
GCTTCGATAGGATAATGGCTGATCCGCCCTGGCGCTTTCTGGCGCGATCGCCGAAAGGCGAGGGGAAGAGTGCTCAGGCACACTACGACACCATGGCCTCTAGAAGAAATCAACGCATTGCCGGTCATGGATCTGGCCGCTCCAAATTGCGTGCTCTGGCTCTGGTACACCGCTCCGATGCTTCCGCAGCAGCTCACGACTGTGAAGGCCTGGGGTTTCGAGTATCGCACTGAGGGCGCCTGGGTGAAGATGACCAAGAACGGCAAGGTGTCATTCGGAACCGGCTACGGACTTCGCGGCTCACATGAGCCGTTCATCATCGCAAAACGGGGCGAACCAAAGCTCACAAAATCAACCCGGTCAGTGATCCATGGCAAGCTACAGGAAAAGCGCGAGAAGAAATGGGTTGGCTTTCATAGAACGAACCTTTCTGGCCGAAGGGGCTGAGAGACGCACGATTACTGTCACTGCGTCTGCTCCCGCTCCCGGCGACTCATTTCCGCCTGATACTCCCGCTCCCGCTCGGGCCAAGTGGTTTTGATGAAGGCAAGCACAGCCCGTATCTCGTCGTCGCTCATGACATTCCCGAAGCCCGGCATATCGCTTTGGTAACCCCGGCCAACGACCGCCGCCGGCCCTTCCTTCGTGATGCGAAAGAGCACGCCGTCCGGATGATGCCAAGTGTGGCCGGATGCGTCGTGCGGCGGCGCCGGCATGCGTCCAGAAGTCAGGGGCCTTTTCCAGTCGCGCTGACCTTCGAGCCCTGCACCGTGGCAGGCGGCGCAGCGCTCGGTATAGAGCGTCTTCCCAAGGGCGATAGTGGCCGCCGATGTGTCGCCAGCTGCCATCCGGCCGATGAGCCAAGGCCACGCCAAAGCCAGCCCCAAGCCCGCCGCGGCAATCCCGAGCATCGAGAAAATGACTGACGCTCTTCTCATTTGCCGCCGAAATACAGGTACTTGACGAGCGCCGCAGCCCCAAGGGCGAGCACGATGACGACAAGAAGCCACACCAGACCCATACCGAACATCATCATGCCGTTCATGCCTTCCATCATCGGACGGGCTCCTATTCCTCGGCGTAGACGCCGCCGATGCCGCCGGATTTCCGGATTTCCAACACCTCGAACGGGCCTTCCTTCGTGCCGCTCATGCCGGGCGAACCCAGCGGCATGCCCGGCAGCGTCACGCCCTTGATGTCAGGCCGTTCAGTCAAAAGCTTGTTGACCGTGCCGATCGGTACGTGGCCGCTCACCACATAACCGTCGACCATGGAGAGGTGACAGCCCTGGAGGTCGTCCGGAATGCCGGCCCCGCGGCTCATCGCAGCGAGGTCATGCGTCGGCTTAACAGTCACGATGAACCCGTTTTCGCGCAGATAGTTGGCATAGCCCTCGCAGCATCCGCATTCCGGGCTCTTATAAAGCATGACATCTTTTTCGCCGGCGAGCACCGGAGCGGCCCCCACAAGGGCCGACGCGAGGACGAGGGATTTCAGGATATTGGACATTAGCTTCTCCTTTCGGTTTGTTGGGCGGTCAGGCGACGCGGAAGACAGCCATCATGCCACCGGCCTGGTGTTCGAGAATATGGCAGTGGAACATCCAGTTGCCGGGATTGTCGGCGACAAAGGCGATCTCGACCTTCTCGCGCGGTGAAATCAGCACAGTGTCCCGCCATTCGCGATAACGGGCGGGTTGGCCGTTACGAGAAATCACCCGGAACGAATGACCATGCAAATGGATCGGATGATGCCACGCGGTCGCGTTGGTCATGGCGATGACGTGGCTCTTGTCCTTTTCGAGCGTCAGCATCGCTTCATCGCGTGGCTGGCTTCGTCGGCGGCCACACCGTTGATGAACCAGGCAGCGCTGGAGTTCATCGTCCGCATCATCCCTCTCATCATCGAATTCATGTCGCCCATCATCGCGCCCGGCGCGGCCAAGCTTTCACCCATCTCCTGCGCCACCATTTCGCCCATCATGCCGCCATTGAAGATGACCTCGTGGCGGGACGCGGCCTCGAGGTCGGGTTCCGGCAACGAATTTGCAGGTAGGGCGAGCGGCCAGTCGGGCGCGCGCTCCCTCAGTGGATTGCCGCCATAGATAATATCAACGAGCCGGTACTCCAGCCCTTCATAGAACCGATCAATGACCGGAGCCCGGCTGCCGGAATTGCCGGTCATATCGATGATCAAGTCGACACGCATCGCCGGCCCAAGCACCACCAGCCCTTTGTCCGGCGCATGCGGCGCGACCGGTTGGCCGTCGAACGCGATCACGATCGGCGCATGCCCCGCGAAGTGGAGGCTGAAGATACGGGCGTTGGCGGAATTGATCAGCCGCAGGCGGATGCGCTCGCCCTTCCTGACAACAAATCCGTCCGGCACGCGGCCATTGATGGTCACCGTGTTGCCGACGCGCCCATTGTGGTGGATGTCGTGCCGATTGCCGAAATCCTCGCTGATTTCGCCCGATTTGGTCAGCCGCCAGTCGCCGAGCATCCAGGTCACGTCGCGGTCGACGCGCACCGGTTCCGGCTCCTCGACGATCAGCGGGCCATAAAGCCCGCGGCCAACTTGCTCGAAACTTCTCTGGTGTGGGTGATACCAGAAGGTACCGGCGTCGATCGCGTCGAACTCGTAAACGAAGCTCTCGCCTGGTCCGATGGGGTTCTGGGTAAGGTGCGGCACGCCGTCCATCGCGTTTGGAACTCGCACGCCGTGCCAGTGGATGGTGGTTTCTTCGGCAAGGGCATTGCCAACCGCGACGCGGAGCCGCTCGCCTTGGCGGAGGCGGATCTCCGGGCCTGGAACGATGCCGTTGTATAACCAGGCGGCCGTTTCACCGGGCGGCACGAGATGGACGCGACCAGGGGCGGCACTCAACGAGATTTCGCGCGTGGCGGCAGTGCCCGGCAAAGCAGGCGATATCGGAAGCATCGCGCCGGTTGCGCTTGCAGCCGCCGATGCGAGAAAGGCTCGACGCGTCAGCGTCGGAGCAGAGTATCTGGACATGGTTCAACCATCCTGAAAAGCCAATGGTGTTGCGCATGGCGCCGGAAGGCATCACATGCGAAGCGCGATCACAGACGGCAGAAGAATCCGCCGCGCATGGTCGTTGGCACCGGCACGGGGCATCCCCGGCCGACGTCGACTAAAGCACGATGGTTCGAGGAGGAGGAGGGTCGGGCAGTCCGGTGCGGCCGGTTATTTCTTCCGCCGGCGAAGCTGCAACATCGGCCGCCATAACGGCAACCTCAAACGCCGCGGCTGCCGGAATTACGGCGAAAGGTGCTAGACAAATCTGACCGCAGAGAGAGGCTTTGCCATCGTCGCCAGGCGGACAGCCATCGCAGTCGCCCATGTCTCCGTCGGCCATCGCGGTCGGGGACCTGGCAAGGGACATGCTCGTTACATTCGCCGCATGCACGACAGTGCCCGCGGCAAATACCGCGAGGAGGACAATCGCGAAAATGCGGACCACTCTGTCCATGACCTCATGCTATCTTGTTTCCGCTTCATGTCCAGATACAGGCTGTCGCAGCGCCGGCATCGGGCAAGCCCGAAATACGGTTTCCCGTCAGCAAGATCGAATGTCCGCTTATGGCCGACTTGCGCTCCAAACGCTGGGCAATTCGAAAAGCGGGGAGCTTAGGCGCTCCCCCATTGTTCGGTTATGCGGCCTTCACAGAAATCGCCCGCATAACCGCAACGACGCCCCCGGCTCCCTCTACGGCTGCCGCTGGCGCACTTCGACGCGTCGCCTCCCTCATGCGGTCATCAAATCGATGATCCGCATGATCGCGACCGCACTGCTCGTGTTCTGGGTGCCTTCTGTCGTATCGGCCTTATGGCAGGTCCAAACATCACCCTTCTTGACTGTGAACTTTTTTTCGTTCTGAACGACCGACAATTCTCCCTCAGTCATGTGGCAGAGCATGTCGTTCTTCATCTTGTTGTCCGGCGTCTTCGCCCCGGGTTGGATAACAACATCGCGCAGCTTGACCATTGCATAGGCTGGTATGTTCGAAGCCCGCTCACCAAGGTCTACAATTCTTACACCGGGTGCGACCTCCTTGCCCTCATCAGGGCCGTAAGTCTCGGCGGCTACTGGTGTCGCCCGAATGATCAGAGGTGTTGCGGCCATTGTAAGGCCGATTGCGAGTGTGGATCTACGATTGATGGCTTCCATTGCTTCCTCCCTAGCCAAATTGTTGGAAATTAGGGCCAACCCACAAGTATTGGGCCGTTGCGGTCAAGTGTCAACGAGCCCATAAGCGTTCGTGCTCGCGAGAGGCTGCGGAGTTTCACAAACCTCTGGGGTTGTTCGTGCGAGGCGTGTCGCAGCAGCCAGGGGGCGTCCCGCTTCGATTGATGATCGCAATGGGCCAACACTGGACTTTCAATCCAAGGGAGAAAGGCCCGCTCATGCGCGATTGTCGGAGATCTATTTCGCGAAGTTGACATGAAGTTCGATGACACCCGTTCGGCGCGCATTCATTGCAAGGAAAAGGCGAGATCGAAGAAGGCAAAAACAGAAAGTGTGTTCTCTCCTGGCCGATCGATTTTCGTCACGGAGAGAGGAAACCCTTTTGCCACGTTCGGCGGTGTCGTTGATGAAGGTACAAACGCCGGCCGAGTGATCGCGCTTATCGATATTTTCGGCCGCTTGACGCCAGTCGAATTCGAGCCGAAACAGCTAACCCCTGCGGCATAAGTGCGAAATAAATTTCCGCTTCGCGCCATGAGCAGCCGTCGCTCAGTGTGAGGACCCTTGTTCCCATCCTCTCTCTCGCCGGAATGCTGTCGGACGGTCAATCGCTGTTGGTCGCGAAATCGACTGCAGCCTGGATGTGGATGGACGTGGAATCGAAACCAGGCAAAGGCAGATTGTCGGCCTCCAAGATGAGGCAAATCTCTGTGCAGCCGAAAATAACCGCATCAGCTCCCTTTTGCTTCGCCTCTTCAACGAGTGCGATTAACGCCTGCCGCGATCCGTCTAACACCTTCCCTGCGCAAAGCTCGTCGAAGATGATGTGGTGGGTCAGAGCGCGGCCGTCGGGATCGGGGACGATCACTTCGATGCCCTGCCTCTTCATCCGCTCTGAGTAGAAACCGTTTTCCATCGTGTAGCGGGTGGCGAGCAGAAGAGGCTTACGGCAGCCAGCCGCTTTGAGTGCCTGAGCGGTTTCATCGATGATGTGGATGAACGGCACTTCTATTGCGTCTTCCACTGCATCCGCGACGAGGTGCATGGTGACTGCACATATCAGGATACAATCGGCCCCGGCGGCGGTAAGGCCCTTTCCGACGCTCGCCAGCCTTTTGCCAGCATCGTCCCATCGGCCTGACTTCTGCATTTCCACGATCTTCTGGAAATCGACGGAATGCATGATGATCTCGGCGGAGTGCAAACCGCCCAATCTCTGGCGGACCGCTTCGTTGATAGCGCGGTAATACACCGCAGAGCCTTCAAAGCTCATGCCCCCAATCAGGCCAATCGTACGCATTTCCCACTTTCGTCCTTTCAGGCGTGTTCAGTCAGCAATTGGCGCTGTAGACGAGCGTCAATATGTCAAAGTGCCATCGACGCAGGTTACGCACGTGCCGCCGACGCTCACTTGACCTCGCTCGTCGATGGTGATCGCTACTCTCCCGTCGCGACCGACACGCTGTCCCTGGGCCGCAATGTAGCTGGTGGCTGATTGGTCCACCAAACCTCGTCTCGACCGGAAGACCGCCACGCTGCCGTTGCCGCTTCCACACACGGGGTCTTCATCGACGCCGCAAGACGGCGCGAAAGAGCGGACCTCGATATCAGCATTCCCTCCGGTGTGTTTTCCGAACACGGTAATGCCAGTCACTCCGAGTTTTGTTTCGAACCGAGCCGACCGCGCGAAATCGGGTGTAAGGCCCAGCACCGCCGATGCATCGGTCATAGCGGCTACGATCCAGACTGCTCCGACATCGACAATAGCTGGGGCATGCTCTTTCAGTACTGCCTCTCCGAGGACCGCTTCCAACTCATCGATCTCGTGCGCAGACAGGTTCCGCATTTGAGCCGGCGGCAAATCCAAGGTGATTGTTTGTTCGTCGTCGTCACCCTTAACCTTTATCTTCACCAGCCCGACGCCGCATTCCTGAACCAGAACGCCGTCGCGCGGCAGAGCGCGTCCCGCCTGCATGATAGCGTGGGCACTTCCCAACGTCGGGTGACCTGCGAATGGCAGTTCATTGCGCGGCGTGAAAATACGCAAACGATAGTCGGCCTCGGAGGATTGAGCAGGTAGCAGAAAGGTCGTCTCCGAAAGGTTCGTCCATCGGGCGATGGCCTGCATCTCGCTGTCGCTCAGGCCATCCGCATCTAGGACGACGGCCACGGGATTTCCGAGCAGCGGCTTGGAAGTGAAGGCATCGACCACTTTGTATTTGCGCATTGATCGTTCCGTTCTTTTCGGAGCAGTTAGATGGACGCTTCAGGGCAGATGAACGGTCGTTGCGTCATCTCTTCTGGAA
>NZ_JBBNAN010000373.1:0-8184 GCF_037994405.1 Phyllobacterium sp.
TTCTCCATATTGTGCGCGGCATCGTTGTCGGGAGTCTTTCGGGTGAAATGCACGACATAGTCCGACATGTCATCCCAATCCGGGTCACTAAGTCTTCTCAACAATTCTTGCATTTTTCCCACCCAAGCAACGAAACTCGGTTGTTATACAATTCTAACAATTAACAACGGTGTTAAACGCTCAGAAAATAGGCATTCTACGCCATTTCTTCCTTCACGAGGGCGATCGCCTCCAGCGCTTCGGCCCATGTGCCGAGATATGTGCCGCACGAACTGCAGTGGATTGGCGTGCTCAAAGTCACGTTTTGGGTGAGCGCAAGATAAATGGTTTGGCAGAAGGATACGATTCTTTGGCACTACTGACTAAACCATTCCAAACGGGGCTTTGAACGGCTCTATGCCCGATAAGAACAATTATCGGGCGCGGCCAATTATATTATTTGTATCACTTTTATTGTTGGCAATTTATTTAATGTGATACAAAAAATCATGCAAATCACGTGGGATGAAAACAAAACACATTCAGAATCTGGAGAAACGCGGCTACAATTTTGCCGACTCAATATGGAGTTTTTCGCAGCATCGACCATTCTGCCGAGCAAGCAAAACCGCATGATGGCAATCGGTGTTTTGGGCAACAATGTGATCGCAGTTGTCTTCGCCCGCTTGGGAAGGGAAGGCTTGTCGGTGATTTCCATGCGCACCGCCAGTCAGAAGGAAAGGAAGATTCTATGACCACCAAACATCGAATCAAACCCTTGACTGCTGCCGAAGAAGCCAAGGTCCAGAAACAGATTGCCAGCGATCCGGACGCACCCGATGCAACCGACGAACAGTTGGCGCAGGCCAGGCCGTTTGCCGAAGTCTTCCCCGACCTGATGGAAAGCATCAAGCGGGCGAGGGGACGGCCGAGCGTCGAGAAACCACGGCAGCAAATCTCCTTGAGACTGGACCCCGACGTTATCAAGGCATTCAAATCCACTGGCAAGGGATGGCAGGGCCGGGTGAATGAGGCCCTGCGTAAGGCAGCTGGATTGTAGACAACTGCCGTAATTCGGTTAGCCACTGGCTTTTCAGAGCGGCCTCGATCGAAGCTGCGCGGGAAGCTGATATCTACATTGGTCAAAAGATATGCCGCTTCTGATGTCAGCGTCGTTCCACGGGCAATTGAAAAGCCGAGGGAGCAAAATCTGCCGGTTTCCCACCGTTAAGAGGTTTCTTGCAGCCGATTGAGCTGTTTTATTTTCCTGGCCATAACTGAAAGACTTGGGGCAAGATCTTCAACATCACGGCAGGACCTGCGCCGCTTTCTGCGTCGGCACTCAGCCGAAGGTTGCCGCGACAAAGTCGATGAAGCTGCGCCGCTTTGGTGTCGGTCGCCGATCAGCAGCGAACACAATGTGCATTGGCCGGGAGGGTCCCTCATACTCCGGTAGCACCCGCACCAGCCGTCCTGAGGCGAGGTCTTCCTTCAACATGTCCACTGCCTGGAGAATAATGCCAAAGCCATCCAGCGCCGCCTCGCGCAATGCCTGCCCGTTATTGGCAAGGAAGCGGCTGCGGACCTTGACCTTATGAACGCCTTGCGCGTCCGTGAATTCCCATTCGTCGAGTGGCGGCCGCGCCCAATAGGCGAAACCAAGACATTCGTGATCGGTTAGGTCGTCAGGTGTCTCCGGTACACCGCGTTCGGCGAGATAGGTCGGCGACGCACATGCCACCAGCCGATAAGGCGCAAGCGACCGGGCTATCAGCGTGGAATCCGTCAGAGGTGAGATCCGGATCACGGCGTCATAGCCTTCGTCGACCAGATCGACGATACGGTCGGACAATGTGAGATCGACAGTCACATCGGGATATCGTCGCATGTATTTCGTGAGCATGGGCACCAGGCTATAGGAGCCGAAAGTCACCGGCGCATTGATGCGCAATCGGCCCCGTGGGATCGCCTGCAGATCCTGAGCTAGTGCCTCGGCTGCCTCGGCTTCAGCCAACACCAGTTTGCAACGCTCGTAAAACGCACGCCCTACCTCGGTCAAGCTCTGGCGCCGAGTGGTTCTGTTGAGAAGCTGCGCACCGATCCGCTCCTCAAGAAAGCGTACATGCTTGCCGACCATCGGCGAGGAGAGGCTAAGCGCCGGCGCTGCAGCCGCAAAGGAGCCAGCCTCCGCGGCCTTGACGAACACCGCCATACTGGTCAGTCGATCCATAATTAGAAACCAATGCTTTCGATAGTTGTCACAACCGTTCCATTTATCCCAATACAGAAACCAATCATATAGAGGATGTCGGCCAAGCGTCATCGTCAACAGGAGATCGGTTTCATGTCACGCATCATACGTTTCCACGAACTGGGCGGCCCGGAAGTGCTGAAAATCGAACAGGTCGACGTCCCGCCGCCAGGACCAGGGGAAATCGCGGTTGAGATCAAGGCGTTCGGTCTGAACCGGGCCGAATCCATGTTCCGCTCCGGCCCTTATGTCGAGACGCCGGATTTTCCCGCCCGGCTCGGCTATGAAGGTGCGGGCGTGGTTACGGCGCTGGGGGCGGGCGTAAACGACTTTGTCCCTGGCGACGCGGTCAGTGTGATTCCGCCGCTCTCCATTACCCGATGGGGATCCTACGGCGAAGTCGCGAACTTTCCCGCAGCGGTAGCGGTCAAGCATCCGTCATCCCTGACGTGGGTCGAGGCTTCCGGAATCTGGATGCAGTATGTTACGGCCTATGGTGCGTTGATCGAGATCGCCAAGCTGGCCAGGGGTGATGTCGTCATCATTACCGCTGCGTCCAGCAGCGTTGGGCTCGCGGCGATCCAGACCGCTCGGGCTGTCGGTGCAATGCCCATCGCCACAACCCGGACCAGTGCCAAGAAATCTGCTTTGCTAGATGCTGGTGCGGCTCACGTCATCGTCACGCAAGAGGAAGACCTTGCTAGGCGGGTGGGCGAGATCACAAAGGGTGCCGGTGCCCGTATTGCCTTCGACCCCGTCGCAGGACCGATGTTGTTGCAACTGGCAGGCGCTATGGCTCCAAATGGTATCGTGATCGAATATGGGGCCCTTAGCCGGGAACCGACGCCATTGCCGCTTTTTCCTGTGCTTGCCAAGAACCTGACGCTGCACGGCTATCAGTACAAGGAGGTCGTCCGCGACCAAGCACAACTGGATCGAGCCAAACGTTTCGTCCTGGACGGACTTGCGTCAGGTGTATTGAAGCCGATCATCGACAGGGTTTTTGCTTTCGATCAGATCGTCGAGGCGCACCATTACCTGGAATCCAATCAGCAGTTCGGGAAGATCGTCGTGACTGTATGATCGGCACTCATCTCAGAAGACAGGGAGTGGCGAGTATTGTTGGTGCGTTCGACATACTGTGGGGAAGATTGACACAGAATGACGTTCGCTAGTCCTTACGCAGGGGCATCGCGACAAAGATTGCCGCGGTACCCGCTGTAGTGAGGATTGCAGCGAATGTGGTAGCCCCGACGCTCAATCCGATCAGGTCAATAAGGTAACCAGTAGCGACAGGGAACATAGCCGCCGCCGATGTTAAGGACGGCATTGGCCTCGGCTCTCCGGTTGGTCGGCACGTGTGTGCCGATTAGCGTGAGCCCCTCGAGCTGGCCTAATCCCTGGCCGGCTCCGGCAAATACTGCCGCTGCCATCAAGAAACTTCAATGCGTTCACGGCAATGGCTAGGCTTATCATCGAAATCATGGCGGCTGCCGCACCGATCAGGAAGATTCTCTGGACAGGGAGTGTTCTTACGGCGAACTGTACGCCGGTCGCCGTTATTAACATGACGCAGGCGGTGCCGCCAGCGACAACGGGGCTGGTGGCGGCGGGAGCCAAATTCATAAAACTCGAGGGCGGCGGCCACGACCTACACCCGGCACCGATAATTACCGCAATCGCTGATCACATCGGGGGGCGCATTCGTCCGATATCTCAGCGGGGATAAACGTGTCCAATTTTTGTGCGTGCACAATAAATTTGCATGCATTTCCTGCAACAGCACAAATTTCTCGCTTTGGTCGACCAATTTTGGTATCCCAGACGAACAACCCTTACAAATTTTTGATTGTTTTCAATAATTTAACGGTTTTATATGAAAGTGGCATGCAGTTTGCATGTACAGGTTGTTCCGTCAATGACGACAGGAACCCGTAGGGCGCCGCATAGGGTGCCTCAAAGACATCGATGTCGCTCGGGCGAGTAGATTTCACCGGTCAATCCCCGGGGAATGCACTCCATCCAGCGGCTTTTTTTATGGCTCGAACGGCTGAATAAGGCCGAAGCATTTTAAGGGAACAACGATGAAACACATACTGTCGACTGGCATACAAAGACGAAAACTTCTGAAAGCAGGCGGAATGCTGGCGCTCCTTGCCGCTGCCAAATCTGCCTTTCCCGCTGGCGCTTATGCAGCTGCTTCAGGTCCCGAGACCACGAAGGCAACACTGGGCTTCATTGCGCTGACCGATTCCGCGCCATTGATCATCGCCAAGGAGAAGGGCCTGTTTGCCAAATATGGCATGCCGGACGTCGAGGTGGTGAAGCAAGCCTCGTGGGGCACAACACGCGACAACTTGGTGCTGGGTTCAACTGGCAATGGCATCGACGGCGCGCATATTCTCACCCCGATGCCTTACCTCATCAGCACCGGTAAGGTGACCCAGAACAACCAGCCTTTGCCCATGGTCATCCTCGCGCGCCTCAATCTCGACGCCCAGGCGATATCCATCGGGTCGGCCTATGCCGATTTGAAGGTTGGAGCCAATTCCGGCGTTTTGAAAGAGACTTTTGCCAAGAAGAAGGCAGAGGGTAGCGCCGCCAAAGCTGCGATGACATTCCCTGGGGGCACGCATGATATGTGGATCCGCTATTGGCTCGCTGCCGGTGGCATCGACCCCGACAAGGACGTCGAAACCATCGTCGTTCCACCACCACAGATGGTTGCCAACATGAAAGTCGGCACGATGGATTGCTTCTGCGTTGGCGAGCCTTGGAATGCGCAGCTCGTCAATCAGGGCATCGGCTACACCGCAATCAATACGGCGGAAATCTGGGCCAAGCACCCGGAAAAATCGTTTGCCATGCGCGCCGATTGGGTTGAGAAAAACCCGAACGCCACCAAGGCGCTGCTGATGGCAGTGATGGAAGCCCAGCAATGGGCTGACGACTTGGCGAACAAGGACGAACTGGCAGCAATTGTTGGCAAGCGCGCCTGGTTCAATGTCCCCGCCACCGATATCGTCGGACGGTTGAAAGGCAATTACGACTATGGCTCGGGACGCGTCGAAACGGCCAGCCCGCACCTGATGAAATTCTGGCGCGACCATGCCTCCTATCCGTTTCAAAGCCATGAAAAGTGGTTTCTGACCGAAAATATCCGCTGGGGTAAATTTGCGCCGGACACGGACATCAAGGCATTGGTCGGCAAAGTCAATCGCGAGGATCTCTGGCGCGAGGCAGCAAAGGAACTCGGCGTTGCCGCTTCCGATATTCCCGCCTCAACCTCGAGAGGCTCGGAAACTTTCTTCGATGGCAAGATTTTCGATCCGGACAACCCCCAGACCTATCTGGCCAGCCTCGACATCAAACGTTTTGCTTGAAGGAAACCGGCATGGCAGTCAGCCCCATTCCTATTAGCTCCAACAAGAAGCCATATGCGGTCAAGATCATGACATTCGCGGTTTCCCCAAAAACTGTTGCTCGGCGGTCGCTTGCGCAGTGGCTCTCCTCTTTGGCAGGGCATATCCTGCCGCCGCTCATTACCTTGGCGTTCTTGATGGTGTTTTGGGAGATCATCTGTTCGTCACCAACGGCAAGCGTTCCACCGCCGTCGCGTGTCGTCTCCGAAACCTGGGAACTGATTGTTCATCCGTTCTATGTGGGGCAGGGCGTTGACCAGGGTCTGTTCTGGCACATTTTTGCCAGCCTCAGGCGTGTGGCCTTTGGCTATTGTCTTGCGGCGATCGCCGGGATTGCGCTTGGTACGCTGGTCGGGCAGAGCGATTGGGCCATGCGGGGTCTCGATCCGATCTTCCAGGTCTTGCGCACCGTGCCGCCGCTTGCTTGGCTGCCACTTTCACTCGCCGCTTTCAAAGACGGTAATCCCTCTGCAATCTTCGTGATCTTCATTACAGCCATATGGCCGATCATCATCAACACGGCCGTTGGCATTCGCAATATTCCGCAGGACTACCAGAATGTTGCGAAAGTACTTCGCCTAAACCAGTTCGAATATTTCACCAAGATCATGATCCCGGCAGCAGCGCCTTATATTTTCACGGGCCTGCGCATCGGCATCGGCCTGTCGTGGCTCGCCATCGTTGCTGCTGAAATGCTCATCGGCGGTGTAGGCATCGGTTTCTTCATCTGGGATGCCTGGAACTCCTCACGCATCAGCGACATCATTCTGGCTCTCATCTATGTCGGCATTGTTGGTTATCTGCTTGATCGTGCCATCGCCTTCCTCGCCAATACCGTCACCCGCAACACTGCAAGCGCCTAAGGAGACGATGATGTCAAAGCCCTATCTCTCGCTTGAGCAGATCGACATGGTGTTCAGCCGCGGCGGCACCACCACGCAGGTCTTACAACAGGTTTCCCTGACAGTCGAAAAGGGTGATTTCATTTCGATTATCGGCCATTCTGGTTGTGGAAAATCGACCCTGCTCAACATTGTGGCAGGCCTGACCGAGGCCACACGCGGTGTGGTTTTTCTGGAAGGCGCAGTTGTCGATGCACCGGGACCGGACCGGGCAGTCGTGTTTCAGAACCATTCCTTGCTGCCTTGGCTGACGGTCTACGAAAACGTCAAGCTGGCTGTCGACAAGGTATTCTCGGCGACAAAAAGTCGGGCAGAGCGTCATGAGTGGACCATGCGCAATCTCGAATTGGTACAGATGGTCCACGCCAAGGACAAGCACCCATCGGAAGTCTCCGGCGGCATGAAGCAGCGCGTCGGCATTGCGCGGGCATTGGCGATGGAGCCGAAAGTTCTGTTGCTCGATGAACCGTTCGGGGCACTTGACGCGCTGACGCGGGCGCATCTTCAGGATCAGGTAATGCAGATTCACGCTGAACTTGCCAATACGGTGCTGATGATCACCCATGATGTGGATGAGGCCGTGCTCCTCTCTGATCGTATCGTCATGATGACCAACGGGCCTTCAGCTAGGATCGGAGAGATTCTGCATGTCCCGCTCATTCGTCCGCGTCGGCGCATCGAGCTGGCGTCTGATGCGACCTACATCCGCTGCCGATCGGCAGTGCTGAAGTTCCTCTATGAGCGTCACCGGCTCGTGGAGGCTGCGTAGGAGTATCGTCACATAAACTTAGCGTCAGGTATGGCCTGAGCCAGCGTTCCGTCACCTACAAACGTCACCGTGCTCCCGCCGCAAATCATCGCCCATGCCGGCGCTTTGAGCGCTTGTTACATTCAGGGCACAAGCCGGAACCCTGACCAACAGCGGAGATCACCTACCCGCCAGCGATGCGTTCAGCGCCAACAACCCGCACATTCGGTCCGGGAGACCATTCTGATTTTGTTTTGCATAAGGGCGCATAACAACTTGCCCGTCAGCCCATCAAGCCAGCTTCACACAGATTGAGGAAGGCCCCATTTAACTGCCAAGCGACACCGTATCTTCACGGTAGGCACTGAGCCAATCGCGTAGGGCGTCAAGCTCCATTTGGCCATCAATAGTAGTTGCGGTCGTCTCTCATCGATTGTCCCCATTCTCAGCCAGGCGCATCGCTTCAATCGGTACATGCGTGCAGCCGCGCCGGATCGCGCGCCGGATAATTGCTACGGATAGCGGCAGGGTGGAGGCGGTGGGTCGCGACCGCGTGCAGCGTATGAGCCCGATAGCGTTGCAGGCCTACGACCTCGTCCTCCGCGCCAAGGCGCTGATCTCGAAGTATACCAAAACGGATAACCAGGAAGCGCTTGCGTGCGCGGAACGGGCGGTCGAGCTAGATCCCACTAGTGCGCGGGCGCATTCGTTAAATGCAGTGCGACAGCTCTATTTGGCCTGGCTGATGATCTCGGCGAAGCGCGCTTGGGCATCCTCGATCGTCATGTCCTTGTTGGCGAAGAATTCCGTGTTCAGATCCTCAAGCTGACCTTGCGCATCCGAGGAGAGCGCCTGCTCGATTGACGGCAAGACGTTGTTGCC
>NZ_JBBNAN010000374.1:0-19917 GCF_037994405.1 Phyllobacterium sp.
CCTTGTCTCACTATCCCCGCAATCTGATAGGCTACGGCCGCAATACGCCCGATCCGAAATGGCCGGGCGGCGCGAAGATCGCCGTGCAATTCGTGGTCAATTACGAGGAGGGCGGCGAGAGCTCGATCCTCGACAATGATCCCGCGTCCGAAAGTCTGCTGTCGGAAATCGTCGGGGCCCAGCCTTGGCCCGGCCAGCGCAATCTCAACATGGAATCGATCTATGAATATGGGTCGCGCGCCGGTTTCTGGCGGTTATGGCGCATGTTCACCAGCCGCAAGATACCTGTCACTGTCTATGGCGTGACGCTCGCCATGGCGCGCAATCCGGAAGCCGTCGCCGCCATGAAGGAAGCAGATTGGGAGATCGCCAGCCATGGTCTGCGCTGGCTCGAATACAAGGATTTCCCGGAAGATCTTGAGCGCCAGCATATTCATGAGGCAGTGCGACTGCATACGGAAATCACCGGCTCGCGCCCGCTCGGCATTTATCAGGGCAAGCCTTCCGACAATACGCTGAAGATCGTCATGGAGGAGGGCGGGTTTGTCTATTCCGCCGACAGCTATGCCGACGAACTGCCCTATTGGGTGGACGGTCCGAAGGGGCCGCATCTCATCGTACCTTACACGCTTGATGCCAATGACATGCGCTTTGCGACGCCGCAGGGATTTAATTCCGGCGATCAGTTCTTCACCTATCTTAAGGATACGTTCGACGTGCTCTACCGCGAGGGCAAGGAGGGCACGCCAAAGATGATGTCGATCGGGCTGCATTGCCGGTTGGTCGGGCGCCCGGGGCGTGCTGCTGCGCTGGAGCGGTTCCTCGATTATGTGCAGCACCATGAAGAGGCCTGGATCACGCGCCGTATCGATATCGCCCGGCATTGGCATGAACACCACCGAGACCTTTGACAAATCCACCCCCATGGCCATCTGATGCGACTTTCCACGCCTTCGGTGCTCATGGACGAAAATGTCCACTGCGCTCCGGTTCTCGAAAACCGTACCAGCTCACTCATCACGCAGAATTTTTTCATAAGGTCTCCCACAATGGTAACGATCATTCTTGAAGTCCGGCCGCTAACGAAAGCGGCGTTCGCGCCGTTCGGCGATGTGATCGAAACCGAGGGCGCCGAAATGCGCCTGATCAACAACGGGACGACAGAACGCTATCACGATCTCGCCAATGTCGATGTGACGGGTGAGGGCGCGCGGGTGCTCGTCAATATCTTTCGGGGCAAGGCATTTGCGCCGCCTGTCGATATCAGCATGCTGGAGCGCCATCCGCTCGGCAGCCAGGCTTTCATGCCGCTGCAGAACCGGCCATTTGTTGTCGTTGTGGCAGGGGATCAAGGCGGACGGCCAGGACAACCGGTCGCCTTCCTTTGCCGGGGCAATCAGGGCGTCAATTATGGCCGCAACGTCTGGCATCACCCGCTGATCTCGCTTCAGCAAGTGTCGGATTTTCTGGTGGTCGACCGCGGCGGCGAGGGCAACAATCTCGACGAGTTTTTCTTTGACGATGTGGTCTACAGGATTGAAAAGCTTGCCGTTTGAATGAACCGAACAGTGCTTTTCCCTTGACGGGTGCACGTCGCCGGTTGAAGCTGGCAATCATGTCACAAACGATACGCTTTTTTCTCAATGGTCAGGCGCAAGAAGTTTCCGTTCGTCCGGATATGACAGTGCTGGACTGGCTGCGCAGCGCGCCGCGATTGACTGGTACAAAAGAAGGTTGCGCCGAGGGCGATTGCGGTGCGTGTTCGGTGCTGATCGGCGATCCATGGTTCGACGAAGCACACCATGAGGGTGGTAGCGTCCATTATCATGCTGCCAATAGTTGTATTCTCGCCATGGGCCAGATCGATGGCCGCGCTCTCGTCACCGTCGAGGGTCTGAAGGGCGAACAGCTGCACCCGGTGCAGGAGGCGATGGCGGAAAACGGCTCGTCGCAATGCGGCTTCTGCACGCCGGGCATCGTGATTTCGCTGGCGGGGCTGGTGGCGAACAATGCTGAAGCCAATGACAACGACATCCACGATGCGCTGGCGGGCAATCTCTGCCGCTGCACCGGCTACCGGCCCATCGTCGAAGCCGCTCGCAAGGTGATTGGCACCGGTGGCGCAACGATTTCGGGGCCGCAGGTGGCAGCGTTTGAAACGATCGAACCGCACGCTACGATTTCGGCTACCGGCTCGACATTTCATCAGCCGGCATTGCTGAATGTTCTCCTGCAACTGCGCAAGGAGAAGCCCGAGGCGATCTTGCTCGGCGGCGGGACCGATCTTGGCGTCGCGCTTGCGGATTATCACGCCGACTGGGCCGAAGTGATATCGCTCGCCCATGTCAGCGAACTGCGGGCGATCCGGGAGACCGATAATCATTTGAGTTTCGGCGCTGCCGTCACGTGGGAAGAGGTGCTGGACCGGATCGCCGGCTTATACCCGTCCTTCGCCACGCTCATCCGCCGCTTTGGCTCGACGCAGATACGCTCCATGGGAACCATCGGTGGCAATATCGGCACGGCGAGCCCGATCGGCGATGGTCCACCTGCATTGATTGCGCTCGGCGCGGAGGTCGAGCTTGCCTCGCTGAGCGGTCATCGTTTCCTGCCGCTCGAAGACTTCTTCCTCGATTACCGCAAGACCGAACTGCGCCCCGATGAAGTGATCGCGTCGGTGTCGATTCCTAAACCGCGGGAGGGCCAGGAATTCCGCGTCTACAAGATATCCAAGCGATACGACCAGGATATCTCGACGGTCTGCGCGGCGTTTTCCATTGTCCGTGAAGAGGGGCAGGTCCGCAGTGCCCGTATTGCCTTTGGCGGCATGGCGGCAACGCCGCAGCGGGCCGGTCAGGCGGAACAGACTCTCGTTGGAAGCGGCTTCGACCGAAAGGCAATCGACGCCTGTTCTGCCGCCATCGCGGCGCAATTCAAGCCTTTGACCGATTGGCGCGGCAGCGCCGATTACCGGTTGACGGTGGCAGCCAATCTGGCGGAACGCTTCTGGCGCGATGTGGCTGGCGAGGTCGTGGAGGTGATGGCGCTATGAATATTGACGCAATTCCCTCAGAAAGCTTCGCGGTCCGGAGTTCATTGCGACGTTGCCGCCTCTTACCCTCCCCCTGGTGGGGAGGGGCGGAGCGAAGCGACGGGGAGGGGTGTTGCTCGCGACATAGAAATAACAACGCAGTTGGGCGTTTGAGCACTGCCAAAGACCCCTCCCTGCTGCTGCGCAGCCTCCCTCCCCACAATGGGGAGGGCAAGGCGGGGTCTGAGCGATTCCACGAACAGTGGAGTTCGCTATGAATATTGATGCCAAGATCGTCCATCGCAGCATTGTCGGTAAAGGCATTGCTCATGATTCCGCGGCCCGACACGTCTCCGGTGAGGCGAACTACATCGACGACATGCCGGAATTGCCGGGCACGCTCCACGCAGCCTTTGTCCTGTCGCCGGTTGCGCATGGCAGGCTCAAGGGGTTCGATGCATCCGAAGCGCTGGCGATGGACGGCGTTGCCGGCGTCTGGTCGGCGAAGGATGTCCCCGGCCACAATGAAGTCGGGCCTATTCTCCATGGCGAAACGCTGTTTGCCGAAGACATTGTCGATCATGAGGGACGGGTGATCGCAGTCGTCGCTGCGCAGGATTTCGAAACCGCCTACCGCGCGGCAAAGCGCGTCAAGCTGGACATCGATCAGCTGGAACCGGTGCTTGACGTAGAGGAAGCGCATCGGCGCAGGAGTTATGTCCTGCCACCGCAGGAAGTGATCGAGGGGGATGTCGACACCGCGCTGGCCAGTGCCCCTCACGTCCTGTCCGGCAAGCTGCATATGGGCGGCCAGGACCATTTCTATCTGGAAACCCACATCGCCTATGCCGTTCCAGGCGAGAACGGCGAAATGCTGGTTTATTCCTCAACGCAGCATCCAACCGAGGTGCAGCACCATGTGGCGGGTATCCTCGGCCTCCACGCGAATGCAGTTGAATGCCAGGTGCGGCGCATGGGCGGCGGGTTCGGGGGCAAGGAAAGCCAGCCGACCATCATCGCCGGCGCCGCGGCGCTCGTGGCTGCCAAGACCGGCAAGCCGTGCAAGTTGCGGTTGAAACGCCGTGATGACATGGCAGGTACTGGCAAGCGTCACGATTATGTCGCCAACTGGAAGGTCGGGGTGGACAATAGGGGCCGCATTCTCGGCCTCGATGTCGAATATCTGGCGCGGGCGGGTAATCTGCCGGACCTGACTGGACCTGTCATCACCCGCACGCTGACCCACACGGACAATTCCTATTATATTCCGCATGCGCGATTCATTGGCCATGCCTGCAAGACCAACACCGTATCCAACACCGCGTTTCGAGGCTTTGGCGGGCCGCAAGGCATCATAACCATCGAATCCATCGTCGATACCATTGCCCGCGAGCTGAAGCTCGACCCCAACAATGTCCGCGCCATCAACTATTATGGCGAGGACACCGGCGACATGACGCCTTACGGCCAGCAGGTTGAGGATAACCGCCTTGTCGAAGTGACCGAGGCGGTCATGGCATCCGCTGACTGGAAGCGCCGCCGCGCCGAAATCGATGCGCACAATGCGGAAAATCCGGTGATCCGGCGCGGTTTGGCAATGATGCCGGTCAAGTTCGGCATATCGTTCAATCTAACCTCACTCAATCAGGCTGGCGCGCTGGTGCATGTCTATCTGGACGGGTCGATCTTCCTCAACCATGGCGGTACGGAGATGGGGCAGGGCCTTTTCGTCAAGGTCGCTCAGGTTGTTGCCGAGGTGTTTCAGGTCGACCTCGACATGGTGCGAATTTCTTCAACCGCGACGGGCAAGGTGCCGAACACCAGCGCGACGGCTGCCTCTACCGGCTCTGACCTCAACGGCATGGCCGCCTTCAAGGCGGCGACGGCGATCAAGGCGCGCATGACGAGGGTGGCCGCCGAGCATTTCGACGTCGAAGAGGATGTGATCGTTTACCGCGAAGGGCGTGTCCACGCCGGAAATGAGTCAATCTCGTTTGGCGAGTTGGCGAAAATGGCCTGGGCCAAGCGGGTTCAGCTTTCGGAAGCCGGGCATTATGCGACGCCAAAGATCCATTGGGACGGCAAGACGATGAAGGGCCGGCCCTTCTTTTATTTCAGCTATGGCGCTGCGGTGGCGGAAGTTGCCGTCGACACACTCACCGGAGAAACACGCTGCCTGCGCGCCGATATTCTGCAGGATGTCGGTTCGCCGCTCAATCCGGCTATCGATCTTGGCCAGATCGAAGGGGCGTTCGTGCAGGGCATGGGCTGGGTGACTTGCGAGGAACTCTGGTGGGACAAGGCGGGACGCCTGTGCACCGTCGGTCCGTCGACCTACAAGATACCGGGATCTCGTGACGTGCCGCCGCAATTCAATGTGCGCATCCTCGACAACATGCCGAACCGGGAAGAGACCGTGTTCCGTTCCAAGGCAATCGGCGAACCGCCGTTAATGCTGGGTATATCGATCTGGCTCGCTATTCGTGACGCCATCGCTTCGATCCGGGGCGGTGTACCGCAGCTGGATTCGCCGGCGACACCGGAAAATGTCCTGCGCTCGATACAGAGCGAGAGGGCACGCAAATGACGCTTGAGCAGTTGAACAATTCAGGCACGGAGGACTTTGTCGCGGCGCTGGGCGGCATTTTTGAGCACTCGCCATGGGTCCCTGAAGCAGTGGCGGAGATGCGGCCGTTTTCCAGCGTCGAACGCCTGCATGAAGCGATGGTGGTTGCCGTGGAGAAGGCGGGGCAGGTCGCCCAGCTCGGACTCATTCGCGCCCACCCGGATCTGGCCGGAAAGGCAGCACGGCAGGGCAGTCTCACGGCAGAATCCACCAGTGAACAGAAGGGCGCGGGCCTCGATCGGCTGACTGACAGTGAATTCGAGGAATTCCACCGGTTGAACAATGCCTATCAGAGCCGTTTCGGTTTCCCGTTTATCCTTGCGGTACGTGGCCACGACAAGCATTCGATCATGGCGGCGTTCCGCCGGCGCCTGGACCACAATGCCGGGGAGGAAGTCGCCGAAGCGTTGCGTCAGATTGCGCTCATTGCACGTTTTCGCCTTCAAGATTTAATTGCCTGAGGGGATTTGATGGGAAAGTTATCCACACATGTGCTCGATACGGCCGCAGGCAGCCCCGCAGCGGGCATGGCATTGACGCTGTATCGGATCGGCGAAGGCGATCGTGAATTGCTCAAGACGGTCGTCACAAATGCTGACGGCCGTACCGATAAACCTTTGTTGTCATCCGACGAAATGAAAGTCGGCCGTTACGAGCTGATCTTCTTTGTCGAGGATTATTTCAAACACAAGATGGTTGTTTTGGACACGCCGGCCTTTCTCGACGAGGTTCCCATCCGCTTTGCCATCTCGGACGTCGAGGCTAACTACCATGTGCCGCTGCTGGTGACACCGTGGTCGTACTCGACCTATCGGGGGAGCTGAGAGACCTTTTGATATCTTCACCCTAATGGACTGAAAAGAACCCGGACCAGCTGGCAAGTCTTGCTCGGGGTCTATTTCATGAGGTAAGGATGGAGGGGCGGGCGCAAGCCTGCTCCTCTCTACGGTCCACGATATATCGAGTTTCCTGTTGATTTCCAAGCACGTCGTGATTGATCACCAAACGAGCATTGCATTTTGATTACCCTATGCTACTGGTCTGGCGTTTATTCCGAACACCGAGGATCAATGAAATTGGAAAATTTTCGGCAAAGCATCTCGATGATGCCGCGTCGTTATAAGCAACTGATCCTTGTCGTTTTCGACTTGATCGCGTTGGTATTCGCCGTTTGGTTCAGCTATCTGCTGAGATTCAGTGCGTTTTTCATCCCGAACAGCGAGCAGGCGCTTTTGATGGTTGCCGCGCCGCTGATCGGCTTGCCGGTATTCATTCGTTTCGGACTGTATCGATCGGTTATCCGCTACCTGCCTGACAGGGCGATCTGGACGATGATCCAGGCCGTGACGATCTCGGTTATCCTCTGGGTCTGCCTGGCATTCCTAACGCTCATGACCGGCGCTGCGGGCGTGCCGCGCGCCATACCGTTTCTATACTGGGTCGTGAGCATCGGACTAATCTGCGGCAGCCGTTTTGCTGCCAAGTGGCTGTTGTGGAGCCCCCTGCGCGAGCATTTGATGGCGCGGCAATGTCTCATATTCGGGGCAGGCGATGCCGGGCGGCAATTGGCCAATGCGTTGAGGAGTCAGAACGAGGTTTTCGTTGCCGGCTTTGTCGATGATGACAAGAGCCTGCATGGCATGGATATTCTTGGCATCCGCGTCTATCCGACGTCGCAGCTCGAGACGCTGATCGACAATTTCGGTATCAACGAGATGATCGTGACGACGTCTGCCTTGAGCGGCATCCAGCGCCGCCGGCTGATCGGGAGGTTGAAATCCCTCGATGTCAAGGTGCGAATCCTGCCGGCGATCTCGGACCTGACCGCTGGCAAATACCTCGTCAGCCATCTGCGCGATATCGATATCGACGACCTGCTTGGCCGCTCGCCGGTACCTGCGGACCCGACATTGCTCGACAAGACCGTCGAGAACCGTGTCATTCTCGTCACCGGGGCTGGTGGTTCGATCGGCTCGGAGCTGTGCCGCACCATCGTCAAACTCGCGCCGGCGAAGCTGGTGATCTTTGATGTCAACGAGCACAGCATCTATCAGCTCCACCGCGAACTGACATCGATCAGTGATTGCCAGATCGTACCTGTTCTTGGCTCCATCAGCGATGCTCCATTGATCAGGTCTGTCCTTGACGCTCACAAGGTGGAAAATGTTTATCATTGTGCGGCTTACAAACACGTTCCGCTCGTCGAAGAAAACGTCGTCGAGGGCGCCCGTAACAATGTGATCGGCACCGACATTCTGGCCGGGATGTCGCGTGAAGCCGGTGTTCGCAACTTTGTTCTCATTTCGTCCGACAAGGCAGTCCGGCCATCGAATGTCATGGGTGCGACAAAGCGCTGGGCGGAACTCATCGTGCGCTATCACGGCAATCTGGCGAGCAAGAATGGCACCGGTCAGATCTTTGCGTCGGTTCGCTTCGGCAATGTCATCGGATCGAGCGGTTCGGTCGTGCCACTGTTCCGTGAGCAGATCGCGCATGGCGGTCCGCTCACCGTTACACACGACGACATGACACGCTATTTCATGTCGGTGCGCGAGGCGGCGGAACTGATCATTCAGGCCGGCGCGCTGTCTGGAGGAGGCGACATTCTGTTGCTCGAAATGGGCGAGGCGGTTCGCATTCGCGATCTGGCAGAGAACATGATTCTGCTGGCTGGGCTCTCGGTCAAGGACAGCAGCAATCCGGACGGTGATATTGAAATCGTGACGGTTGGCATACGCGAAGGTGAAAAGTTGCACGAGGAATTGTTCTACGATCCGACGGGCGTTTCCCCGACGAGCCATTCGAAGATTCTCCGGGCCAAGCGCAGTGTCAATTCCGTGGATCATTTGCCCGAAGCAGTCGCCGAATTGCGCCGTTTGATCGACCAGCGCGACACAGACGCGGTTCGCAAGCTCCTCTTCGACTGCGCGAGCGCGTAAGGATTTGCGTTAAATTTGGTGGCGTGATCTCAATCTTGGCCATTTTGATGTGCACAAGCGGGCGGCGCTGAGCTAGATACAAACCAAGGTTGAGTATTGTTGAAACGCACACCATCATCGGGAAGGGTGGCCGTCCTTATGGCGACTTGCAATGGCGCGGCGTTCCTGGATGATCAACTGTCATCCATCGCTGCGCAGACCTATCCCGATATCGATCTATGGGTGTCCGACGGCGGATCGACCGACGCGACGGTCTCGATCCTCAGCGACTGGACCCAACGCTGGACAAAAGGGCGGATACATACCCTGCGAGGTCCAAGACAAGGCAGGGCCGCCAATTTCCGGTCGCTGATCGTCAATCCCAACATCCAGGCCGATTATTTCGCCTTTGCTGACCAGAACGACCTGTGGGAGGCGGACAAGATCGCCGCCTCGGTTCGCTGGATCGAACAGAACGCCTTTGCGGTACCGTCGGTATTTTGCTCGCGGACTATCACGATCGGGCAAGACGGGGCCGTGGTGGGGTCCTCACAAGAATCCAGCAGCGATCCGGATTTCCGCAATGCTCTTGTGGAGAATATCGCGACCGGAAATACGATGCTTTACAACAGGATGGCGCATGATCTTCTGGTACAATCCTGCCAGAAAGCCGAATTCTCGAGCCACGACTGGTGGCTCTATCTGATCGTCACAGGTGCAGGCGGGGTTGTTCATCACGATTCACTGGCGCTTGTGCGTCAACGCCAACTGGACGGCGGAGGTGGCTGGTGGGCGAGGACTGCCTACGTGAAGCAACTTGTCGCTGATCGCTTTGCCGGACCAGCCGATCTTAACATGCAAGCATTGATCCGAAACAGCGATCTGCTTACAGAAGAAGCGCAGGAGATTTGCGACCTCTACTGGAAGGTGCGGTCAGACAATTTCATCAAGCGGCTCTATTATCTGCGCAAGTCCGGCGTCTACCGGCAAACGACCTGGGGACAGGCGAAGCTCTATCTAGTCGCGTTGTTGCGCCGGCTCTGAGCAATACAGGCTAAGAATTCTTGCTGCGGAAACGGTAGAGGAGAAGCGTGGCTGCAATCACTGCAACCGGCATGCCGACCATGCGAGGCAGGCCATGCTGCGCTGACGCAACCGCACAGGCTCCGAGAACAAGATTGAGCGCGCCGACGCTGAGGACCACCTGCCAGACAGACCAGCCGGAGCGCCTGGCAATCTGGTAGGCATGTTTGGAGTGGGCTGCCAAAATGTTCTCGCCCGCAGCCAGTCGCATCAGGAGCGTCGATGTGGCATCGGCGATGAAAAACAGCGGCAGAATTAGCCCTGTCCAGACGGACGTGTCACGGGCTGCGAGGAAGAAGGCCAGGCCGCTCAACAAGCCCATAGGCAGGCTTCCCGAATCGCCGAGGAAGACCAGCGCTTTTGGCCGGTTGAAGACGGCAAAACCTGCAAGGCCGCCAGCAATCGAAGCGGCAAGACTGCCTGTGCCAATTGCCGCCAGCCCGAACGCCGAAAAACCTGCCAGCAATGCCAGAGGTATGCCCAAGCCGGAGACCACCATCAGGTCGAGCCCGTCCATGAAGTTCGTCAGATTGATGAAGTAGACGAGAGCCAGAACGAGAAGGCCGCGCTCCAGAAAGAACGGCAGCAGTTCCGGCAGCAGGCGGAAATCCGGGCCAAGGCCATAGATCGCAATAGCGGATGCGAGGAGCTGTGACACCAGCCGGATGCTTTCCGGCAGGTGATGGCGGTCGTCGAGGAAGCCGGTAACCCACAGAACGAGGGTTGCAATGGCCATGGCAGCGAGGAACTGCAGGTTCAGGCCGCTTTCCAGTCCGAAGATCCAGAGCGATGCGATGATCGCCGGCACGATGGCGAGGCCGCCAAGCTGCCGCGCCGCCTGGGTGTGATTGGAACGTTCCGTAACCGCCGCACCAAGAAAATTTGCGGGGAGCACGCGAATGATGATCGCCAGCAGCACGACACTTGCAACGGCAGCGGCAAGAAAAGGGGCAATGATCGCAGTCAAGCGTGAATATCCTCGAGGTGAAACGCGCTCACCCTTGTCATGAAAATAATGCGGAAACAATTGTGAAGAGCGACAAACTGGCCGATCATTCGCATTGCGCAAGCTGGAACCAGAGGTTATAAGGCCGCGCTGTCTCGCGGATTGTTCAAATCAGCGCGGACATGTTGGGGCGTAGCCAAGTGGTAAGGCAGCGGTTTTTGGTACCGCCATTCGGAGGTTCGAACCCTCCCGCCCCAGCCACGATCTCTTTCTTTTACGACCTCACCGTGAATGCATTCCCACAGCGATGTGGCGCAGCAGGCATTCCTTTCTCGAAAATCATTGATATAGATCATTCCCCAAAGTTCTGAGGAGGATAACCAGCATGGCACACCGTATCGCCGTCGTCGGCAGCAACATGACCGATCTCGTCACATCGATCATCCGGATGCCTGCGCCAGGCGAAACGCTGGAAGCGCCATCATTCTCCATGGGTTTTGGCGGCAAGGGCGCCAATCAGGCGGTGGCTGCCGCGAGGCTTGGCGCCGAAGTGATGATGGTCACGAAAGTTGGCGAGGATGTCTTCGGTCAAAGCACGATCAACAATCTCAAGAGCAATGGCATCGATGTTTCCCATGTCGGCACAGTGGCGGGCAAGTCGAGCGGCGTTGCTCCCATCTTTGTCGATGAGAGCGGCGAGAACTCAATCCTCATCATCAAGGGCGCCAACAACGATTTGAAGCCTGCCGATATCGATGCGGCCGCCGAAGACCTGAAGCGCTGCGATCTAATCCTGATGCAGTTGGAAGTGCCGCTCGAGACAGTCTACTACACGATCGCCTTCGCCGATCGCCATGGCATCGCGACGGTCCTCAATCCCGCGCCCGCCGCACCCGATCTCGATCCAAAACAGGTGGTCAAGGCGACCTTCCTCGTTCCCAACGAAACGGAACTTGCCCTTTTGACCGGTATGCCGACCGGCACCGACGCGGAAATCGAAAACGCAGCGCGCTCTCTGATCGACAAGGGCATTCGTACTGTCATCGTCACCATGGGCTCGCGCGGTGCGCGGCTGATTACTGCGCATGCGTCGACGCTCATCGAGCCGCTCCAGGTCAAGCCGAAAGACACGACCGGGGCAGGCGATGCTTTCATCGGCAGCTTCGCACGCTACTATGTCGAAAGCGGCGAACTCGAAGCTTCGCTCAGAAAAGCTGCGCTTTACGCCGGCGATTCGATCACGCGCGAGGGTACCCAGAAGTCCTACGCGACGGCCGAGGAGTTCAACGCATTCATGACGCGCCTTGAGCGGTAATAGAACTGTGGAATGAATAGTCTTGACCGTATTGTCGGGATCGTCGCCGGAAGTCTGGCCGCGCTGAATATCGTTGGATTGGTGACAGCCAGCTGAAGAAATGGCGAAGCTTGGTGCCACATCACGGAATATGATCAAAGGCGTATGACTGAGGCGACAGGGCTTCGTTTGTTTCCGATTGAAGAATTCGAAGTGGTTATCGCGTACAAGGACTTGAGCAATAACGCTCATTTTATCCACTTCAACACTGGCATAGGCCCTGAAGGCCAGCATCGCGAAACTTGTGTCTCAAAGCCTCAGGCGCGGCTGTTGTTTGTGCCAGATGGCGGCCGTTGACAAGGCAGTTGATCCTGTTAATCTCTACTAATCAGGTAGTGATGACAGGAGGATCATTTTTCCACCGATCGAAGATTTTAAAAAAGCCGGACTCCGGCTCAGTCGCTCAATGGAATAGTGTTCTGATATTTTGTCTTTCGCGGCAATAAATTGGCGTGGATTTCGCTCGCCTTGTGAAACCATCCTTTTCTTAATTCTCCCCCTTCCACTATGTTTGCGCCAAGTACCGGCAGTTTGAATGACGCCGAAAATTTGGATCGATGTTCGTTGCTTGGCTGACGTCACGCGACAGAGTGGATAGTGATTTTCATGACCAAGAACCTGACGCATCTCCAGCGTCTTGAAGCCGAAGCAATTCATATTTTCCGTGAGGTGGCGGCGACATTCACCAATCCGGTGATGCTCTATTCCATCGGCAAGGATTCATCCGTCATGTTGCATCTGGCGATGAAGGCGTTTTATCCGGCCAAGCCGCCATTTCCCTTTCTGCATGTTGATAGCAAGTGGAAATTCAAGGAGATGATCACGTTTCGTGATTCAGAAGCGAAACGCCTCGGCTTCGATCTTCTCGTCCACAGCAATCAGGAAGGCATCGAGCAGGGCATTGGCCCGTTCGAACATGGTTCCAACACGCACACCCACATCATGAAGACGGTTGCGCTCCGGCAGGCGCTCGACAAATACGGTTTTGACGCGGCCTTCGGTGGCGCGCGGCGCGACGAGGAAAAGTCCCGTGCCAAGGAGCGGATATTCTCGTTCCGCAACGCACAGCATTCGTGGGACCCGAAAAACCAGCGGCCGGAAATGTGGAAGATCTACAACACCCGCGTCGCCAAGGGCGAATCGATCCGCGTTTTTCCGATCTCCAACTGGACCGAACTCGATATCTGGCAATACATCATGCAGGAGGACATTCCGATCGTTCCGCTGTATTTCGCAGCCAAGCGGCCGGTGGTCGAGCGCGACGGCATGCTGATCATGCGCGATGATGAGCGGATGAAGCTTTTGCCGGGCGAAGTGCTGCAGGACAAGATGGTACGCTTCCGCACGCTCGGCTGCTATCCGCTGACTGGCGCCGTGGAATCCAACGCAGCAACACTGCCTGAAATCGTCAGCGAAATGCTGGTTGCGCGCACCTCCGAGCGGCAGGGCCGCATGATTGACAAGGATGAAGCGGGCTCCATGGAAAAGAAGAAGCGCGAGGGCTATTTCTGATGTCAAAACTAGCCCGGATCGAGCTTTCGGCCGCAGATGCCGCTGCCGAAGAAATCAATGCCTATATGGTTGAACAGGAAAAGAAGTCGCTGCTGCGGTTTCTCACCTGCGGTTCTGTCGATGACGGCAAGTCCACGCTGATCGGCCGCCTTCTCTATGACACCAAGCTGATCTTCGAGGATCAACTGGCGGCGCTCACCAATGACAGCCGCAAGCACGGCACCAATGGCGAGGATATCGATTTCGCGCTGCTGGTCGATGGGCTTGAAGCCGAGCGTGAACAGGGCATCACCATCGATGTCGCCTATCGCTTCTTCTCCACACCGAAGCGCAAGTTCATCGTTGCCGATACGCCCGGCCACGAACAATATACCCGCAATATGGCGACGGGTGCATCCACTGCGGACCTGGCGATTGTTCTCGTCGATGCGCGGCAGGGTGTCTTGCGCCAGACGAGGCGGCATAGTTTCATCGCCTCGCTGCTTGGCATTCGCAATATCGTCCTGGCGGTAAACAAGATCGATCTGGTGGATTATTCGCAGGATGTCTTCGACAAGATTGTTGCGGATTATCAGGCGTTTGCGGGCAAACTCGGATTCAATACAATACAGGCAATCCCGCTATCGGCGCGCTTTGGCGACAATGTCATCGCGCCATCCGCCAACCTTCCCTGGTACAAGGGGCCGGCGCTGTTGCAGCATCTGGAAAACCTGCCGCTGGATAGCGCGGATTCCGCGCGTCCATTCCGTTTCCCGGTCCAGTTCGTCAACCGGCCCAATCTCGATTTCCGCGGTTTCTCCGGTACCATCGCGTCAGGAACGGTTGCGCCTGGAGACGAGGTCGTTGTCGCCAAATCCGGCAAATCCTCTCGCGTAAAGCGTATCGTCACCTGGGACGGTGATCTCGAAAAAGCCAGCGAGGGACAGGCGGTCACGATCGTCCTGGAGGACGAGATCGAGGTCTCGCGCGGCAATATGCTGGTGGCACCGGATGCACGGCCGGAGGTGGCAGACCAGTTCGCCGCCCATCTGGTGTGGTTTGCCGAACATGCGCTGATCCCGGGCCGTTCCTATATCCTGCGCACGGAAACCGACCAGGTCACCGCGACGGTTACCGATCTCAAATATCGAGTCGATATCAACAGTTTCGCTGAGGTTGCAGCCAAGTCGCTTGACCTGAATGAAGTCGGCGTCGTCAATGTTTCGACGCAGGAACCCCTGGCATTTGATCCCTACAAGTCGAACCGTTCGACAGGGTCGTTCATCCTGATCGATCGCCTGACCAACGCGACGGTCGGCGCCGGGATGATCGACTTTGCCCTGCGCCGTGCGTCCAATGTGCACTGGCAGGCGCTTGACGTCGACAAGGCTTCGCGGGCAGCGCAGAAAGATCAGAAGCCGGCGGTGCTGTGGTTCACCGGGCTTTCGGGATCGGGCAAGTCGACGGTGGCTAATCTGGTCGAGAAGCGGCTTTCAGCGCTTGGCAAGCACACCTACATCCTCGACGGCGACAATGTTCGCCATGGTCTCAATCGTGATCTCGGCTTCACCGAAGAAGATCGCGTCGAAAATATCCGCCGGGTCGGCGAGGTGGCAAAGCTGATGGTGGACGCCGGCCTGATCGTGCTGGTGTCGTTCATTTCGCCCTTTATCACCGAGCGCCGCATGGTGCGCGAATTGCTGAGCGATGGCGAATTCATGGAAATCTTCGTCGACACGCCGTTCGAGGAATGCGCACGGCGCGATCCGAAGGGACTCTACGCCAAGGCTTTGCGTGGCGAGATCAAGAATTTCACCGGCGTGGATTCGCCCTACGAACCACCGGAAAACCCGGAACTTCATCTTAAGACTGTTGGCCGGACGACGGAAGAGCTTGCCTCGGAGGTCGAAAAGCTGCTCACTGAGCACGGGATTATCTTCAACTACGATCAGAGCTCGTGGTCGATCTAGCGCCAATTATCTCTCACCTTGCGGGAGAGAAAGCGAAGCTCTTGCTAAGTGCCAGAAATCGCAAGAGAGGGGCTTTGACAGCTTGAAGTATCCCCTCCCTTGGATTTTCTAAGGATTTAGCGAGGGCTAAACCCAAGAAAATCCTTTCTCCCCCACAAGGGGGAGATAAACAGCGCCACAAACTGGAAATCCCGTGACAGTATTTTCGCAATTTAGTTACATCTTCCTTCTCTCCATCTTTGAAGAGACGGCGATTGCTGCCGGCCAGGAAATCCTGCGCATCTACGAGGAAGGCTGCGACGTTGCGTTGAAAGACGACAAGTCGCCGGTTACCGCCGCGGACCATGCAGCCGAAGCCATCATTCTTGCAGCGCTGCGCCGTGCAACCCCCGATATTCCGGTCGTTGCGGAAGAGGAAATATCCGGCGGCCATGTGCCTGGCGATCTTGGGAACCGCTTCTGTCTGGTCGATCCGCTTGACGGGACCCGGGAATTCGTCAATCGCAATGGCGATTTCACGGTCAATATCGCCTTGATCGAGAATGGCACTCCGGTGCTTGGCATCGTCTATGCGCCGGCGCGCGGATGGCTGTTCACCGGCGGACCAGACGGCGCTGAGGAAGTGACCCTCGATCGCGACGGGAATACTGTTTCGCGCAAGGCGATCTCGTGTCGTATGGCGCCGGAACAGATGATTGCCGTTGCGAGCCGGTCGCACCGGACGCCGGAGACCGACGACTATCTCAAGGATTTCCCGATTGCAGACTGTGTGTCGGTCGGTTCGTCCATCAAATTTGGCCTGCTGGCACGGGGAGAGGCGGATATCTATCCACGCTTTGGCCGCACGATGGAGTGGGATACCGCCGCAGGCGATGCCGTGCTGCGCGCTGCTGGCGGGATAACGCTAACACTCGATGGCAAGCCGCTCACCTATGGCCGCCGCAACCAGGCCGACGATGCCGATTTCGCCAACCCGAATTTCGTTGCGCGCGGGAAGCTCTAGACGCTAACCCGGCCGCTTGCGCAGCAATGTCGTCACCACGAAGAACGCGCCGACGGAGCTCGTGACAATCCCGATCGGCAGTTCCTGAGGTGCAAGCAGCAGCCGCGCGGCAAGGTCGCTGAGGAGGACCAGCATCGCACCGAGCAACGCGCAGGTGACAATGAGACCGGCATGCAGCTGGCCGGCGAAGCGGCGGGCGATATGCGGGATCATCAGGCCGACAAATCCGATCACGCCGGCAACCGAAACGAAGATCGCGGTTGAGAATGCGCAGACGATGAACACCGTGTTGCGGGTGCGCGTGACGCGCACGCCGAGGCTTTCCGCCGTGTTCTCCCCGGCGAGAAACGCATCAAGATTGCGGTGGTTATAGAGGGCATAGACGAGGATGGCGCCAAGGCCGAGCAGTGCCAGCGGCAGATTATCCCAGCGCGCCAGGCCAAGACCGCCCAACGTCCAGAACAGCACAGAATGAGCAGCGCGCTGGTCGCCGGAAAAAACCATGTAGTTGGTGAGCGCGGCAAACAGGAACGAGACGGCGAGGCCGGCAAGGATCAGGCGCTCCGGTCCCTGTCCCTGCACGCGGCGCACCAGCAACAATACGATGACGGCGGCGAGCATGCCGCCGCTGAACGCAGCGACAGGCAGGGTCCAGATGCCGAAGCGATCGCCGAAAATGCTGATAACCGAGACGGCGCCAGCCGCAGCGCCAGAGGAGAGTCCGAACAGGAAGGGGTCAGCGAGATCATTGCGCGTCACCGTCTGCAGCATCGCGCCGATGATGCCGAGCCCGGCACCGACGCAGATGGCCAGCGCGACACGCGGAAGGCGCTGGTCGATGATGGTGCGTTCGATTGGCCCGGTGGTTGTCAGGTCGCTGAGGAAAGCAGCATGGCCGAGGGCATTCAAAACGTCGCTCAGGGGAATGATTGTCGAACCATAGGCAATGGAGGAGATGGTGAGGGCGATGACAAGCATCATACTTGTAGCGAGCATTATGTGTCGGTTAATTTGAGCAGGACTCATGGGGAAGGGACTCTCGCAACGTAATGGCGTCAGGTGCCGGTCATCTCTCCCCCACAAGGGGGGAGATAACCGCTTAAAATGCTTCCGGATGCATCGCCTTGGCAATCTTCGCGATGGCTTCAATATTGGCCGGGCCGGGAGTGAGTTCCGCATAGCTGGCGCCGGTTGTCGCCGCCTAGCAAGCGATGCGCGGCGTCGCGTTCATGACAGCGGTCACCTTTGTGGTCGAAGTCGGCGATGTCAGGCGCTTCGCGCGGCGACCGGATGTGAGGTTGATCAGGCTCAGGCCGAGCCGCGTCATGAGTTAGGGCTCAGATGGGATATCGGCTTTACGCCTCATCTTCGATCATTATGGGTTGTGGTGCTGCGCTTCTGGCTGATGGTAAACGAGGTCTGCAATGAAACAGCCTCAAGCATCGAAGGAGAAGCGCAGCATGAAACACTATAGCGGCCTGGACATATCGGTGAAAGAGACAGCGATCTGCATTCTTGATGAAACAGGCAAGATCTGCCGCGAAGTAAAGGCCGTCAGCCATCCTGATGACCTGATAGCAGTGCTGAAAGACCCCGCCTGGAATTTTGAGCGGATCGGCCTTGAAGCGGGTCCTTTGTCGCAATGGCTGTACGAGGGTCTCGCCAAGGCAGGGCTGCCGGTGACCTGCATCGAGACCAGACACACCAAGGCGTTCCTGAAAGCGCAGCCGAACAAGACGGATCGCAATGATGCACGCGGGATTGCCCAGATGATGCGGGTCAATCTCTATCGGCCGGTGCATGTGAAGACGTTGGCCAGCCAGAAGCGTCGGGCCTTGCTAACCGCACGCAAGCTTTTGCAGGAGAAGGCGATTGCCATCGAGAACGACATTCGCGGATTGTTGCGCAATTTCGGACTGAAGGTTGGCTTGGTCGGCGCGGTCAAATTCGAGGAGCGGATTGAGGAATTGGTGGAAGACAGGCCCGGTCTTGGCGAAATCATACAGTCCTTGCTCGCGGCTCGCAAACTGCTACGCGAAGAGTTCACCAAGCTGCACAAGAAGGTTTTGGATTTGGTCCGCGATGATGCAATCTGCCGCCTGTTGATGACGATCCCCGGCGTTGGACCCGTCGTCGCTCTAGCCTACACGGCAACAATCGATATTCCCGAGCGGTTTACGCACTCAAAGGCGGTGGGTCCTGTGCTTGGTTTGACGCCGAAGCTCAACGAATCTGGCGAAAGCAAACGGGTGGGGCGAATATCCTGTTGTGGCGACGATATGATGCGCAGCCTGCTCTACGAAGCAGCGCAAGTCTTGCTGACGCTCAGCAAAAAATGGTCGTGGCTGAAAGCATGGGCGATGAATATCGCCAAGCGTCGCGGCAGGCAGAAGGCCATCGTCGCCTTGGCACGGCGGCTTGCTGTTATCATGCATCGCATGTGGTGCGATGGAACGGAATTTTACTGGACAAGGGAAAATTTACCGGCGGCGGCCTGAGGGCGGTCGGTCCAATACAAAACGGTTCAATAGGAGGTACCCAGATCCACCATCCGGTGGAAGGATGTCCTTCGCAGGACGATGGATGGGGAGAGTTCGCCCAAGGTCTTGTTCCTCATGGAAAAACAGGAAGGACGCGGCTCAGATTGTTCCTCCCCATTCTCCTGATCCCATACTGGGGGGACCAATCGGTTGACCCCGAAGAGAAGCAAGAACCTGCGAAAGACATCAAATACCGGAAAACGGATGGCCAGAAAGAGTGCTTGACCTCAACACGCCGAATAGAGAAGACCGTGGATCCGACTACGAAGGAGAACTCGATGCCACCTGAATGAACCATTGACAAAAATCCTGATGTGAGGGATTCGAACGGCAGACTCTGCGAGCGGTTCCAGACGAGACATTATGCAAAAAGCACAGAACGGTACACCCTAGGCGTTTAACGGTGTTGCCCTGTGTTGCGCGCTCAATTTCACCCGACAAGTGCTCGTCGAGAAAGTGCGGCGCCGTTGGGCCCTTGGTGGGCACCGACAGCCCATTTGAAAAATACGGCAATCCTCAGGTTTTTCGTTTTGCTTGCAGATATGTCTCGCAGCCAATCGCAATGACGGCGAGATTCTTGGACAATCAGATGGCATTCCAAAGGTTAGAAAAGATCCGATGGGTTCCGGTTTTGGGCCTGTCGCTTTTGGTGTTCTTGTGCGCCGGTTGGCTGAACCTGCGTAGCTTCCTGTGGACGCACCCCTTAGACAGCATAATCCGCGTAAGCAAGCCATGTTGCGAACAATGGCAAATATAAGCGTTGTTATTTTGACCTGTTGTTATCGTTCGACTTTATTGTATTGAACCGTTGCAACGTGTTGTAACGTAAATTCCTGATTTCAACGGTGCCACCTTCTAGAACGGTGTAAACAACTTCCCCGTTCTTAGCTGTAGCGGTTTCACCGGGCTTTCCCTCACCTCTTATGATCTTGTTGACGGTTGCGAGCTGCGATGC
>NZ_JBBNAN010000375.1:0-10325 GCF_037994405.1 Phyllobacterium sp.
ATGATGCCTGCAATTGCTGCAACGCCCCCTGCAATCGCAAAGGCAGCCATGCGGATGAGCGGCACCTTGATACCAGCTCGTCGCGCCGCTTCGTCATTGTTTCCGACGGCATAAAGATAAAGACCGAATTGGGTTTCGTTCAGGACGTAGCCGCCGATGCCGAGGAGAACAACGAAGATAAGAACGGGCAATGGGATGCCTTGACTGGCGTTGAGGACCAGTACGACAAGTGCTCCCAGGAAGCCGGCTCCGACGAGGGGTATCACCACGCTCTGAAGAGTCGACACTTCGAGACCTGCGCGCCTCCGCCGGGCGACACCAGAAGAAATCAGGCCTGCAAACAGCGCAAGGCCAACCGCCCACGTGATCCAGGCACTGGCGCCAGAGATGGTGGTCTGCGCTATATATTCCATACCGGTTCCTAACAGGCCATAGCGGGCGGTGGCAGGAAGTAAAAGTAACTGGATACCGTTGAGTGCAAGTCCCAACCCCAGGGTCACAACGAATGACGGCACCCCAACCCAGTTCACCCACCGTGCAGAACAGGACCCGATCGCACCTCCGATCAATATGGCAATAGGAAGCGCCAGCCAAGGTGAAAATCCATAATCGACAATCAGCTTGGCACTGAAGACCGCGGTGACGCCGTGTATTGCTGCGATCGAAAGATCAATTTCCTTGACCAGAAGCACAAACATCAAGCCGAGCGCCATCACACCCACGACGGTCGATTGCTGAAGCAAGTTTGACAGATTTCGTGGCGTGAGGAAGATGTCGCTTTGAACGGCGAAGAAGGCCCATAGTGCGATCAGCGCGATTACCACCGGCAGGGCCCTCAGATCGCTGTTGAGAAGCTCTCCGAATGTGCGCCGCTTCGGCACGGCGGTTGTGGAGACGGATGCCATAGAAGCCATAGTTTTCAATCCTCGAACATGGAAAAGATTCTAGTCAGCCGGCAAGATTGACCCCTTCATTGCCACCGACCATCGCATTGACAACCATTTCGCCGGTCACATCTTTAGAGCGAAAGCTCGCCGCATTCGCGCCAAGTCGCATGACCTCGATCCGGTCGGTCGAGTTCACGACAAAGTGGTGGATGTCGTGACTGACGATCACGATACCCAGCCCATCGTCGGCCAGGCTGCGGACAAGGTCTGCGACCTGCTGCGCCGCAGAGTGACTGAGAGCAGCCGTAGGTTCGTCGAGGATGACCACCTTGGGCTTCCAAAGAATTGATCTGGCGATCGCGATGTTCTGACGTTGGCCGCCTGACATGGCGCCCACGGGCCGAGTCAGCGAAAGATTGCCAAGACGCATTCTTGTCATCACTTCACGAGCCCGCACTTCGCATTCGGCGCGTCGAATGCGGCGGCCGAAAATGCCCGAGCCGGTCAATTCGCGGCCAAGAAACAGGTTCTGAACGGCGTCTAGATTGTTGCATAGGGCCAGATCCTGGTAGACGGTTGCAATGCCTTGCGCAGTCGCATCAGCAGGTGTTCTAATATTAGCCGGCTTGCCCTCTATTTCGTATTCCCCTGAATCAGCGGCCCACACACCCGCCATCACCTTCACGAGCGTCGACTTGCCGGCGCCATTGTCGCCGACGAGTGCGACGACCTCGCCCGCATGTACATCAACCGAAGCCCCTCGCAAGGCATGAACCGAGCCGAACGACTTCTGGATGTTGCGCATCGAAATTAGCGGAACGGATTCTCTGTTTAAAAGGGTATTGTCCTCTAAATGCTCTGGAATGGTCGCGGTCATCTCATCCTCGGGGATATTGATCCAGCGGAAAGAGAAAAGCGGTCGCGCCGCTTTCCTCCGCAGCAAATGGTCAAATTAAAGATTTTTTGCGCAGACGTCAGTCGTCTCGACGCCTTTGCAGATCTCTGCCCAGGTCCAAACGCCCTTCGAGACCACATCACCAAGATTGTCCTTGGTGATGTTAGTGACGGGCAGGAACACGGCCGGAACATCCATGAAGGTGTTGTTGACCTTGCCGTTGACAACGTCCTTCGGGACGCCCTTGCCGGCGACAATCGAAGCGACGACATCCGCAGCCTGAGTTGCCTGCACCTTCAGGTCTTTAAGAACGGAGTTGTCTTGCCACCCTTGCGCGATGTAGCGAAGTGCTTCGACAGTGGCATCCTGGCCGCCGGTGACGAGCTTCTCTCCAGGCTTGTATCCCTGAGAAATCAGGGCTGCCACAGAGCCGCCCGTGGTGCCGTCATTCATGCCGAGAAAGACGTCGACGTCGCCGCCGTTCTTTGTGAGGCAATCCTCAGCAAAGTTCTGGGCCAGCACCGGATCCCAATTCTGGGTATACTGTTCGCAGACAACTTTGACTTTTCCGGAGTCGATCAGCGGCTGGAGAAATTCGTTCTGCCCCTTCTCATATTGCCCTGTACCATACTCGCCCTGATTACCCTTGACGCGAGCGACCTTAACCAGCGGCTTCGACATGGCCTTGATCAATTCGGCGGCGCGCTTGCCCTGCTCCTGGCCAACCGCGAGTGAGTCAAAAACAATATGAGCGTCGGCTTTTCCTCCTACGGCGTCGTGATCGTAAAGAACAACTGGGATGTTTGCGTTGGCGGCAGCGGCGAGCTCGCCGGCTGCCAGGTTTGCATCGGCAGATGTGAGCAGGATTACTTTTGCTCCCTGCGCGATCGCATCTTCGACCTGAGACTGCTGTTTGGTGGGGTCGCCCTGCGCATTTTGAACCACCACTTCAACGTCGGGTGCTTTTTCCTTCATTGCCTGAACGAAAAACGGCGCGTCACGGCTTTCAAAGCGAATTGTCGTTTGATTAGGCAATAGAAAAAAGACTTTGGACTTGTCCTGCGCGACTGCCGTCCCGCCCATTGCAGATGCGATAAATGTTGTGGCCAACAGGCCACCAATCAGACGTCCCATCTTCTACCTCCCATGGAACAAAGTGAACCCCGAGACCGGCAGGGAAACGCCTCCCAGCGTCGACCCTCTCCCAGTCCATGACTGCCGTCTATATAGTTAGATTGCAACAATCATTGCAAAACAGAGTAAACGGCAATGGCTCGTGAGTCAAAACATATTTCAATATTTTATGCACTTTTTTTACTCTTGCAATTTTCATTGCAACACGGATTGAGATCTACCCGCGGGACTCCCGCTGTCGCCACACTCTGCGATTGACTAGTTTTAAAAGCCTAGTTTGTTCGCAACTGATCAGCGTTCACGACCAGCTTCGGATCTATTCGTCCAGAAAAGAAATCGAGCACATTTTGGATGGATGCTACGGCCATTCGTTCACCGCACTCGCGCGTCAACCCCGCGATATGCGGCGACAACACCACCTGGTCGAACGAAAGAAGTCGGCAATCTTTGGAGGGCGGTTCGTCGTCAAAGACATCAAGCCCCGCTGCGCCCAAATGTCCGGATTGCAATGCTTCGATCAAAGCGGCCTCATCGACAACGCCTCCGCGAGCCGTGTTGACGAGTATGGCCCCAAGCTGCATCGCCGCAAATTCGTTCTTACCAATGATCGGTCGATCGGCTTTTGGAACGTTGACCGAAACCACGTTCGCCCACCGAAGCCCTTCCAGAAGATTATCTGCCGGCAGGACGGTTCCTTCCGGCCAGCCTTGGGTCTGCACAAAAGGATCGAAGGCTCTAATTTCCATGCCAAAGCCGGTGGCCATCCGCGCAAGATGACGCCCAATGCGACCAAACCCGACGATCAACAGGCGTTTTCCCGAAATCTCTTCCGCTTCCAGTCGGTTACGCCATCCCCACTCTGATGGATCGCGCACAGCGTGATCGCCGCGAAGAACTCTTTTGGCCGCTGACAGGATCAGCATCATTGCATGCTCAGCCACCGACACCGAATTGACATCGCCGACAACGGTGAGTGCGATGCCTCTTTCATTGAGCGACGCCAAATGCACGGCGTCATATCCAACGCCATGGCGTGAGACGATCTTTAAGCGATCCGCGCTCGCGACAGTCGATGCTGACAGGGGCTGCGTCCGTAGCACCAGCGCGTCAGCCTTGCCGATGAGGGGGTAATAGGACCGCTCCGATACTTCCTCGACATAGTCAAATGTCACGCCCGGGGCGCTCTTTAGAAGTGCCACCCCCGACGGATGCAGTTTTCCAGCAACGAGAATATGCGGCATCAGTAAGCCCCCTTTTCAGCCGTGCCAGCCGCCTGTCCTACGAGGTCGCGAAACTTCGCGACACTTGTCGCCGCCGCCGCTGCCAGGAGCCGAGTATCACCTGACACGGTTGTCATATCGAAGCCCCATTGAATGGCACGGGCAGCGTATTCCGGCGTGCCACAATGAAGGGCGGCGCGGATTCTGTTCTTTTTGCAAGCTGCGACGATGCGCTGAAGCGCCTTGATCATTTCCGGCTCTTCGCGATCGAAAGCCGGCACAAGCCGGCCATCCGTCAGACTGAAGGTCAGATCAGCTGGGCCAACGTAAATTCCGTCCAATCCTGGCGTTGCGGCAATCGCATCGAGGTTCTCCATCGCTTGTCTGGTTTCGACCATGGCAAAAGCAAGGACCTCTGCATTCGCCTCACCCGCATAATTCGGCCCAGCGGCGAAGTTGACCCGCGTCGGCCCAAAACTGCGCTGGCCGTGTGGCGGGTAGCGAAGATAGCTGACGAATTCGCCTGCCTGTGCGGCAGTATTTACCATTGGGCAAATCACACCATAGGCGCCTGCATCCAGCACTTTCATGATGATGCCGGGCTCCAGCCATGGCACACGCGCCATTGGCACGACGCCGGAGGCGCGCATGGCCTGAAACATCGGCAACACCGAATTGTAGTCCAACGCGCCATGTTGGATGTCGATCGAGACGGAGTCGTAGCCTTGAGCTGCCATAATCTCCGCAGTGAAGGCATTGCCAATTGACAGCCAGCCATTGATCGACGGACGGCCTTCTGCCCAGATTTCTTTCAGCTTATTTTTGATCATTTTCATCGCCCTCAGAACACGATCTGCGAAAGCTTGGTGTCGAGATAGTCGCCGATGCCTTCGGTTCCGCCCTCGCGGCCCATGCCCGAATGGTTGGTGCCGCCAAATGGCGCCTCGGACGCTGCCAAGGCAAAGCTGTTTATTCCGACCATTCCCGCCTTCAGGGTCGATACCGTCCGCCTTGCACGATCTGGTGAGCGGGTAAAAGCATAGGCTGACAGTCCCATGTCGGAGGCATTGGCCCGCGAAAGCACCTCATCTTCCTCGTTAAACCGCGTCACCGCGGCGATCGGGCCAAAATTTTCGTCGGCAAAGACTTGCATGTCATCGGTAACATTGGTCAGAACGGTTGGTTTGTAGAAATGACCGACGTTGAATTCCGAAGCGCGTTCGCCACCCGCTGCCACTTGCGCGCCTGCTTTCACAGCGTCCAAGACGATCGACTCGATCTCTGAAAGGCGCCCGCTATTAATCAGCGGTCCCATTTGCACAGAAGGATCGAGGCCGTCGCCGAGTTTGAGCGCGTTTGTGCGCGAGACGAACCCATCAACGAAGGCGTCATGCAAACGTTCATGCACGAAGAAGCGATCTGGCGTCACGCAAACCTGGCCCGCATTTGCGAACTTCGTCGGCACGGACATATTCAGCGCAAGCTCAAGATCGGCGTCATCATAGACGATAAGCGGTGCGTTGCCGCCTAGTTCCATCGAAACTTTCTTCACGGTATCGGCGGCATCGCGGATCATCTGCTGACCGACGCGGGTCGAGCCCGTCAAGGACACCTTGCGCACCGATTTATCCGCCATGATCGGCGTATAGGTGGTTGTGGTCGGGCCAACGACCAGATTGACGACGCCATCGGGAAGGTTGCCCGCCCGCATGCAATCGACCATGACCATGGCCACGCCCGGTGTCTGGCTGGAAGGCCGGATAATGATCGCGCAACCTGCCGCAAGCGCAGGCGCTGCCTTGCGGGCAACGAGTGCCGCGGGAAAATTCCAGGCAGTAAAGGCGCCGACGATGCCGACAGGCTCACGCGTCACCTCGAAGCGACCGCCAGGTATTCGCGATTCGATTATCCTGCCGTAGATGCGGCGTGCCTCTTCCGCGAACCACCGAAACTGGTCGATGGATAATCCCCATTCTCGCTCCGACTGCGCAATCGGCTTGCCGGTTTCTGCGGAGATCATCTTCTTCGCCTCATCGGCGCGGCGGATCATCTCGTCGGCAATCCGGTGCAAAGCGTCGGCACGAGCGAAAGCGGCTGTCGTCCTCCACGCCGCGAAACCTTTGCCGGCTGCAACCAGGGCTTCCTGCGTATCAGCTGTCGTCGCTACGGGAACGGCACCGAGAGCACTCTGCGTTACAGGGCTTAGGACGTCAGCCATCGCTCCATCAGCGGCGCCGCGCCATTTGCCGTCGATATACAGTCCAAAATTCTGATACATGGTTCATCCAATCTCGCTGGTTTTTACCGTGCGGCCCTCGGCCGCCGATTTGATCGCGGCCTCGGCCAGGATCAAGGCCTGACGGCCGTCCTCAAATCCAACCTCTGGAGGCTTGCCTGCCTCGATCGCATCGACGAAGGCGCCGATCTCGGCCATGAAAGCCTCGGCGTAACGGTCGATGAAGAAGTTCAGGAGCGGCGCGCCCTTGCCAGTGAAATCGGCACGGTGCAATGTCGTCATGTTGGGGCGGCAATTTTCGGAAACGACCATCCCCTTCGTCCCTAGGGCCTCAACGCGCTGGTCATAACCGTAGACGGCCTGACGCGAATTATTGATGATGCACTGCTTGCCCGATGCCGTCTTCAGCACGACCGTCACCGTATCGTAGTCGTTCAACCGCTGCGTGAGAGCCGGATCGACAAGACGGCTCCCAGTCGCCGAAACCTCGGTCACCTCTTCACCGAGCATGAACCGGGCCATATCGAAGTCGTGGATCGTCATGTCGCGAAAAATGCCACCGGATGCTTCGGCATAGGCGACCGGCGGCATGCCGGGATCCCGCGATGTCATAACGACCTGATGCAAGTCCCCTATATCGCCTGCGCGGACAGCATCGCGAGCGGCCCTGTGACCGGGATCGAAGCGCCGGACAAAACCGAGCATGATCGGCACTTTGGTCGTGCCAATCGTTTCCGCACAGCGCTGGACGCGAGCGAGGCTCAGATCGATCGGCTTTTCGCAAAATATTGGTTTGCCGGCCGCGACGGCTTTCTCAATGAAGTCGGCATGCGTCGGCGTCGACGTGGCGATTAGGACCGTGTCGACATCCCTGCTGGAGAACACCGCTTCGGCGGAATCGAACACCGTCACGCCAAGTTTACTGCCGACGTCCTCTGCGGCCGGGTGATGAAGGTCAAAGACGCCAGCAAGTGTTGCCCGCGGATGCGCAGCTATGTTTTCGGCGTGCATGCGGCCAATGCGGCCGCAGCCGAGAACGGCGATTTTCTGCATCAGGATCCTCCCAAATTAATTTGTGCAATGATTGTTGCTGAACTCTTGATTTGTCAATTAATATTTCGTAGCATCCGGAAAACATGATCCATGGGAGGAGAACCGGATGTCCCGGAAGACCATGCGCCTGACGATGGCGCAGGCGCTTGTGCGCTATTTGTGCAATCAATTCACGGAGATCGATGGCGAACGTATCCCGCTTTTTGCGGGCGTGTTCGGCATTTTCGGTCACGGCAACGTTACATGCTTATCGGAAGCCCTTGAGGCGGTGCAGGACCAATTGCCGACTTGGCGTGGTCAAAACGAGCAGTCGATGGCGCTCGCCGCGATCGCCTTTGCCAAAGCCAAACGCCGGCGCCAGCTGATGGTGGCGGCGACCTCAATTGGACCGGGCGCAGCCAACATGGTGACGGCGGCCGGCACCGCTCATGCGAACCGCCTGCCAGTGCTCCTGATTGCGGGAGATACCTTCGCCAGCCGCGTTCCCGATCCGGTCCTACAGCAGGTCGAACACTTCAACGACCCGACCGTGACGGTCAATGACGTGTTCAAGCCGGTCACCAGATATTGGGATCGCATCGTTTTGCCTGAACAGATCATCTCATCATTACCGCAGGCAATTGCGGCTATGCTTGATCCGGCAGATTGCGGTCCCGCCTTCATTGGTCTCGCACAGGATACCCAGGAAGTCGCCTTCGATTATCCGACCGCATTCTTTGAGCCAACTATTTGGTCTATACCGCGCCCCCGCGCCGACAGAAAAAAATTGGCCGAAGCAGCCGCATTGCTCAAGTCCGCGAAAAAGCCGCTGATCATTTCGGGAGGCGGTGTTCGCTATTCGCTGGCCGAAGAGAAGGTCGCGCAATTCGCCATCAATCGCGGCATCCCGATCGTCGAAACCATTGCCGGCAAAGGCGCATTGACTCACAACCACCCTGCTCACGCCGGCCCGATCGGGATCGTCGGTTCGACCTCGGCGAATGCGCTCGCCAGCGAGGCGGACGTTATCCTGGCGATCGGCACGCGCTTGCAGGATTTTACCACCGGCTCATGGACCGCGTTTCACCAGGATGCAAAGTTCATTTCGATCAACACAGCGCGCTTTGACGCGGTCAAGCATCGCGCGCTTGCCGTCGTCGGTGATGCTCTTGAAACGGTGATCGAGTTGGACGACGCCCTCGGTGATTGGAAGGCCGATCCGGCGCTGCTTGCGAAGGCTCAATCGCTATTTGCCGATTGGAACAAGCTCCTCGATCAGCATCAGGCCGTCACGAACGGACCGCTCCCCACCTACGCGCAGGTGATCGGCATCGTCAACGAGACTTCAAAGCCGAACGACACACTGATTGCAGCTGCAGGCGGCACACCTGGCGAAGTCACAAAGGGTTGGCGCGTGAAGAATCCGAACACATTCGACTGCGAATTCGGCTTCAGTTGCATGGGGTACGAGATTGCCGCAGGCTGGGGTCACGCGATGGCCAAGGCCGGCGACGGCACGCCGATCGTCATGATCGGCGATGGCACTTACATGATGATGAACTCTGACATCTACTCGACGGTGCTGACGGGCCACAAGATGATCGTCGTCGTCTGCGACAATGGCGGTTATGCGGTCATCAATCGTCTTCAGCAGTTCAAGGGCGTGCCCGGCTTCAACAATCTCATCAAGGATTGCCGTGTGAAGGAACCCTTCGCCGTCGATTTCGTGAAACATGCCGAGTCCATGGGTGCGCTTGCCCGGCGCTGCGAAAGCCTTGCCGATCTGAAGACGGCAATGGAGTGGGCGCAGACGACGGACCGCACGACGATCGTCACACTTGTTACTGACGCCTATGCCTGGGTACCGGGCGATGCCGACTGGGACGTCGGCGTTCCAGAGGTCTCCGAGCGTGAATCTGTTCAAAAGGCGCGGGCTGATCAGGAAATAATCCGCAAGAAGCAGCGTGTGGGTGTGTGAGATGAATCGTATCGAGGGAAAGATCGCTGTTGTCACCGGGGGTACGCAGGGGCTGGGCGCATCGATTGCACGGCTTTTCGCCAAAGCGGGTGCCGCCGGCATTGTCACCTGCGGACGAAATGCCGAAAAAGGCAACGCCGTTGCTGTTTCGATTACGAGCGACACCGGGGTTCCAGTGACGTTTGTGCCGACGGATCTTGAAAGGGTCGAAGAATGCCGATCGGTCATCGCAACGGCGGACGCCGAATTCGGCAGAATCGATATTCTGGTCAATGCCGCCGGCCTCACTGACCGTGGTAATCTCTTGAATTCGTCGCCGGACCTTTTCGACCGCATGTTCGCCGTCAATGTGCGCGCGCCATTCTTTCTCATGCAAGACACGGCGAAGCTCATGATCCGAGATGGCATCAGGGGCAGCATGATCAATATCGGCTCCACATCGGAGCATGCCGGACAGCCATTTCTCTCCCCCTACTCTGCATCAAAAGGTGCGCTGGCTACGCTCACCCGAAACTCCGGCTACGCCCTGATGCGCAACCAGATCCGGGTGAACCAGCTCGATATTGGCTGGATGGCGTCTGACGGAGAGGATCGCATCCAGCGCGAATATCATGGAGCGGAGCCGGGCTGGTTGGCAAAGGCTGCAGCGGCACAACCCTTTGGCCGCATCTTGGCACCCGAGGAAGTCGCCCGAGCAGTCCTGTTCTTCGCATCCGATGATTCAGGGATGATGACAGGCTCTGTCGTCCACTTCGATCAATCGGTCTGGGGAGCCTATGACGGTGGTCCCCCTGCCCCGGCAGCAGCCTTATCCGCATAGGGGAGAAAGCATGAAAACGATAAAAGGACCAGGTATCTATCTGGCCCAATTCGCCGCCGATGAAGCCCCGTATAATTTGCTTCCCAGCCTCTCAAAATGGGTCGCTGCCAGAGGCTTCGCCGG
>NZ_JBBNAN010000376.1:0-10337 GCF_037994405.1 Phyllobacterium sp.
ATGCCCGCATAGGTAAGAATGAACACGATGACGGAAAGGGTGGTCATGCGGCGGCCTAACTAATTTCATATCTGAGTTTCCGGAGCACTTTGCCGGAGGCTGTTGGCTAGGATTGGTGACGTTTTTCTCGGTTGTCCTCGCGATTAGTGGCACAATTTGCGCAGTAGAAGCCTCTTATTCATTAAGAACCTAAGGAGGTAGTTGTGGGTCCGACAGACGCACTGGCCGATAGTATCGCTGCATCTGAGTTTGAGTGGTTTGGGTTGGAAACAGCTGAATTCGAGGCAGTGGTGGCGGAGGCGAGCGTGAAGTTCCTGGGCTTTTGGAATGGTTCCGTCGCAAATTTTCACTATGGGTACAGTGGATCGAGCGATGTCCGATTGTCATGCAGCAAGGATGGTGAATTGCTCGGCGATGGACGGATTGGGACTGTAGGCATACCTCGCCTGTCGCTTGCGCATCATGTGGACCATCTCGATATACGACAGCGACACTGCCGCGCCTGCGAATGACCTGAAACTGAGCATCGGTCCGACGCGGCGCTTGATCCGCGGAAAGTTGATGAAAAAACCGATAACTCAACGACGGCTCAAGGCCGACCTCCCTCAGAACGGCATCCACACCCACCGATCTTGTCGAGATCCCCTGGTTGCGAAGCGGTTCCTTGAGTTGCGAGCGCCGCGCCTGAACGTGATCGGGGTAGATCTGTTCTCGTTACACAAACCATACCGCTTAGACTTGGTTATGGTTCCTGAATCAAGTGGTTCGGCTTTCCGAGACTGCTGGATAGATTACGCCGCTGCCACGGATAATTGCGCCGGGCGTCAGTCTCGCCGACTCGATTTTTTCGTCGTTCATGAGATGCAAAACGCTTTCGCCCGATGCAAGAAGATAATCCGACACAATTCGGCGATGACAGCGCCACCAGACGGCCTCGGCGCACATAATCGCGCATCGTCTTTCTCGCCCGAGAGCAACAAGTTTGTTCAGTCCGTTCCGAAATTCGCTCGATAGGGCATAGTCCGCGTAATTATGGAAATTCTGGTTTATCCAATATGCATTTGTTTCGGGGGGCACGTCGTGCGTTTTGGGGCGAAGCCCGCCTAGTTCAGCGATATACTCATATCCGATTTGAAACGGGCCGATGCTCTCCGGCAAGGTTTCCCTATTGTACTGAGGGTTGGCTCGAGACCGCGGAACGGTCCGGATATCTGCGATGACATCCACATGTGCCACCCCAAGCAAATGCACGAATTGTGGAATTGTTCGCGTCGAGTGACCTATCGTAAAAAATGGGAGGTGCATTTCAACCTTCCTTAAACCACTTGAACTCCGCGCCCCCAGCACACCGGGGCGGAGGCTATTGTGCAATCGTGGTGGGGCTGTGCACCCATCGAACTAGTGTCTGCCTCGTCTCGCTTAATTTGATCGTTCTGCGATGGATCAGTCTGCCCTTCTCAACTAATCGCGTTTGTCTCAAGGACGGCGACCATTTCACTATGCTGCTGCAATACCTCATCGACCAAGTGCGCGTCCTCTGTTGCTGTACCGGAATCGGTTGAAATAGGGTCGTCGGGTGTTTTCTTGGTGCTCATGTTTTCCTCCAGGACGTCTGCTTGGAGAACAGCAATGGACTGAATAAGTTCCGACAAACGCGTCCGGAGTTTGGGCGGGTTTGGCTGATTCAACGCAAACGAGAATGCGGGAAGGTCATCCAAGTTAGTTGGGCAATTGTCGGATTCGCTTCGCGGCAATCGCCTGATGTGAACGTCTCGCACGGTGCGACCCTCGACCAGACGCCGGAGGCGAATCCCGTGGCGGCGCTATGCACCGCCCGATCCACCACGTCGGCTCGGGCCACCGGCAGTGATTGATACATCTGGCCGTCGGAGGGACGACGCACATCCAAGGCGACATTGCTGCCGCTTGCAACCTTGCCACCGATGAAGTGACCGGACGGGATTGTCACGGTCTCAGGATCGAAATCGAGCTTATTGGTACTCCTTGTCATCCCAGTGCCTGGTTGGCCAACGCATAGAGCTGCAAGCCTCCAGTATTGACTGGCGGTGTAGGTCCACGGGCCATTGTTACGACCTCGCCGACTCCGGGCAGGCCCCGGCTTTCAAGCCAAGGCGAAAGCCCAGCGGAAACCGGAACATCAATGCGCAAGAATTCCGAGCCGTGGCTGGCGATCCAGGCTGCAATCACTGTCTTGGCGAAGCGTTCCTCGCGCGCACCGACCGGGCCGATGATATTGCCCCGTCCGAAACGGCGGAACAGAGACCAGGCGGCGATCTCCCCATCGCGCTCCAGGACGAGGCCCTGGCCGACATCGGCGATGGCGGTGAGCATCTCGGCTCTCGGCATGCCGGACATCCGTTCGTCAAGGGCAGTAATGGCATGCAAGTCGGCTTTGATCAGAGGACGCAGGCGACTTCCTTGCGGCATAGCTTCTGGCACGGTCGTGGAATTTGCCACCTGGTGCTGCCGCACCGCGCCTACGGGCGCAAAGCCGAGCTTTTCATAGAGGGGGAGGCCCTCTGCCGTTGCATTAAGAAGCACGGTTCGTGAACCGGCCTCTTCAAGCGCTGCATCCATCAGCCGCCGGCCTAGGCCACGTCCTCGCATGGCCGGGGCCACAATCACCATCCCCAGCCTGGCATAGTGATCGCCGAACGGCCACCAGATGATCGTGCCGAGCAGCTCGTCGCCGTCCAAAGCCGCAATGCTGCGACCAAGTCGCAACACGAGGCTCCAGTCTTCCTGGCGACGTGGCCAGCCGACAGCCGACGAAAGAGCTTGCGCCTTCGCCAGATGCTTGTCTTCCAGCCGCTTGATGGCGACGCCGCCCGATAAGGACATATTTTCTTGCTTCATGCTGTAATCGTCCTGGCTAGCCAGGTCTGGCGGTCCCAAATGAATCAAATCGCACCCACTTCTGCCCTGGAGCCGTCCAGTAGTCTGGAGAGCCGGAAGGGACCAGGGTCGACGCAAGGTATGTCGTTAGCAACGAGGTCCGCTGCCAGATGACCTGCCGCCGGTCCAATGCCGAAACCGTGGCCACTAAAGCCTGCCGCCAGGAAAAATCCCTCAATTCCCTCGACCGGCGAGATTACGGGCACCGCATCGGGCGTGCAGTCGACATAGGCGCCCCAGGATTCGGCTATTTCGATGCCTGCAAGCGCGGGATAAAGCTCCTTGACGCGGGCAAGGATGGCGGAAATCGCCCGGGGCTTCGGCTCCGGATCAAGGACACGGACATGCTCGAAGGGCGAGACCTCGTCCAAACGCCAGCTTGCCATCGCTTCCGGCCCCGCGACGAATGAACGGCCGATGCCAACCTCGACCGCCTTCAGGCGCTTGATGAACATCGGCAGGAATGCACGTGCATAGCGCAGAGCCTGCGGCGTAACTTCAAGCGTTGCCTTTCCGCTGATTGCGAGCGTGTAGCTACCATCAAGTCGCCGGGTCAGTACGCAATCCGGCGTGAAGAGTGCTTCAGTGACATTTGGCGCGGGTTTGGTGCGCAGCGAGCTCTGACGCACGCTCGTCTGGGGAAAGGAAATACCATGCCAACGGCAGAATGCGGAGGCCCAGGCACCGCCAGCACAGAGCACCGCTCCTGTCTTGATGAGTCCCTTTTCCGTGACTACGCCCGTAACCGCTCCATTGGTTATGTCGAGGCCGCGTGCAGCGCAATTTTGATGAATCGTCGCGCCAAGGACGCGGGCACCTTCGGCGAGCACCGGTGCTGCCCGTGCCGGGTCCGCCTTGCCATCGTCAATGGAATGCACGCCGCCAAGCCAGTTTCGCGTGCTGCCGGTGCTCGCCATCGCCGCTTCCTTTGAATTCAGCATGCGTGTATTGACATTGAACCGGCCGGCAAGGTCGCGCCATTTCTCCCATTCGCCAAGCTGCAAAGGATTGTCAGTGACGTAAACCAGGCCGCAGCGCCTGAAGCCAAGATCGCGGCCAATCTCCCCGGTCAGCGTCTCCCAAAGCCGTAAGGATAGACCAGCCAGCGGCAATTCCCGCTCGTCGCGGTTTTGCCGCCGGCACCAGCCCCAGTTGCGGCTCGATTGTTCGCCCCCCACGTGGCCTTTCTCAACAAGCGCAACCGAAAGGCCGCGCCTGGCAAGAAAATAAGCAGCGGTAGAACCGATGATGCCGCCACCGATAATGACAGCATCGGCGGTTGCGGGAAGTTTCTCGTCGCTTTGGATGCGTAGCATGGTAGGGGACATCAATTAAGGCCTCTGGTAGCCGATGTGTGGGACTGCAGCCTGCTGAAACGGGTCGGTCCCTCGCTGATCATCGATTGCGAAGCCACAAAGCGATCAGGTTCCTCGTCCGTGATGATGTCGAGGGTCAGCTCTATGTCGGCAATCCCCTGTCCACGAGCTTGCGCGGCGTTGACCACAGGCGCGGCCACTGCCATCGCTCGGGACAGTATGCGCGTGGCATCCAGGGTCTTGTAAAACAAGGTATGTTCCATGAACTGGAGTTGGCTGGCATCGGCGGCCAACATCACACGACCGACGCCATCATTGCGGGACCGGGATTGGCAGACATCAGCTCGATCCCGTCCTGTAGCCCTTCGACGCCCTGCGTTCGAGGCGACGGACGATAAGAGACAGAGGATATGTCATCACCAGATACATGGCGCCGACGATCAGGTAGAGTTGCATCGGCGTGTAGTATTCACTGGTCAGATCATGCGCACGCAACATGAGCTCCGGGGCAGAGATCAGCGAGGCAACGGACGTATCCTTCAGCAGTGATATTGCTGAATTTCCCATCGGCGGGAGAATGATGCGCAGGGATTGCGGCAGGATGATATGTCGCATCGTCTCGCTGCGGGTCATGCCGATCGCCTGCGCCGCTTCGTGCTGGCCGCGCTCAATGGCCTCAATGCCGGCCCGGTAGGTTTCGGCCATATAGGCGGCATAGTGGAGACCAAGGGCGATCACGGCCGCCTCGAACGCCGGCATGGTGATGCCGATCAGGGGAAGGCTGAAATAAATGAGGAAGAGCTGGGTGACCGTCGGGGTGCCACGTATAAACTCAATGTAGATCAGCGCCGGAGTGGAGAGCCAACGCTGCGGCGACCGCCCGGCCAAAGCAACGAGAAGTCCTGCGACAGCTCCAAGAACGTAAGCGGCGACCGCCATCTTCAGGGTATGTCCGGCAGCGACGAGCAGTTCCGGCATCCATTCGGCGGCAAGTGTGGTGAACTGTGTGAATGTCATCGCGCATACCCCTTGCCCATGCGCCGTTCGAGGGAGCGGGAGAGGTAGGAGAGCGGCAGGCTCATACACAGATAGAGGAGCGCCACCAGCAGATAAATCTCGGTGGCAAAGAAGGTTTCGGAAGCAAGACGGCCCGCGTTGAACATCATCTCCGGTGCGGCGACGGCCGATGCAAGGGACGTATCCTTGAGAAGGCCAATGGCAAAGTTGGCAAGTGGCGGCAGGACGACGCGCACCGACTGCGGCAGGATGATATAGCGAAAGGCCATGAGCCGCGTCATGCCAATGGTAAAAGCAGCTTCGCTTTGACCCTTGTTGATGGACAGGATGCCGGCCCGGAAGACCTCCGACAAATATGCGCCGCCGTGAACGCCGAAACCGATGATCGCGGCGGAAATGGCATCGAACTTGAGTCCGATGGTCGCCAACCCGAAATAGATGATGAAGAGCAGGGTTAGCAATGGGACCGCCCTGAAAACCTCCACATAGACATAGGCGATGCCTCGCAGGAGCGGCGAGGGGGAGGAGGAAAACCCACCGAAGACGATCCCGAGCGCGACGGAGACGACGAATCCCCCGGCGGTGCAGATAACGGTTGTCACCGCGCCCCACAACAGGACTTCAAGGAAATAGGGAAGGTATGTAAGCGCGGCGTTCCAGTCCATGCCAGTCATGATGGGAACGCCTGTTTGCCGAGAACCGCGCGCAGGAAGGCTTGCGTGCGCGGATGCGCGGGGGCGCTGAATAATTGATGCGGCGGCCCTTGCTCGACCACGAGCCCCTGATCCATGAAGATTACCCGGTCGGAAATCTCCTCAGCGAATTTCATCTCATGGGTGACGATGATCATGGTCATGCCCTCGGCAGCCAATTGCCGCATGACGTTCAGCACCTCTCCCACCAGCTCTGGATCCAACGCGGACGTTGCCTCGTCGAAAAGCATCAACTTGGGGCGCATGGCCAGCGCGCGGGCGATTGCCACTCGTTGCTGCTGGCCGCCAGACAGCATTTCCGGGTAGGCGTCGCGCTTGTCCGTCAAGCCTACCTTCGCCAGCAAGGACACGGCTTCGCCCTCGGCCTCCCGGGAAGATCTCTTGAGAACCTTGACTGGTCCGATCATAATGTTTTGCAGCGCGGTCAAATGCGGGAACAGATTGAATCGCTGGAAGACCATACCGATGCCTGCCCGCAGGCGGGCAAGCTCGCGATCTTCCATCTGGACATAGCGACCGCCCAGCAGCTTCTCGCCGATCAGTTCGCCGTCGACTTCGATGTGTCCGCCGGTGGGTTTCTCGATTTGATTGATGCAACGCAAAAAGGTCGTCTTGCCGGAGCCGCTCGGACCAATGATGGAGACCTTCTCTCCGCGGGTGATTTCGAGATCGATTCCTTTCAATACATCCAATGCGCCGAAAGACTTGCGCAATCCCGTGACTTTGACGAGCGGCTGCCTTGCCGTGCTGGTGGTGCTGCCGCCCGTTGCCACAAGATAAGATGAATCATTCATGGACGAGATTCCCATGTTTTAGATTACAAGGGCCCGGTGTGCGCGTCACACGTCACGAGGCGGCATCAACATTCCGAGTATCACCCGAACAGATTCGAATAATCCTTTGGGGTGTGGGCTCCCGGTCCCAGAATGTTACCGCTCTCGTCGCGATCGATACCCAAACGCGGGTTTTTCTTCGGCGCGACCAGGTAATCAGGATTGCTCATGCCGTTCCTGGAAAGGACTTCCGCATTGGTTTTGGATTTCCACAACCAGCTCACACCTGCATTGATCGCGTCAAACAATTCCTTGTTCTCCAGGCTCATGCCCATGACTGTGACGCCTTTTTCGGTGAGAAGCAGAAAACTTTCTGACTGACGGAGGGGCACCTGCTTCAGCTTCAGATCCGGGTTCTTCAGCAGGACGTAATCGACCTCCATGGCATCGAGCACAGCGAAATCGAGCCGACCCGCCGCCACGTCGCGAATGGCCCCGTCGTCTTTGTCGTACAGCTTCACTTCCCCGATATCGGGCAGCTTCTTCAGGTCGGACACGAGACTGTATCCCACACCCGTTCCGATGCTGTGTCCCTTGATGTCCTCCACGCCAATGCTCTCGGTGAAGGGCATGTCTTGTTTCATCAACAGAAAATAGCCGGCGTAATAGATCGCGTCGGTCAGCAGTACAGCGTCGGCCCGCTTTGGAGTCCACGACATATTTCCGCACATGATATCGGCGCGGCCGGTCTTGATGGCCTCTATGGTGGCAGACCACGACATCAGCGCTGGCTTCACGCCAAGGCCAAGACGCTTTGCAATTGCAACGATCATTTCCGCATCGCTGCCCATGATGGAGCCGTCCTTGAAGCCGGTCATCGGCATGGTGCCGCTCATGGCGATGGTGATGACACCATCTTCGACGGTCTTCAGCCCCGGCGACGAGGCCGCATACGCCTCAAAACCTGTCGTCAGAGCACATCCGGCGGCTACCCCGCCTCCTAGTGCAAGAAAGCCGCGCCGTGTCAGGCCGTTGACCTTGTGAATGTCACTCGTTGTCATGTCGTTTCCCTCTTTTGTTGTCTTCATTATAGCGAAGAATATTCAATTTAATGCACGGAATGATTGATGACGCAAGACGTCGGCCGATCAATTAATCTGCAAACGCCGCTATGCCCCAAATCGCTGTCCTCAGCATAGAATGGCCTGATGGCGGCAGTATTTGCGTTCATGGTGCGCTTGAACAGTGAGTTCATGCGCGCGCGCCACGTGCCAGACTTGCTCTTTCGGGAGCGAGAGTTTATTGATCAAATTCAGTAAACTGAACGAGGTGCAACGTGACTTTGAAGTCTTCTTTTCTTGTGGCCGTCGGATCGCAAGATCGAAGTTCTGAGCAGATCGGTGTCAAGCTTCGTCGTTTGCGAGCAGATCGTGAACTGACAATAGCCCAGCTCGCCGAGCAAGCCGGCGTATCGGCAGGCATTATCAGCCAAATCGAGCGTGGAAAATCAAACCCCTCAATCAAAACGTTGCAGCGCATCAGAGCGGCATTGGGGGTCAATCTGTGGGAATTTCTCGAGGGGAACTGGACGAGCGCCGATCAGACGCCTCAGGTCGCTCCCGAATCCCGGTTTATACGGCGCAAAGCTGACAGGACGCGAATTGTTGTCGGTGTATCGCGGCTTGCCAAGGAGCTCCTGTCCCCGAGCAGCGACCGCAACCTGCGTTTCATGATCATTACTCTTCCACCAGGAGGTGAGAGTGAGGATGTGATTATCGGGGAGGGGGAGAAGGGCGGCCTTGTGACGCAAGGGCATGTCGAGTTGTCCATCGGGCCGGACGTCTTTGACCTCCATGAGGGCGACAGTTGTCAGTTTCCCAGTAGTTTGCCACACAAAATATGCAACCGTACGCAGGAAACAGCTGTAATCATCTGGATCATCAGCGTTCTGAACAGTCATATATGATCAACGTCAATTCAATCGGGGCGATTGAAATGACTGTCCGGGATTTACCGGAACCGATGTCCCGTTAATCCGAAATCCGCACCCATATCCTGCTGCGTTGGTCTTGCTCGGGCCATTGCCACAATTGTTCGGATACGGCCAAGGTATAAACTGAGATTGCTGCAAATATCGGCTGTTCACCCTCTCGGGTGAGAAGGTTACGTTCCTGACATGGTATCTTCTGTGCAGGTCGTTTCAATGACTCCTGAGGGTCGATGGGATGCGCAAGACGTTGCTTTGCATAGCTTCCGCATGGATGTCGATCGCGGCCGCGCCTTAGCGGTGGATAGCTCCGATAGCATCAATGACGAAGAATGTGCGTTTCAAAATCCGATCCGACCCTGAGCGACGAGCCGTCACCAACCGCTGGTCGTGCTCGCAGCACGCTGTCCAGAAATCCTTTGTAAATATAAGCGTTGGGAGGAGGTAAACATGGCATGGATCGGACGAAAGAAGATCGCATTCATTCCGCTCTACCGGCCGAACGCTATGCCGCTACCGGACCAGATTCCCGCGGACTGGCCCAACCAGATCCTCCGGCGGGTCCTATTCGATCCGGACCCGACGATCCAAGCGGATCGATCGCTTCGCGCGTATATCCAGGCTGCCTCGTCGGGACGAGCTGACCTCGACGCAGTCGTGATGCCGATGCAGGTCCTCGACCAGCAGGATGTTCCGCCGGACGTTTTTGAGGGGCAGCTCGGTTCCCAGTTGCGAGACGAGGGATTCAACGCCGCGGCGCTGGTGATGCTGGGCCAGCCCCCTACCGGCCAGGGCGAGCTTGGTGGCTTCTGGGCGCGGTTTGATATGTCCGAGGCGCTCGGGGTCTGGGCCATGGAGCTTATGCACGTCCTCACGGGGTTTACCGACCTCTATACGTTTGGCGGCAACATGGGCCCCTTCGATAACATGGCCTGCGGTTGCGGCACCCACCCGTCTGCCTACACAAAGGCGGCGATCGACTGGCTGAATGCGTCTGCCATCGCAAAGCACACGGGTGGCACGGCAGAGTACGCATTGCACGCGGTGGGTCTCGACCAGCCGCCCCCGTCCGGAAGATGGACGGCCATACGCATCGGGTCAAAGGTCCCATACCTCATGGTCGAAGCACGGCTGATGGTCGATCAGTTTGAATCCAAAAGCCAGTTAGAGCCGGGCATTCCTAGCCAAGGGGTGATCGTTTACCGGGTTCAAACCTCCGATCCACATGGGATTGCGCAAAACGACATCGCTCCGATCCAGCTACTGACGCTGACGTCCGCTCAGAAGCCGACCGCGCTCCAAGTGGGACAGGCGTTCACATCGGACACGCACGTCACGGTCAGCGTGACCGGCACGATTCCGGGCGGTTTCCTGGTGGTCGTAAGACCACCCCTGGGAGGGTTACCCGTGCGAGCGCCGGTTACCGCGGTCGCGCGCAAGCCAGGACAGCTCGACATATGGGTGGTGGCCAAGGATGGTAAGGTTTGGAGCGCCGCCTGGTCGGAAGCCTCCGGCTGGAGCAATTGGTTCTCTCTGGATGCTCCTCCGGGCGGCTTTGCCGCGGGAGCGCCCGTTGCCGCAGTAGCACGCAAGCCGGAACAGCTCGACATTTGGG
>NZ_JBBNAN010000377.1:0-3177 GCF_037994405.1 Phyllobacterium sp.
AACAGGAGCGCCTTAAAGGTGGGAAGTTCCGGCGGGCGCAGTTCCAAAACCAACACTGTGATAAGGACGGCGAACACGGCGTCGGAGAATGCGCTCAATCGCTCCGGGGTCGCTCTAGCGTGGACCACTGTCGTATCCTTCGCTGTGCGTTGCCGCCGAGTCGGATGCCCCCGGCATTGACTCTTCGATGACTCCCAGAAATTCGGGGGTCAAGGTGTGAGGCTGACTGATCCGGACTTGCAGCGTTTCGACGAGGATATCTGATCGATGCCCGCGGGTCGCTCATTGCCAGTCACCGCTCATCAACTTGATGATCATGTCTATTTCGCGCCAGTTAGCGATCATCTCCATGAGCAACCGTTCGCTGCAACCGCTCAAAAGTATGATGAACTCCCGCTCGGTAACGCCGATGCGGGACAGCTTTTCGCGCAGCTTAGTCAGCGCATCACCGACGGCCATTTCCTCCATCGTTCATGCACTCCCCCTTCGTCTCGCCGCGACCCAACGATTACCCGAGCCACAGTCATTTTACGAGCCGGCATTGCAGCACAGCGGCGCACAGGATTCCACTCCATCATTATTATGAGGCTTCAGTACTCCTTCCAGACGATAGCAGGCGGCGCGATACCCCAATATCTGATCGCAAATTGAAGGAAACGGCATCGCTATTTAAGGTGTTGCGGATCAGGCTAACCGCTCGTACTGCTCTTTGCCACCGTGTCAGTTTGCCGGTTGATGGAGGCCGAGGCGTCGTCTCAATGAATATGCCTGCTTCTCTCGCAGCCTTGACAAATGCCACGCGAGCAAGGGCCGCCAAGCAAGCACCGGCCAGGCATGTCAGCAATATCTCTTTGCAGTTTTCGAGCTTCGGCCCTGCTTGGTCTTCCGACGGCCTTGCCATCCCGCAGGACGAAGACGATTTTGAATGGCCTGTAATCTCCCATAGACACAATCGGTATCCGAAAGGCGTTGGTTCTGGCCTTAGTCCTTTCGAACAATCTGATCCTCGCGCATTTCGAACACGCCATCGTGAACGACTTGAGCATCAAAGTCAGCCAGCAGCTCGCTCCATCTGCCCAGAACCCGCGCGCATGATCGGCATTGTATGAGGGTGTGGTTTTGTACGTTGTCAGGCATACGCAGATAGAACGTTCCGCAGTCGGGGCACTCTAGCTTATGGCTCAGATTGTCTGGCACCGCTTTCGTCCCTTGATCAAATGCCGCGTTGATAATAGGCGAACCATGACGGTTTTTCGATGCGCGGCGATTAACGCAATTATTTCATAATCGCGGGTACCTTTGTCGAAAAGCTTCATTATTGTTCGAGCCAAACGGTCATTGTGTTCATAAAAAAGCTGGGTCTTGTCTGAGTCTCTCGCATGCTATGAGATGAGCGTGCTCCATGATCTGCCGGTCGTCTTTGCTGTAGGTGAGTTGATCGAAAACATGCAGCAATTTAGCAGGCTCCCCCTTTACCAATAGCAGTCGAAATCACCGAAACATGTTCAGGTACGTGAGGTCCAGCCTCGGGCTTTGGGGGAGACGCTAGGCCTCCGCTGGATCCGGGATAGGATTTCTCAACTCTTGAATCATATCCTTTCGCAGATTGTTTCGATACTACCCAATTGTGTTGAACACGCCGTCCTAAACGAGGTCGGCGGCTATCGGATGATAACATCCGTGGAAGACGTCGGTGAGTTCCCTGCCCATGACTGGCCGACAGAGAAGGGCCCTTCACTTTAGAAATTGCTTTGTAAGTCAACGATGAATGGACAAAACTCCAAAGCCGCTACAATCAGTGTCGGTAGTTCCGTCAGGCTTTCTGCTCGGATCTGAGTGGTTGGCCCATAATAAAACGCGTTCTGAGTCAGTTCTCCGATATCGAGGCTGAAGCCGAGGACTACTCCCAGCAGGAGTACGAGCGGATGGGACAACATTTTTTGTCCTGACCGCCATGATCAATCGGATTTCGCTTCTGGCGCACTCGCCACACGCATGTTGCGGTAATCAGCACGGTATTTTTTAAGCAAGCGAATGCCGATCACCCAGCGTTTCCGCCTCTCCTTGCCCTAATCGCGTCGGCGGAATTGGGTCAGGGACAGTGGATAACGCACCGGGTGATAAGCCATGGCGCTGACATTGACCGGGCGATATTCGTTGTCATAGGAAATCTGGTCGAGCGTTAGTACAGCTGCCGGAAGATCAAGCTGCAGAAGGTTGGCTTCTAGTTCCGAAGCCAGCCGAGCACTCAATGTTGACTGACCGCGCGTCGGTATGATGCCATAGCGGTTGTTGAACTCTGCATAGAGCGATCTGTTTCCCGACGTCCAGTCTATATCGAGAATGTCTGGCGCTATCGCTTCGGCGAACCAATCCCTCTGCACGACAACCGGCAAGTCATCCAGAAAGCGAAGTCGTTCGAGAAAAACAACATTCGATCCAGCCGGTAGGGAGAGAGGTCGAGCGATATCCAAATCTGCCTGAATGATAGCGCTATTCAGCAAGCGCATTCCCGGTTTTCGGTTGTTCGCTTGGGCGGTTTCAGTGAAGCTGCGAACAACTTCAATTTCATAAGTTGGTTTTGGCTCAGTTACATAAATGCCTTTTCCTGCTCGCGTTTGCAGGAACCCAAGATTCTCAAGATCCTTTATGGCTTGTCTAACGGTAATGCGGCTTACGCCATACATCTCTACAAGCTCGCGCTCAGAAGGTATCTTGTCGTTGACGGCAAATACCTTGCTGTCGATCTGGTCTCTCAGGATCACACGCAGCTGGACGTATAATGGGTCGGGGTGATTTCGATCGATCAATCTTGTTCCGCCCAGCGGCCCTTTAAACTGCATTTCTTGTTTTTGCCCATTCTCGGATGACTTTGCCAGATTGCACCTTCCTCAATCCAATACAAGCCACGGTTTCATTGGTCGTGTGCACTGTGTCAGCGGGTACAAGTCCGATCAAAAAATGTGGTTCGGCAGAAGTTGACATAACTGGTTATGACCAGTACGGATATCACATTTGCAGCATTGGAGCAATCGATGAAGCTTACGTTAGTTGGTGGCGGCGGTGTGAGAGCGCCACTATTTGTGGGATCGGCGCTCAGACGTGCGGAGCGGAGCGGGCTGACCGAAATTTGTCTGCAGGACATCAATGAAGCAAAGCTGGACCTCTTCGGACGGA
>NZ_JBBNAN010000378.1:0-5058 GCF_037994405.1 Phyllobacterium sp.
TGAAGCATCGCAAACTTTGGACCGGGTTTTAGGCTACGAAGATTGAACCATGAGAATGATTATTTCGCGATCTGGACGGTCCTTGGGTCTGATCGACGTACGACCTTGGTTCATCAATTGTTCGACCATCGTGTCGAAATCCCCGTCTGAACCAACGACAGGTTTAATCAGCTCCGTCATAGCTTCAAAGCTCATTCGATTTGGGCCTGTGACGATCTCGCCGCTTGTATAACTTGTGAGAGTGACATCGGGCAAATGTAGATTAATGGGCCTTCTCCACGACTGGATGCCTTCGGCTTAATAGGCGAAAGCTCGGGTAACAGAATGTGCCAAGGTTGTTGTCGGATCAAGTGCACTCAATAGTAGATTTGTGATTTTGGAGCGCATCTTTGCCTCTAATCATGCCGAGAGGTCCTTTCCCAACAAACGAGAAAGTGTCATGTGGGTTCCTACCGCTATTCTAATGCACGGCTATCACGTCATTATTGGACTTGGGGATGCTCACTCGGCAACATGCCGTCTTGCGAACTCCAGCAAGATAGCGCGCTGTCCCTTGAGAATTTTGCGCTCCGCCTGAGGCAATTCGAACCAGCCAGCTCTGTCCACCTCTGGAAACTCTTTCATTGACCCGGATTTTGGCGGCCATTCCATTTCGAATGTGTTGCTGATGATCGCTTCTACCCGCACGTTTGCCTCGACGGACCAGGCGATGACGACTTTGCCGCTGGGCTGTTTGAATTCTCCCAGAGGAACGAAGGTTCCGATGATCTCTACGCCAAGTTCTTCCCTGACCTCCCGCCGAGCCGCTGCCAGCTCGTCCTCATTTTCGTCGATCAGACCCTTTGGGATCGACCACGCGCCGTCGTCCTTTTTGGTCCAGAACGGTCCACCCGGATGCACCAGCAAGACTTCGGCAAGTCCACTACTGTGGCGGTGGATCAGCAATCCGGCGCTACGCTGTGGCATTTCGATGCCTCACTAAAATTGGTGTCGAGCTCCCGCGAGCACCGTAACTGGGCTTCGTCAATCCGCTCCTGCCCGAACAGTTTCCACCGTCAGCGAGCCTTCTGGAAGCGGTTGCAGCAGTTCCGGCTCAGAACTCGTCAGGTAAATCCACGCTGCCCAGTTTTCGGGGCGAAGCACAACCACCTGGCGATTGTGATAAGGTTCCACGTCCGGACCTGGCATTGTTGTCAACATCGCAAAAGACGGTGGGTGATTACCGTGACCATCGCGCCATATCCCGGCGATCGCCATGAAGGGCGCATCATTCAAAGCGAACCGATGCTTCGCCTTTGGATATTTCTTACCTGTGAATTCGAAAAAGGCGCTTGCCGGAATGAGGCATCGTTTGCTCTCGGCAAAGTGTCGTCCCTCTGATCGAAAATTGAATGCGGGTCCGCCACGCCCCGACGACGGGAGGCCAAAGTTCAGCTGCGTAAGTTCGATATCATTTCCAGCGGTACGCATGACGGGAGCCATATCATTGACCTTGATGTCATCGGCCCGTGGGAGATCAAGCTCGCTTTGGTGGGAAGGGATGCCAAACTTGAGCGCCTGCATCATTTCGCAGTATTCGGCCCAACGGATATGTTGCTCATAATCGTTGCACATGATTTTTAACGTCGTTCAGTCGCGCGATCTTTTCGACGGCCCGAGGATGAGCCAATCATTGCGCGCGGAACATGCCTTGATCATTTTATCCTCTTCATCTCACCCACTTTCGCGGAGCCGAGCGCGTACTCGACTTGAGTTTTGATCAAGTCAATCGCCTCAGCATTTGATATCTTGGTGCTTGCTGCGGCGCGGTGCAGCCAGCTGCCATCGATGAGAATGGCCACCATTGCTACAAAGCGCGGCACGCTTTCATCATCCATCACCTGGTCGACGCAGCTGCTGATATTCGATGCCAGACGTCGATGAAAAAGCCGTTGCAGTCGTTCAAGTTGCGGGTCGCGCGCGCTCGCGACATAGAATGACAGCCAGGCATTGGCGATATTCTGCTCGAACAGGGTTTCAGGGAAATTGCCTTCAATTATGGCTAAGAGGCGATCCCAACGATTGGGGGCGCGTTTCATGCGCGTCACCACTTCATCCATGATGACGCGGTTGGCATGCCGCACCATCCAGAACAAAACCTCATCCTTGTTCTTGAAATAATAGGACAGGATGCCAGGTGACATGCCGGCCTCCTTGCAGATCCGTGCGGTGGTCAACCCGTCGATTCCGAACTGCAAAAAGGCCCTGTAGGCTCCCTCAATCAATTCCTGCCGTCTTATGTCTTCGATTGAACGTTTCATGTGCCCCAAATCAATTGCAAGAAGCTATTATCACTATAGCGTTCAAATTTTTGTATGCTCATACAATATTTTGAATTGACAAAAAATTCCACGATGCGAAGCTCCCGTCATTGTCTCACGTTAGAAAACCAGAGGGGTACGACATGAGAAAGCGTCTATCGGCTGCGCTTATGGCAGGTCTGTTGCTTACGAGTGTGAAAACGGCGTTGGCGGAAGATGCTTCCTGCGCAACCATCAAAGCTGCGGATCTTGGATGGACCGATATCGCGCTGACGACGGCAACGGCAACCATTGTTCTCAATGCCATGAATTACTCGATGAAGAGCAGCCTGCTCGGCCTTAGTGTCACTTACGCAAGCCTCAAAGACGGACAGACCGACGTGTTCCTCGGCAACTGGCGTCCGGCGCAAAACACTGAGTTCAAGGAATTCTTCGATAAAAAGTGGGTGGACGTACTCACGACCAATCTTTCCGGCGCAAAGTATACCCTCGCGGTTCCTGACTATGTTGCTGCCGCCGGCGTCAAATCATTCGATGACCTCAGCAGATTCGCGGATAAATTCGGCAAGAAGATCTATGGCATCGAGCCAGGCACCAACCAGCCCTTGCTTGATATGATTGCTAAGGGCAGCCACGGTCTAAGCGGATGGACAATCGTGGAATCCAGTGAGCAAGCGATGCTGGCGCAAGTTAAACGAGCCGTGGAGCGCAAGGAGTGGATAGTCTTTCTTGGCTGGCAACCTCACCCGATGAACCTCAATCTGAAGATGGATTATCTATCGGGGGGCGATGAGGAATTCGGACCAGATTTTGGTGGCTCGTCCGTCTGGACACTGACACGTCCGGGTTATGCTGCCAATTGCCCCAACGTTGCTCGATTCTTCAAGAATCTGGTGTTTTCCGTCGATCAAGAAAACGTCGGAATGAAGTCAATGCTCGACGACGGCGCGACCGGCGAAGAGGCGGCAATGGCCATGATCCGCAAAAATCCGCAAAACCTGGACAAATGGCTGGACGGAGTAACCATGCTTGACGGATCTCCGGCGCTGGCAAAGGTCAAGGAAGAGCTTTTAAAATGAGCCTTTTCGACAGCCTCGATATGCGTGCAGCTATCCTCGACGGAAACCCGGGCGGATCAATCACAATCAACTGCTTGCCAGTTCCGCAACCTGCGCATGGCGAGATGCTGGTGAAGCTGGAAGCCTGCGGTGTGTGCCACACGGACCTGCATGTATGGAAAGGATCCGTGCGGCCAGGCAGCGGTAAACCCGCTGCGCAGATACTTGGACATGAAGGCATCGGTCGCGTTGTTTCGACAGGACCTGGCGTAGATAATTTCACAGCTGGGGATCGCGTGGGCATTCCTTGGCTGCACAATACCTGTGGCACGTGCGATGAATGCTTAGCCGGTCAGGAGGCATTTTGCCAATTCCAGCGCGCGCACGGTTTCGATGTAGACGGTGGCTTTGCCGAATATGTGATTGTTGATGCAGGGTACGCCATTCCCGTGCCTGATGGTGCCGATGCAGGTTCGCTTGCCCCGTTGATGTGTGCGGGCGTTACAGCTTATTCAGCAATAACCAAGGCAGAACTGAAACCGGGCATGCGCTGCGCAATATTCGGCTGCGGCGGTCTCGGCCTTTACGCCATCCAGATTGCAGTACGATCGGGCGCCTTCGTCGTTGCTCTCGACATCTCAGAAGATAAACTCGAGCTCGCAAGAGCGGTGGGTGCACAGGCGACATTGATCGCCGACGATACAGCGATCGGGAAGTTGGAGAGCCTTGGAAAGATGCATGCATGCATCAACTTTGCCCCGACTGCAGCAACCTGGCCCATGATGATTGGGAGCATTCGCCCACGCGGGAAAATTGTCGCCACTGCGATGGTATCAAATCCCGTTCCAGTCAATCAGGAATGGCTGACAGGCACAGGCGTTGTGATCACCGGGACAAGTGTTGGCACACGCCTTGAAATGCGCGAGTTGCTGCGCATACACACCGATAATCCCTTGTCGATGAAAATAAAGGAAATAACGCTCGATGGTATCAAGGATGCTCTCGAAGACCTTAATTCCGGGCAGATCGAGGGACGCATCGTCATTCGCTACGATGTAATATCTTGACCGCCGGACAAATTGCGGCGGAATTGGACACAGCCGAATATCAAGGGCGCGTGGTTGCGTCTCCCGAGGATGTATCGCTGATTACATTCCATGATGCAGACTGGACAAGCGTAGCAAGCCCGCCAAAACTGGGTTGACCAGTCGGCCTATAAGCTGGGAAAGGACCGCGATAGAGCTTCTGATACGCCACAGAAAGGGCCATCACTCCAACGCCGTCATCCCGGTTGGACCGCCCTCAAGGGGACGACAACAACCCTATACTCCTCCCGAAGTTACCTATCCTTGATCGGTGAATTGGGCAGCATAGCCCTGATCTGGATGTGTCTCTCGAGCGTCTTAGTGTTCCAGGTGAACGTTACAAGATCGCGCCAGCAACAATCCTGAAACAGATTAACAGCTGCATTGATATCCTTGTTAGCAAAGGCTCTTTCAAGCTTGCCAAGGCCGGTCTCAACTTTCTGGTGGGGGCTGTCGTCAAGCATGAAATCTCCTCCATCTGCTTGCATGCGCAGGGGCAGGCAGATGATAATCGCTGACTTACGGGGTTCAACCGAATGTTGGATTGCAGGAGGAAATACTGTGATTACAAATATTTCTACAAAGAAATTGAGATTTGGGATCATCCTCCTTCCC
>NZ_JBBNAN010000379.1:0-2273 GCF_037994405.1 Phyllobacterium sp.
CTGCTCGCTGATCAGAGTGCAACGCTTCGAGAACGTGGCCAAGTTCGGATTGGTGCAGCTTGCCGACATGCGACCGCAGAAACAGAACGTCCCGATCCGCGATAGCAGCGCCGACGCGGGCTAGGTAAGACGTACGAACAGCACCGTCCTCGCCGTAGATATCGGCGCCATCCTGATCGTCAGATGCGTGTTCTGGTAGCGTCTCTGTTTCGTCCATTCTGTCCGCACCCGCTTTCCCTGACAAACACTACGCTTTGTCAGTTAGAGCAAAGGATGTCGAAATGGAACCAGCGACACCCCTCGCCTTCATTTTTTGGCGGTTTCAGGCGGCACTGTCTTCCCACCCGCTGATCGCCTTGACTTCAAGGAAGTCTTCGAGGCCCCAATGGCCGCCCTCACGCCCGATTCCGGACTGCTTGTAGCCACCAAATGGAGCGTCGGCCGCGTGAGACGCACCATTGATGCGCACCATCCCTGCACGAAGCTGTTTCGACACACGCTTGATTCGCTCGCGGTCACCTGACTGGATATAAGCGGCCAGCCCATAGGGTGTGTCGTTGGCGATCTCGACAGCTTCCTCTTCCGTGTCAAACGGGATCATGGCAACGACCGGTCCGAATATTTCTTCGCGGGCGATCGTCATGTCATTGTTGACGTCTGCAAAAACGGTCGGACGCACGTAGTAGCCGCGGTTAAAGCCCTCAGGCCGCCCTGTCCCTCCGGCGATCAGGCGCGCACCTTCCTTGATACCCTGCTCGATCAGTCCCTGTACCTTGTTGAACTGCATTTCGGAGACGAGCGGTCCCATGTGATCGCCATCTTGCGAGGGGTCGCCCACTTTGGTGGCTTGCGCCGTTGCTGCTGCAATCTCCGTCGCCTTGTCATAGACCGAGCGCTCGACCAGCATACGCGTCGGGGCATTGCAGGATTGCCCTGTGTTATTGAACACATGCGCCACGCCGCGCTTGATCGCAGATTCCAGATCTGCATCCGCGAACACGATGTTTGGTGACTTGCCACCAAGTTCCAGCGAAACGCGCTTGACGGTTTCAGCTGCAGCCTTGGTGACCGCAACACCTGCACGCGTCGAACCTGTGAACGACATCATGTCGATACCCGGGTGGCGTGACATCGCCTCCCCGACCGTTGGACCATCACCATTGACCAGATTAAAGACACCGGCAGGAAGGCCGGACGCATCGACCATTTGGGCAAAGATAACCGACGAAATTGGAGCAAGTTCCGATGGCTTGAGAATGACGGTGCAACCGGCTGCGATCGCCGGCACCACCTTCAACACCACCTGATTCATTGGCCAATTCCATGGCGTGATCAGGCCACAGACGCCGATCGGCTCATAGGCGATGCGCGTCGTTTTGGTATGCGCGCCGAGCGGGCGCTCGAATTCGAAGTTTTTCAGCGCGCGAATAAACGCCTTGATATGCCCGGTTCCCGATGCCGCCTGTTCATCCAGCGCCATCTTGATTGGCGCACCCATTTCGGACGAGATGGCCGTGGCCATGTCCGCGATGCGCGTTTCGTAAACGGCGAGCAGACGCTCAAGCCAGGCCAGACGCTCTTCACGGCTCGTGACGCTCCATGTGGAAAAAGCCTTGCGTGCGGCAGAAACAGCCCTGTCCACATCCGTCGCCGATCCAAGGGAAATCACCGCAAAGGCCTGCTCGTCAGCTGGGTTGATCACCTCGAGCTCTTTGGCCACTGCCGGAGCTATCCACTTGCCGTTGATATAGAAATCGGTCTTGCGAAGCATGGTCCGTCTCCTGCTCGTTGCTTTACGGATTGTCGGTTGATTGACGCCGGACAGCGCCCGGCAAGTGCTCAGCTGTTTGTGTAGCGGATGTTCGAAGGTACGGCCAACAGGAATATCGAACAAAGAAGCGAAAATTGCGGCGCCTGACGTGTCGCTAGGGCAATCTGTGCTGCCCGTTGAATCGGCGGGAAAGGCGCAGGAAATTGCCAAGCATTGCGTGCCCGTATTCTGTAAGAACGGATTCCGGGTGGAACTGCACGCCATAGGTAGGGTGGCTCACATGAGTGAGGCCCATGACTTCGCCGATATCGGACCGCGCGGTTATTTTCAAATCGCTTCCATCTTTTATCTTTTCGACAATCAGGGAATGGTACCGCCCTGCCCGGAACGGACTTGGCAGACCCTTGAAGACACCGCTTCCGTCGTGATTGATCGCCGAGGAGCGACCATGCATCGGCTCCCTTGCGCGAACGACCTCACCGCCAAAAACCTCTCCGATGCA
>NZ_JBBNAN010000380.1:0-11053 GCF_037994405.1 Phyllobacterium sp.
GGATGTGGACGAATGAGACAGAATTTTGCTGGACGAGAGAGGAACTCCCGGTAAGGATTTGACAATACCGCCGTTACATTAAGTGAATTCCGCCAACGGCGGAATGATGTCCCACACGGGACGGAGAACAAGTGAGTTCGTTTGCTTCTCAGTTCTGCTGCCAACACGGCAGTAAGAACGCCCCGGAGATTGTTCCACTTGTTTCATCTGAACCCATCATGGAAGGGCCAAAGTGCCGATTCCGGAGAGAAGAGCGAGCCCGTCGGGATATCTAAAGTTGGAAACAGTTGCCAGAAGAAGCGCTTGACCTTTGCCAGCCAAATAGAGAAGAAGCAAGAACCTGCGAAAGACATCAAATACCGGAAAACGGATGGCCAGAAAGAGTGCTTGACCTCAACACGCCGAATAGAGAAGACCATGGATTCTGTGAACAAGGAAATGTGCCAATGTCACCGTGAAAAGTCTTGCTTGACCCGACGACCCTCATGTGAGGCAGCCCCAGACGAACGCACGGAAATGCGGTGTCCAATCTGCGCATGAGAGTATGCCAGCCGTCGCCTAAATGCCTTGTTTCCTACCTTGTGCATCAGCTTCACGCCTGTGCTTTTCGTCGTCAACGGCAGAAGGAAAGAGTCATGACCAAGGAACTTGCAAACGAACATAAGTGCTTTGTCGCTCTTCGCTTCGTGTAGTATCTGTGAACAGACACCGTCCAGATTTCAAATAATCTCATCGTTCCAGAAACGCAGCGTTTTGAAACTTGATGCTTTCAAATATTTATCGCGTTCCAAATCCGAGTCGGATCCTGAATGCTGACTCCCATCCAGCTCTATGATCAGCTTTGACCTAAAGCAGACAAAATCCACTAGTAGCCGAGAAGCGGCGCTTGTCGTTTGAATTTCAAACCACCCAATTGATTGTTTCGGATTGCTTGCCACAGCATGTTCTCCGCCAAGGTTGCGTCCCTGCGCATTTTCCGTGCATATGTTCGAATGATTGCTGGTGTGTTCTGACGGATATCTCAACCCCGTGCGTCATGCGACACAAATCTGTTCAAGCTCGTTTATGCGGCAAATACCGAAGTTGCCAAAATAATTAGCAGGATGAGATTTACTTCAGGATAGAGTAGGCTAGTTTTCTCGGGAACGCGCATTTCAGAAAACACTTTGAGGCGATATGGCAATTCACGCTGCAGTCTATCATCTGACACACTATAAATACGACCGTCCCATCACGCTCGGTCCGCAGATTGTCCGCCTCCAGCCAGCGCCGCATTCCCGCACGAAAGTTCTGAGCCACTCACTCAAGGTTAGCCCGGCCAATCACTTCGTCAATCTGCAACAGGATCCCTACGGCAATTTTCTCGCCCGGTTTGTCTTTCCAGAACCGGTGACGGAGCTCAAGATCGAGGTCGATCTTGTCGCGGACATGACGGTCTACAATCCCTTCGATTTCTTTGTCGAACCGGTCGCCGAGAACTGGCCTTTCACCTATCCGCAAGAAATCAGCGAAGACCTTTCTATCTATCTGAAGCCGGAACCTGCAGGTCCGCTGCTGCAAGCCTTTCTCGATACGATCGATCGAACCACCACCAATACGGTCAATTTCGTTGTGGACCTCAACGCGCGCATCCAGCGCGAGGTTGGCTATGTCATCCGCATGGAAACCGGCGTGCAGGAGCCGGAGACGACGCTCAACGTGCGCACCGGCTCCTGCCGTGATTCCAGCTGGCTGCTGGTGCAGGCCCTGCGCCATCTCGGGCTGGCCGCCCGTTTTGTTTCCGGTTACCTGATCCAGTTGAAGCCTGATCTGGTTTCGCTCGATGGGCCGGCCGGCACGGACAAGGATTTTACCGATCTCCACGCATGGTGCGAGGTCTATCTGCCCGGCGCAGGCTGGATTGGTCTTGATCCGACGTCGGGTCTCCTCACCGGCGAGAGCCATGTGCCGCTTGCCGCTACACCGCATTATCGCAATGCCGCGCCGATTTCAGGCATGGCGGAACCTGCCAATGTCGAATTCGGGTTCGACATGCATGTCACTCGCGTATCTGAACATCCGCGGATCACCAAGCCGTTCTCCGATGAATCCTGGGCCGCGCTAGATGCACTCGGCGAAAAGGTTGATAGCGTCCTGAAGGAGCGGGACGTCCGTCTTACTATGGGCGGGGAGCCGACCTTCGTCTCCATCGACGATTTCGAATCCGGCGAGTGGAATACGGACGCCGTTGGCCCGACCAAGCGTGAAAAGGCCGACAGGCTGATACGCCGCCTGCGTGAGCGCTTCGCGCCGGGCGGCTTCCTGCACTACGGGCAGGGGAAGTGGTATCCGGGCGAAAGCTTGCCGCGCTGGACCTTCGCGCTCTACTGGCGCAAGGACGGTAAACCGATCTGGGTCAATCCGGATCTGATCGCACCGGAAAACAGCAAGGCCGCTGTGAAGGCGGACGATGCGGGCAAGCTTCTCGTCGGCATCGCCAATGTCCTCGGCGTGGAGGAGGAGATGGTAGCGCCTGCCTTTGAAGACCCGGCCGAATGGATCGTCAAGGAAGGCAACCTGCCGGCAAATGTCGATCCATCCAATTCCAAACTGAAGGACCCCGAAGAACGCAGTCGCATCGCGCGTGTCTTCGAGCGTGGCCTGACCGAGCCGACTGGGTTCGTTTTGCCTGTACAGAGATGGAACAGCAAGGCGGTTGCCGGTCCGCGTTGGCGCAGCGAAAAATGGAAAACCCGGCGCGGCAAGCTCTTCCTCGTGCCGGGCGATTCTCCCGTTGGTTATCGCCTGCCGCTGGGAGCCTTGCCGCATGTACCGGCCTCGGAATACCCGTATATTGTGCCGGTCGATCCATCAGTCGAACGCGGCGCGCTGCCGGATTCTTTAGCGCAATCCGCTCCAGCCGCGCGCGATACGCCGCAAGCGGTGGCGTCGTTCACCGCGGCTGAAGGCACGCAACAGGAGCGTGTCGAACAGGAGCTCGGTGAAATCGGCGGTGCCGTGCGCACGGCGATCTCCGTAGAGCCGCGCGATGGCCGCCTGAGCGTGTTCATGCCGCCGGTCGAGGCGGTGGAGGATTATCTGGAACTGGTTGGCGCTGCAGAAACGGCTGCCGCAAAGCTCGGCCTGCCGGTCCACATCGAAGGTTATAGCCCGCCCCAGGATCATCGCATCAATGTCATCCGCGTAGCACCCGATCCGGGTGTCATCGAGGTGAATATTCACCCCGCTTCCAACTGGCGCGAATGCGTTGAGACAACGACGGCGATTTACGAAGAAGCGCGGCAGACCCGGCTTGGCGCCGACAAGTTCATGATCGATGGCCGTCATACGGGCACGGGCGGCGGCAATCACGTGGTCGTCGGCGGCGAGACACCGAACAACAGTCCCTTCCTACGCCGTCCGGACCTGTTGAAGAGCCTCGTCCTGCACTGGCAGCGCCATCCGTCGCTCTCCTATCTGTTTTCGGGCATGTTTATCGGCCCGACCAGCCAGGCCCCGCGTTTCGATGAGGCGCGTCACGACAGCCTCTACGAGCTTGAGATCGCCATGGCGCAGGTACCAATGCCGGGCCGGGGGACGCCGCCGCTCCCTTGGCTTGTCGATCGGCTGTTCCGCAATCTGCTTGTCGATGTCACCGGCAACACCCATCGCTCGGAAATCTGCATCGACAAGCTGTTTTCGCCTGATGGACCAACAGGACGGTTGGGGCTGGTCGAGTTCCGTGGTTTCGAGATGCCGCCCAATGCACGCATGAGCCTTGCGCAGCAACTCCTTGTTCGCGCACTGATCGCCCGGTTCTGGAACAGTCCGATAGAGGGTAGTTTCGTACGCTGGGGCACGTCCTTGCACGACCGTTTCATGCTGCCGGCCTTCGTCTGGCAGGATTTTCTTGATGTCTTGGCCGACCTTCGCCAGCATGGCTTTGATTTCCGCCCCGAATGGTTCGAGGCGCAACTCGAATTCCGCTTTCCATTCTGCGGCGAAATCGAGAATGAGGGCGTCAAGCTCGAACTGCGGCAGGCGCTGGAGCCTTGGCATGTCATGGGCGAACAGGGCGCAATCGGAGGTACCGTGCGCTTCGTCGATAGTTCGGTCGAGCGGCTTCAGGTCAAGGTGGAAGGATACAACCCCGCGCGCTACAGCGTTGCCTGTAACGGCCGTGAAGTTCCCCTGAAAATGACCGATCGCCAGGGCACGGCCGTCGCCGGCGTTCGCTACAAGGCGTGGCAGCCACGATCCGGGTTGCATCCGATGATCCCGGTCAACACACCGCTGGTCTTCGATATTTACGACCAGTGGTCGGGGCGGGCGATTGGCGGCTGCGTCTATCATGTCGCACACCCGGGCGGGCGCAGCTATGATACGTTCCCGGTGAATTCGAACGAGGCCGAGGCGCGCCGCCTGTCCCGATTCGAGCCGCGCGGGCATACGGCCGGGGGATATGAGCTCAGGAAAGAAACACCATCTGCTGAGTTCCCGATGACCCTTGATCTGAGAAGGCCGCGGCAGAATTGATTTTGGAGATTTTGCAAATATCCCCTCTCTTGCGATTTCTAGCATTTAGCAAGAGCTAAGATGCTGAAATCGCTTTCTCCCGCACAAGGGGGGAGTTAAGAGCGGCATCCCATACACACAAAATAACGACAGGCACTGACGAGAAACAATGTCACTAAGCAAGAAAGAACAATCTGTTTCACGTCAGGGCTTGCTTGCGAGCTACAGGCCATTGCCGAACATCGCCGACGAGATGATCGACCCGAGCGGCGCGGTTCGACCCGGTTGGGAGACGCTGCTTCACAAGCTCGACCAGATCGGCCCGGAAAAGCTGGCGACGCGGTTAGCCCGCGCCAACCAATATCTGCATGATGCCGGGGTGTTTTATCGCGTCTATGACGAGAACGGCACGCAGGAGCGCGAATGGCCGCTGGCTCACATTCCGATTTTGATCAATGAGGACGACTGGCGGGAGATCACCCTCGGTCTGGCGCAGCGCGCGGACCTGCTCGAAGACATCGTTGCCGACATTTATGGCGAGAACCGGCTGATCCGCGATGGTTTGCTGCCGCCTGACCTGATCGCTTCAAATCCGGAATTCCTGCATCCAGTGGCCGGAATAAAGCCCGCGAGCGGGCATTTCCTGCATTTCTGTGCCTTCGAACTCGGGCGCGGGCCGAACGGGCAATGGTGGGTGCTGGGCGACAGGACGCAAGCGCCGTCAGGCGCAGGATTTGCACTGGAGAACCGTGTTGCGACGACGCGCGCATTGTCGGATATTTCCGGGGCGATGAATGTCCACAGGCTTGCGGGTTTCTTCAAGGATTTCCGCGACTCGCTGCAAAGCCTTATCCATGACCAGCAAGGGAGGGCGGCGATCCTGACGCCCGGCCCGAACAACGAGACCTATTTCGAGCATGCCTATATCGCGCGGTATCTTGGCATCATGCTGCTGGAGGGCGATGACCTGACGGTCACCAAAGGCAGGGTGATGGTCCGGACCGTCTCAGGCCTCAAGCCGGTCGATGTTCTATGGCGGCGCATGGACGCCGCCTATATGGACCCGCTGGAACTGAAAGCAGATTCGTGGATTGGCACGCCTGGCATGGTCAGTGCCTTGCGCCAGCGCTCGGTCTCGCTGGTCAACGCGCTGGGCTCCGGCATCCTTGAGACCCGTGCATTGCTGGCTTTCCTGCCGGCCATCTCGCAGGCGCTGCACGATCGCGATCTGGCATTGCCAAGCATTGCCACGTGGTGGTGCGGTCAGGAAAATGAACGCAAACAGGTCATGGACCGGCTCAACCAGATGATGGTCGGCCCTGCAATGTCGACGCGGCTGGCCTTCGAGGACGTCAACGCAACCGTGCTCGGCTCGGCGCTCGATGACGAGGCGCGCAAGGCGCTGCTCGACCGATTGCGACAGGACGGGCGCGGGCTGGTCGGGCAGGAGGCGGTCAAGCTCTCGACAACGCCTGTCTATGTCGATGGCAAGCTGGAACCGCGGCCATTCGTACTGCGCGTCTTTGCGGCGCGCCACAAGGATGGCTGGAGCTTTATGCCAGGCGGCTTTGCTCGCGTCGGCTTTACATTGGATACGGCGGCAATCGCCATGCAGCGCGGCGGGCAGGCGGCCGACGTCTGGATTACCTCGAGCGGACCGGTGCGCAAGGACACGCTGCTGCCGCGCGAGGATGATACTTTCCGGCGCAATGTGCCGGGAACGCTGCCGAGCCGTTCGGCGGAAAACCTGATGTGGATGGGCCGCTATATCGAGCGCGCCGAAGGTACGGCGCGCATCCTGCGTGCCTGCCACGCCCGTTATGCCGAGGCGGCCAATATGGAACTGCCGCTGCTGACGGAAATGCGCGATCATCTGAAGTCGTTGGGCGTTAATCTCGACACCGCTATCCCAAAGGGCTTGCAGCGCTCCATCGACGGCGCGATGCTGAGCGCAGGGCGTATCCGCGATCGTTTCTCGCCCGATGGCTGGCTGGCATTGCGCGACCTTTCCAAGACGATCCATCGTTTTCAGGATGTGGTTTCACCTGGCGACGATACCACGCGCGCCATGACCATTATCCTGCGCAAGCTTGCCGGGTTCTCAGGTCTCGTCCACGAAAACATGTACCGCTTTACCGGGTGGCGTTTCCTTGAAATCGGACGCAGGCTTGAGCGCGGCATCCAGATGGCAAATATCCTTTCAACGTTTTCGCGGAACGATGCGGCCGATGGTGCGCTGGAAATGCTGCTGGAGATCGGCGATAGCGTCATGACGCACCGGCGGCAGTACAGCGTCTATTCCGGCCGGCTCAGTGTGCTTGATCTGCTGGCGCTCGATCCGCTCAACCCGCGCTCGATCATCTTTCAGCTCAATGCGCTGAAAACGGAATTCAGCCTGCTGCCCTCACGTGAGCCAGGTGCCAATATGCCGGAGTTTTCCAAGAAGGTGCTGCGACTGCATACGGATCTCGCGATCATCGAGGCTATTGACCTCACGCCGGAGAAGCTCAGCACGCTTGCCTTCGAGATCGGCACGCTTTCTGATACGATTTCAGACACCTATTTCGCCTGAAGACCGCAACCCATGCTCTACAACATCCGCCTTCATCTCCACTATGATTACGAACGCTCGGCAGCAGGCGGGCGGCATCACATCCGCGTCATGCCGCAGACCATGCCGAGCATTCAGCGCGTCATTGCTTCCACCCTGTCTTTCGATCCTGTCTCGACCGAGCGCTCGGAATTCACGGATTTCTTCTCCAACACAGTCACGTCGATCGTCTATCGCAATCCGCATGAAACCCTCGACGTGACGATGACCGCACGGGTCAATGTCACCCGTCCTCCGACAATGCTGGACGTTTCGCCCGACCTTGCCGGACTGCAAAAGGAGATCCGCAGCGTCTTGTCCATCGCGGCCGATGCGCCGCATCATTTCCTGACCAGCAGCAGGCACGCAGCGATCGATCCGGATATAACCGCCTATGCGGCGCAAAGCCTTGCCGGTACACGGACGGTGATGGAAGCGGTCAATCATCTCAACAATCGCATCCATGCCGACTTCACCTACGAGTCCGATGTGACCGATGTGCGCACGACCGCGCGTCAGGCGTTCGATTTGCGGGCAGGGGTGTGCCAGGATTTCAGCCATGTCATGATTGCCGGCCTGCGCGGTATCGGTATCCCGGCCGGCTATGTCAGCGGTTTTCTGCGCACCATTCCGCCGCCCGGCGAGGAACGGCTGGAGGGCGCCGATGCCATGCATGCCTGGGTGCGCGCCTGGTGCGGTCGCGAGGCCGGCTGGCAGGAGTTCGATCCGACCAACGCCATGGTTGCAGGCAATGACCATATCACTATCGGTTACGGCCGCGACTATGCGGATGTTTCGCCCATCGTCGGCGTGCTCAAGACCAGCGGATCCCAGGAAGGCAAGCAGTCGGTCGACGTTATTCCGATGGAGTGAACGTTGAACGCAATGGCCTTAGTGCGCGGTTCGACGGGGCTTCCCATGAGGGAACTGGGCTGATTGCAAGCCAACCCGCAACGTTGCAGTTTCGATCTCCCTGCAATGCCCAACACCCCTCATGGTGAGCCCCGTCGAACCGCGCATAATGGTTTTGTCAGCCGGAATAAATTTATTGAAATGGTTTTTCTTGGTTTCCCGCAATCCGGAGAATATGGTCTAATTCCTGAGCAATTCCTTACCAAGAATGGGATGAAATTCTGAAGTGCGATCCTTGCTTCCCATCCCGCCGCTCATGCTCACCACCGGGCCTGTGCCCGCCTATCCCGAGGTACTGGCCGCACTTGGAAAGCCGGTGCTTTACGACTATCACCCGGCGTTCCAGACCTATTATGCCGGTGTCGTTGAGAAATTGCGGCAAGCGCTGCAAATCGACAATGATCCGGTAATCATGCAGGGCGAGGCCATTCTCGGCATTGAGGCCGCCGCCGCCGCCCTCATCGGCAAGAACGACGTCGTCCTCAATCTGGTTTCCGGGGTTTATGGCAAGGGTTTTGCCAGTTGGGCGGCGCGCTACGGGAAGGAAGTCGTTGAACTCGCCGTGCGCTTCGACGAGATCATTGACCCTCAAGCTGTGCGCGAAGCCTTGCGCAGCCGCCCCGACGTTACTGTCGTGGCGCTGTGCCATCATGATACGCCGTCCGGCACGCTCAATCCTTTGCATGAAATCGGGGCGGTCGTCGCCGAGCACGGCGCCTTTCTGATCGTCGATGCTGTGTCCTCCTTCGCAGGCATGGATGCGCATCCGCAGGATACCCATGCCGATATCTTCATCACTTCGCCATCGAAATGCCTCGGCAGCACCCCGGGCTTGAGCCTGATCGCCGTCAGTGAGCGTGCGTGGGCCAAGATCGATGCCAACCCCGATGCGCCGCGCGGATCGTTCCTCAGTCTCATAGCGTGGAGAGGCGCATCGGAGCCCGGCAGGCCTTTCCCGGTAACGCCCTCCATTGCCGAAATCTATGGACTGGATGCAGCGCTCGATCGCTATGCAAGGGAAGGCCCGGCAAATGTGTGGACCCGTCATGCCCAGACGGCGTCTGTCGCACGGCAGGGGTTGCTTGGCCTTGGCCTGTCGCTGTGGCCGAAGCAGGAGGCTTGGTGCGCTCCGACGGCAACGGCCTTCAAAGTGCCCGACGGCACTAATGATGTGGCGCTGCGCGATAGCCTGCTGCACGACCACGGCATTCTGGTCTCGCTTGGGCGCGGTGAGACGGCGGGCAAGATCCTGCGCATCGGTCATATGGGCGCCTCCGCAGAACCGGCCTTCGCCCGCACCATCATTTCCGCGCTGAGCGGTATTCTATCCAGACCCCTCCACCTTTGACATAAGAGGATTACAACAATGTCCCGTATCCTGTTGAACCGACGCGCTTTTCTCACTGCGACCGCCAGCATCGGCGCGACCTCGGTCTTGCCGGAGCTGAGCTGGGCGCAAGCGGCAGCGCCTGTGAGAGGCGGGCGTCTGGTCGTGGCGGGGGATACCGAACCGGCCAACCTCAATCCGGCTATCGTCGCGTCGAATGGCGTCTTCTTCGTCGCAAGCAAGGTGATCGAGCCGCTGGCGGAGCAATCCTACGACGGCAAGGACGGGCTGTCGCCGCGTCTTGCCACGTCCTGGGGAGGTTCCGATGATGGGCTGACTGTGACGTTCAAACTGCGCGAGGGCGTGACCTGGCATGACAGCAAACCCTTCACCTCTGCGGATGTGGCATTCTCGGCGCTCGAAGTCTGGAAGAGGCTGCAAAACCTTGGACGCGTGGTTTTCAAGAACCTCGAAAGCGTCGAGACGCCGGACGACCACACTGCGATCTTCAAATTCTCGCAACCGACACCGTTCCAGCTCATTCGCAATGCGCTGCCGGTCGTCACCTCCGTCGTGCCGAAACATATTTATGAAGGCACGGATATTGCCAAGAATCCGGCCAATCAGAAACTGGTCGGAACCGGGCCATTCAAGTTCGGCGAATACAAGCCCGGTGAATATTATTTGCTCAAGCGCAATGACGCCTATTGGCAAAAGGACGAGCCACTGCTGGATGAGATTGTCTACCAGTTTCTGCCGGACCGCGCCGCAGCGGGGAATGCACTGGAGGCCGAGCAGATACAGCTCGCGGCGTTTTCAGCAGTGCCGCTCGCGGATATGGATCGAATTTCTAAGGTAGCGGGCCTGAAGGTCTATTCCAATGGTTATGAAGGGTTGACCTATCAGCTGATTGTTGAAATCAATCACCGTCGCAAGGAGCTTGCCGACGTCAAGGTGCGGCAGGCACTGGCGCATGCGATCGATCATGATTTCGTCGTGAAGACGATCTTTCTCGGCTATGCCAAGTCTTCGACAGGCCCCGTACCGGCCTATGACAAGACATTCTACGAGCCGGATGTGACGAAATATGCCTTCGATCCAGCCAAGGCGGAAGCGCTGCTCGACGAAGCCGGCTATAAGCGTGGCGCGGACGGAAACCGGTTCAAACTGAAACTGTTGCCAGCCCCATTCTTCAACGAAACCAAGCAGTTCGGCGATTATCTTCGTCAGGCTCTGGCAAAGATCGGCATTGATGCCCAGGTGGTCAATAACGACACGCCGGCGCATCTGAAAGCGGTCTACACGGACCATGATTTCGACATCACGGTCGCAACGCCGGTCTACCGTTCCGATCCGGCGATTTCGACGACGATCCTGTTCGAAAGCGGCCTGCCAGCCGGGGTGCCGTTCTCCAACCAGTACGGCTATGCCAATGCTGAAGTGGACAGGCTGATCAAGCAAGCTGCCTCCACGGTCGATGCGGGCAAGCGCGCCGGTCTCTACAAGGAGCTGCAGAAGAAGGTGGCCGACGACCTGCCGCTGATCAATGTCGCCGAATTTTCCTTCATCACTGTCGCACGTGATAGTGTGCAGAACGTCTCCGACAACCCGCGCTGGGCGGTTTCGAATTGGGCGAATGTTTGGATCAAGGGGTAGAATTCTGAATATCGGAGCTTAAAGCTGGTTATCTCTCCCCTTGAGGGAGAGAAAGCGATTTCAGCATCTTAGCT
>NZ_JBBNAN010000381.1:0-2884 GCF_037994405.1 Phyllobacterium sp.
CGATGTCGAAGGCAGCCATATCGCAGATGACGAAGTCGCTTGCGCTTGAATGGGCGCCTCACGGTATCCGGGTGAATGCGATCGCGCCAGGCTGGTTTCCGACGCGGCTCAACGAGACAATCATGGACGGGCCGGCCAAGGGGTTTCTCAAGGGCAGGAACCCGATGCGAAGGCTGGGCGAGCCGGAAGATATCGATGGCGCGGTGCTGATGCTTGCCTCCGACGCCAGCAGTTACATCACAGGAACCGTCATCACCATCGATGGCGGCCACAGCCTGCAAGGCCAGATAGGCTCCGACCGTTAGAGTTTCGCCGGAACGATCCCATTTTGCCGCCGCCTCTCCATTGAACGAAGGAACAATGTATGAGCAGCCCCTTAGATGACATGACCCCCATCCTGCTCCCTTGTCTCGGCCACGACGGTGTGCTTTGCTCGAAGCACGCAAAGTGGAGGAAACCATGCCTGATTTGACCTTGTGGGGCCTATTCGTCGTGGCATCGGTCGTTTTGTTACTGATACCCGGACCGGCAGTACTTTATATTGTTGCGCGCTCGGTAGAGCAGGGACGGGCAGCGGGTCTGGTCTCGGTGCTCGGTATCCATCTCGGCACCATTGTTCACATCATCGCTGCTGCGGTCGGGCTCTCGGCCCTCATAGTCTCATCGGCGCTCGCCTTCGCGATCGTCAAATATCTCGGCGCCGCCTACCTCATCTGGATCGGCATCCGTACCTTAAGGGCCAAGGATCCCGATCCCCATGCGCCCGTGGTACCGGCTGCCCCGCTTCGGCGCGTTTTCCGCGATGGATTCGTCGTCAACCTCTTCAATCCGAAGACCGCGATCTTCTTCCTCGCCTTCCTGCCGCAATTTGTCGATCCGGCGCGCGGCGCGCTGCATTGGCAGATACTCATTCTGGGGCTCACCTTCATGGCCCTCGGCATCATCAGCGACGGTATATTCGCGCTGATTGCCGGAGCTGCGGGGGATTTCCTCCGCCGCAACCGGCGATTCCTGCGACTGCAGCGCTGGTTTGCCGGCACCTCGTTCGTCGGCCTCGGGCTCACCGCCGCATTGTCGGCGCGCAAATAGCCTACACCAGTCCAAGTTCAGTGCGTGGTTGGCGTCGCAATTTCGCGCTGGCTACACCGCAGTGGGAACCGGGACGTCATCTTTGGCGTATGGACAGCATCTGAACGATGGGGATGTTCCACCAAAAGGACTACACCTTTACCCATCACGGCGCATTCTTCTTTGCCGGCTTCTTGCTCTATTATTCCCGAGGGTATTTCAGGGAATGTTGGGGGCGACATGATACATTTAAATTCTGGATAGAGAGCTCACAAGATCGATTCCGTTTGCATTCCAGCTAGCTCGGCATCGTTAGGTGCCGAATGTGCGGCTGGCGTAGCTTTTCAGATTACTGGTTTTGGGGTGCGTGAAATGTTTGTCGATGGCCGTGAGCTGCCGAGTGGCACAATTCTGGATACGGAAATCTGCATTGTCGGAGGCGGGGTAGCGGGGATTACCCTTGCTCTCGAATTTGAGCGGCAGGGTATCGAGACCTGCGTTCTTGAGGGCGGCGGGCTCCACTTCAATTCAACATCGCAATCCCTCTACGAGGGAGAAAATGTTGGTATCGATTACGATCTTCAGGCCAGCAGAACGCGGCAATTGGGCGGCAGTTCCAATTGCTGGGGCGGCTGGATACGCCCGTTCATCGGCCTCGACTTCGAGGAACGCGACTGGGTGCCCAACAGCGGCTGGCCGTTCAAGCTGACTGAAGTTGAACCTTTTTACCACCGTGCGAGCGATCTGGTACAGGTTAATGACCATTGTTTTGAACCGGAATTTTGGCACGACCGCCTTCCCGGCAACCAGGGTCGGCTGCTGGGGCTGAATGAGGAAACGCTTGAGACGGTGGTCAGCAAGTTTAGCCCGCCGACACGCTTTGGCCACGCCTATCAGTTGGCGCTGGCGACAGCCCGGACGACGAAGGTGCTGCTCAACGCCAATGTGACCGAGCTTGCCACCAGCGATGAAGCCACGACAGTGACAGGCGTCCACGTCGCGACCTCGGCGCAGAAGCGCTTCTTCGTGCGGGCAAAACGCACGATCCTTGCTGCGGGCGGCATCGAAAATGCTCGTCTGATGCTTTTGTCCAACAGAATCGATCACCGCGGCCTTGGCAACCAGCACGACGTGGTCGGCCGTTATTTCATGGAACACCCGCGCATCCGCATCGGCCAGATGGTCCCATCAGGCAATGCCGCCGCATTCCGTTTTTACGATGCCCGCTACACCTATCACAATCCCCGACTTGCCGTGGACGGCACCAGTGCCAGCGCCCATGTCGGGTTGGCCGAACAAGTCCAGCGGGACGAGAAACTAGTGCAATGCCGGACCTATTTCCGCGCCTGCCGGGCCGGCGAAGACGGTGACCTTACCGAGCGCTTCCATGAGCTCTACAACGCCGTTCGCAGGCGGCATTTTCAGGACATCAAGCTGCGAACGTTTGCGACCGTCGCACGTGGCAGCCCCAATCTGATGGCATCGCTGCTGTATCGGAGGCTTAAGCTGGCAGTGAAATCGGACTATTTCCAGATTGAGAGTGTCGTCGAACCGGTTCCGGACCGGGAGAGCCGTGTCACCCTGTCGCCGCAACGCGACAAGCTCGGCCTCAACCGGGCCGAACTCAACTGGCGGGTGGGCGATCTGGAAAAGCGCACGCATCTGCGCATGCTCGGATTGATCAAGGACGAGTTCGAGGCGTCGGGTCTGGGGCGTGTCGATCTGGAGCAGGCGGACACAGGGCGCCCGCTGCAAATCATCGGTTGCAACCATCACATGGGAACGACCCGCATGCACACCGATCCGCGCCTCGGCG
>NZ_JBBNAN010000382.1:0-3890 GCF_037994405.1 Phyllobacterium sp.
CCTATGCCGGCGAAGAAATCGTCCCATCAGCAGATGCCCGGCCAATGACTGGGGTGGAGCTTTATCTGCTGTACCGCAACAAGACCTGGACGTGGTCTGATGGCGCCGGACGCTTTGACGATCAGGACCGGCGTTTCACGGCAAGGACAGGGACTGGCGACACCACCGCATGGGCACAAGGACGATGGACCGCGACCGACGACGGTCGTTTGTGCCTCAACGCAGAATGGCACACTGTCTCCGGCGTCCACGCCAACAAGACTTGCTTCCGCCACAAGCGCGACCACGCAACAATCTACCAAAAGAAAGAGCCGTCCGGGACCTGGTATATTTTCAAGCATGCCGTGCCGGCTCAAACTGACGAGTTCAAGAAACTTGTAGCGGAGAATCTCGTATCCCCGGATCTGGCGAGCATAAAATCCGATCTTGAAAATCAGAAACGACTAGCGGGCAATACGTTGCCAAGCGTTGCTAACAGGAGCAAAACCCAATGAAAAATAACAAAACTCGAACAGCAATCGCCGTCTCATTTGCAACCTTGGTGCTGACTGGAACTGTCCTTGCGGCGAGCATACCGCGCGGTATCCCGACCAATCAGAAGCCTAATATGGGCCAGGTTACCGATAAACGGCCGATCATAGGTCCGGACTCAGTCACCTTTGGCGCGTATGATCCGCACAGTGATTTCAGCAATGATCCGAACTCCAAGATCGAACATCTCTTCCTTCCCTGGGAAGATGTTGATCTGTCATCACTGTCCATCGCCGATGATTATGCCCAAAAGCGCGGACGAAAGCTTCTCATTACGGTGGAGCCCTGGTCCTGGTCCTTGGATTGGCGATCGTCACCGGATGAGCTGCTCAAAGGCATTCTGGCCGGCAGGTACGACGGCAACATGGCCGCTGTTTGCACGACGGCAGCCGGGCTCAAGAGTGATGTGACCATCCGCTGGGCTCAGGAGATGGATGAAACTGATAACCAGTTCACTTGGGCGCATTGGGCGCCGGCCAGTTACGCGGCTGCCTATCGGCGCATGGTGACCGTATGCCGCGAGCATAACAAGTCGGCGAAATATATGTGGTCGCCCAAAGGAGAGCCTGGCCTTACCGCGTTCTACCCTGGGAATGATGTCGTTGATATCGTAGGCCTTTCTGTATTTGGCCTGCAGCAATATGACAAGGACCATTTTGGCGTTGCGCAGACTTTTGCTCAGTCCCTCGCCCCCAAATACCGGCTGGTCCAAGGTTTTGGCAAACCTATCATGGTGGCCGAACTGGGCTATGAGGGCGACTCTGGGTACGTTAGCAATTGGGCTGAAAACGCCGCCAAGCGATATCCGGAATTTCCGGACCTAACCGCCGTGGTCTACTTTAACGACAAGGAAGTTTATCCTTGGCCCCGGCCGTATGGTCTCCCCAACTGGCGGGTCGTCAGGGATGCCACAAACTAACCCGTATGCACACCAAATAGCCCTTTCAGGAGGAACCGATGACTATATTGCGAACGCTATCACTACTGTGCATCGCTGGTGCGGTTGGCACATGTGCCTTTGGTGCGAATGCTGCGCAAAGCAAAATGACGAAGCCGCCAGCAATGTCTGTCCCGCTGACTAGCGAGGAACTGTTCAAGCTCTACAACAACCGTTCTTGGATCTGGAAGGACGGCGCCGGCTATTTCGCAGTAAAGCAGCGCGTGTTTAAAGCCTGGACAGGTGAAGGAACAGGCTCTTATGGCCTTGGGCATTGGTTTGTTACCGATCCGGGAAAGCTCTGCTTCAAGGCCGTATGGTACGCGAAGGCCGGCAACGCGCCAGCATTGACCTGCTTTAGTCACCGAAAGAAAGGCAATGTCATATTCCAGAAGCGCGAACCGGATGGGGAGTGGTATCCCTTTAAAACAACTCCGGTTAACGTCAATGATGAATATCGCAAGGTGCAACCTGGTGACTACGTTACCGCGCGATACAATCGGACGCGTGCAAAGCTATCGCCAAGCCTATAGATTAGGCATTCGTTCAAAATCGTTGCAGGCTTAAGACACGATTAGATTTTACTCACGTAGAGCCGGACCAACGGGGTTGTCCGGCTCTTCTCTCCTTCCCGCATATCCAATTGGTACTCAGACGGTGAGGTCGTAAATCCATTCACCTCGCAAAGCATCTTGACGTGCGTCCAAATCCGCTGGGCGTACAAATGTATGGCGCCCGACCAAGATATGATGCCTTAACAATGTTTGCAGGGATCGCTTTTCTGCTTTTAATGACTTTCTTCTTTGTATCAGCTGCCTTCATATCACTTGGATATCCTAACTCGATTGAGGCTGATTGTGCCTCGGCCATTTTTATAGGCGCAGCAATACAAACAACGACGGCCAAGGCGGCAGTCATTATCCCCCTGGATAAATTCGAGGCATGCATTACGCTACGTTTTTCCATGTTATGCTTGCCAAGACGGGAATGACCCCAAATTATTTCTTTATTCGACATATTGATGCGCTCCCATATCTGGTATGAAAGGGTTTTACTACAAGATGTATTTCAGCGCGTTTAAATGAATAGATACAATTCGAACGAACAAACAAATTGGAGGCGGATAGGATTGTCTGCACATCCTATCCGCTGAAGAGAGCTGCGCTGGTTGCAATTCAACTGGTGGCATCCGGCCCAACAGCTCGATCAAGGCGATAATTCGACCCGATTTTGTGACCTCATCCGCTACTCCACGTCGCAAGGGATTTACCTTGTCGGTAACGAACGTATCCTTCCCATGTGATCAAGGAGGATGTTTCGTTCTGGCGCGGAATCGCGGTCTTATCAACTGCGCAGTAAAACCGCTTTCGATGTCTCCATTAGGGAACGAGTTTGATTTCACTCAGGCGCCATTCCTTGGTGAAGAAAGGCTCCAGCGGGCTATAGAGGCGAAGGAGCGTGAACCAACCCTTGCCAGGCATGGTCTGGATCCAGTTGCCGCGTTTGACACCATCCGGCTGTTTCGGGCCGAAATAGATTGTCGTTGAGCCGTCCGCGTCTGCTTCGGCAGCGGGTGAAGGATAGCTCTGGCTGCCCGCTCGCGGGTAGCCCTGCGGCGTTTGGAGCATGGAGCGCGTCTGGTTGTCATAGAGTGTGAATGACCAGAATGCTTCCGCGGGAATGTTTGGCGGGAGCGTCACCTTGTAGGTCTTGGCCCCGTCGAGATCTTTTTTGTCCGCATCCAGGAAACCCATGAGATACTGCGATCCGACGCGGGGAAGCCGCATGATCATGCCCGGGGAGTCGAGGGTATAGCCATAGTAGAATGCGGTTTTCGAGTCGAGCGTCCGCGCGCCGGTCGGCGGCAACGGTTCGAATCGGCCATCCTTGCTGATCATCGGCGGCGGCGTCTCGAAATTGGCGCCACCCTGCCATAGCATGTTGGCCCACGACGAGTCGGGATAATACGTCCACTCGAGAGACTCACTGGGACGCCAGTTTAGCACGCGTCCTGCAGCGTTCCCGACCGCGGCCGCATCGGTGAGAATCTTCTTCATTCGCTCGTCGGGCTTGAACTCTCTCCCCTTGGCGATGCCGATGGCGGCCAACTGCCCTGCAAGCTCGGGATTGTAGGAGTCCGCCGGCTCCTGCTGCACGTTGGCGTTAATCATCTCGAAGAACGAGTAGTCGCTTGGAGGGATCGTATTGAACGCTTTGCCGCTCGCCTCCACGAACTTGGTCTCGGGTACCGGCGGATTTGCTTCGAGCTTGACCTTGCCTTCAAGCGCTGTCGCGATACTCGTGCCAGCGCCTCCCGGCGTGTAGGGATAGATCTTCATCGTCTTCTTGATGTTCTCGACCGTCGGCTTCGGATCGTTGTCTTCAAGGTAACCGCGAGATGCATAGATGATCCGGTTTGTCT
>NZ_JBBNAN010000383.1:0-30651 GCF_037994405.1 Phyllobacterium sp.
GAAACGTCGGCGCCATATTTGGCGGCCTTTCGTTCGACCAGGCCTGGCGAGGCGGCCCCTTCAATGTGGCAATGCAATTCAGCTTTCAAAACCATACGCAGTTTCCTAAATGAAAATAATCAAACGACGCGGCGCTTCATCGCGCAACAGGACAATAGCCTTATGTGTTTCAATCTTCTATGGTTCGCCGCAACACAAATCAGCAGGTAACATAATGAACCAGCAACGCACCGGTGCCCATGGCGGCATGGAAACATCCTTCGGTTTTCAGGATGTCGGCGATGGGGAAAAGCAGGCACGCGTCAACGACGTCTTTCATCGCGTCGCCAAGCGCTATGATGTGATGAACGACCTTATGTCAGGTGGGCTGCATCGTGTCTGGAAGGGTTCGATGATCGCCTGGCTTTCGCCCTCCCGGACGGCCAACTGGAAGGTGCTCGACGTTGCCGGCGGAACCGGCGATATCGCCTTCCGGATCATCGAGGCTTCGGGCCGCAATGCCCATGCGACCGTGCTCGATATCAACGGGTCGATGCTGGGCGTCGGCCGCGACCGAGCCGAAAAGAAGGGTCTTGCCAACAACACCGAATTTGTCGAGGCCAATGCCGAAGAACTTCCCTTAAAGGACGCAAGCTTCGACGCCTATACAATCGCTTTCGGCATCCGTAATGTGCCGCATATTGATCGCGCCCTGTCTGAGGCCTTTCGTGTGCTCAAGCCGGGTGGGCGGTTCCTCTGCCTCGAATTCTCCGAGGTTGAATTGCCTATCCTCGACAAGGTCTATGATACATGGTCGTTCAATGCCATTCCGAAAATCGGCAAGGCTGTGACCGGTGATGCGGACAGCTATCAATACCTGGTCGAGTCAATTCGCAAGTTCCCGCGTCAGGCGGACTTTGCCGAAATGATCCGCCACGCAGGCTTCGAGCGTGTGAGCTGGCGCAATTTTACCGGCGGCATCGCGGCTCTGCACTCCGGCTGGAAATTGTGACCGCTGAATGAGTAAACTTGCAGCAACATTTCGCCTGATGCGGGCTGGATGGATCATGACGCGTGAGGGTGTCATATCCGCACTGCCGGCAGAAGGTTTGAGCGGGCTTCCGGCATTTGGTCATCGCGTGGCGGGGCTTTTGGCCCGGCGCCGCGCAATGACCGCGCGCCGTTCGGAACGCATGTCGCGTGCCATCAACAAGCTCGGTCCATCCTACGTCAAGCTCGGCCAGTTCCTGGCGACGCGCCCTGACGTGGTTGGAAACGAAGTGGCGGACGACCTTGCGCTCTTGCAGGATCAGCTCGATTTCTTTCCGATGGAAGCTTCCGTCAAGGCGATCGAGGGTTCCCTGGGGCGGTCTCTTGACGATCTTTATGTAAGCTTTGACGAACCAATGGCTGCCGCCTCGATTGCGCAGGTTCACCCGGCTTTCGTCAGCAGCAATGGCGAGATCAAGAAAGTAGCCGTCAAGGTCGTGCGCCCGGGCGTACGCCAGCGCTTCAACAATGATCTTGAGAGCTTTTTCCTGGTGGCGAAATGGCAGGAGCGGTACGTGCCTGCTACCCGCCGCCTGCGCCCCATCGAAGTTACGCGCACTTTGGCGCAGACGACCCGCATCGAAATGGACATGCGGCTCGAAGCGGCCGCGCTGTCGGAAATTGGCGAAAACACCAAGGACGACCCCGGCTTTCGAATCCCGGCTGTCGATTGGGAGCGCACGGGGCGGGATGTGCTGACGCTTGAATGGATCGACGGCGTGAAAATGTCGGACATTGAAGGGTTGCGCGCTGCTGGCCACAACCTCATCAAGCTTGCCGAAACACTCATCCAGTCCTTCCTGCGTCACACGTTGCGTGACGGCTTCTTCCACGCCGACATGCACCCCGGCAATCTCTTCGTCGATTCCGATGGCCATATTGTTGCGGTGGATTTCGGCATTACCGGCCGGCTGGGCAAGAAGGAACGTCGATTCCTCGCTGAGATTCTCTACGGCTTCATCACCCGCGACTATGCGCGCGTCGCCGAAGTGCATTTCGAAGCGGGTTATGTGCCGCATCATCACGACGTATCGAGCTTTGCCCAGGCTATCCGCGCCATTGGCGAACCGATCCATGGTCAGCCGGCCGAAACCATTTCGATGGCAAAACTGCTGACGCTGCTGTTCGAGGTCACCGAACTGTTCGATATGGAGACGCGGCCAGAGCTTGTCATGCTGCAGAAGACCATGGTCGTCGTCGAGGGCGTCTCGCGCACGCTGGACCCGCATTTCAACATGTGGAAGGCTTCCGAGCCGGTCGTTGGCGGCTGGATCCGCCGCAATCTCGGGCCGCAGGGCATCCTCATCGACGCTCGCGACGGGGCAAACGCACTGCTGCACCTCGCCCGTCAGGCACCCGAACTCCTGGCGCGTGCCGATCGCTTGTCGAACGAGCTTGACCAAATGGCGGAAAACGGATTGCGTTTCGACGAACAGACCGCCAAGGCTATTGGCAAGGCCGAAGCGCGCCACACGCGCTCTGGTCGCATCGCTCTTTGGGTGATTGCACTTTGCCTTGTTGTAATCACCTACAAGCTTATCACTTGAAGAAATATCGCCATTGGTGATATCAATGATTGCAAATGCGCTGATTTCTCTTTGAAAGTGCAATCATATGGCCAGTATCACAATCCGCAATCTTGACGATGCCATCAAGGAAAAGCTGCGCCTGCGCGCTGCGGCGCATGGGCGCTCGATGGAGGAAGAGGTGCGGCTTCTGCTTGGCGAACTCGGCGGTATCACACCCTCCGAGGCTGTCGCGGCGGCGGTGAATATTCAACCCGCCACTTCCGGCTCGCTGTCCGGACGGCGCATTCTCCTGATCATCGGAGGCGGCATTGCCGCGTATAAATGTCTCGAGTTGATCCGGCGTCTGCGTGAGCGCGGCGCTAGGGTGCGCCCGGTCCTGACCAAAGCGGCGGAGGAGTTCGTTACACCGTTGGCGGTTGGTGCCATCGCGGCCGAGAAAGTCTTCACCGAGCTCTTCTCGCGTGAAGACGAGCATGATGTTGGCCACATCCGCTTGTCGCGCGAAGCCGATTTGATCGTCATCGCGCCCGGGACTGCCGACCTCATGGCGAAAATGGCCAGCGGTCTTGCCAATGACCTCGCATCAGCGGTTCTGATGGCAACGGACAAGCGCGTGCTTATTGCCCCGGCGATGAACCCGAAAATGTGGGACCATCCGGCAACCAAGCGCAACCGTGCCACGCTGGAAAAGGACGGCACCCGTTTTGTCGGCCCTAACAAGGGTGAGATGGCGGAGAGCGGCGAAAGCGGGGCAGGCCGCATGGCCGAACCGCTGGAGATCGTTGCTGCGATCGAGAAACTGCTGGATAGCAGGCCAAAGTCGTTGACCGGCAAAACCATTGTCATGACCTCCGGCCCGACCCACGAGCCGATTGATCCAGTGCGCTATATCGCCAACCGCTCGTCTGGCAAACAGGGTCACGCCATCGCTGCCGCGCTGGCGAGGCTTGGCGCCACTGTACGGCTCGTTTCCGGTCCCGTGACCATTCCTGATCCGGACGGAGTTACTGTTGTCCACGTCGAATCGGCGCGTGAAATGCGTGATGCTGTCGAACAGCTGCTGCCCGCTGACGCCGCTGTCATGGTTGCTGCGGTCGCCGATTGGCGCACGGCAAACGAGGCCGGTGAAAAGATCAAGAAGCAGCCGGGTCAAGGTGCTCCGGCGCTGCAAATGGTTGAAAATCCCGATATTCTTGCAGGCGTTGGGCATAGTCAGTTGCGGCCGCACCTCGTCGTCGGCTTTGCTGCGGAAACCCAGGATCTGCTGATCAATGCCAAGCTGAAACTCGACAAGAAAGGCGCGGACTGGATCATTGCCAATGACGTCAGCCACGAAACCGGCGTCATGGGCGGCGATCGCAATGCCGTGCGCATCGTCACCCGTTCAGGCGTGGAGGAATGGCCGGAGCTGAGCAAGGACGAGGTTGCCGAACGACTGGCCGCCAAGATCGCCTCGGCATTGCAGACGGTCGAGGTTTAAAGCTAGAGCAAATTCCGACAACCGTGAATACGGAGTATCGTCCATGATTCCCATCCTTGAAACCGATCGCCTCATCCTGCGTCCCCACAGACGCGAGGATTTTGAGGCGGTTCACGCCATTTGGCAGCATCCCGCCATCTATACGCAAATTACGGGAAAGCCATCGACCCGCGAGCAGTCCTGGGCGCGTCTGTTGCGCTATGCCGGACTGTGGCCGCTGATTGGCTATGGCTTTTGGGCAATGGAGGACAAAGCAAGCGGCAGCTTTGTCGGCGAATTGGGCTTTGCCAATTTCGAGCGCGACATCGATCCGCCATTCGGTGACGCACCTGAGATGGGCTGGGTCCTCGCGCCGGAAATCCATGGCAAGGGCTATGGCAGTGAGGCTTTGGCCAGGGTCGTCGCCTGGGGCGACAGCTACTTTGATAATGACCGCGCACTTTGCATCATCTCGCCAGAGAATGCGGCATCCTTGCGGATTGCTGAAAAGAACGGCTTCAGCAAGATCGAAAAGACGACTTATACCGGCGAACCGGTCTGGCTTCTCGAGAGGCGATTTCGACCGTAAACGGTCATTGTGATAGCCGGCAATTGCTGCCGGCCATCCGGTTCTGCGTAAGTGATCTTTTACAGATGCCGCGCGTTCATTCGGTAATAATCCGCTTATACTCTTCCTTGAGGTGGGTAAATTTGCTCCAGAATCCGCTGGTCTCATCGCCATTCAGTTGATCGATGAGGACGCCAAGATGGGTGTGCCAGCCGCTGGCAACGCTGACCATTGAATCGGAGTTGGCAAGCCGCGTATGGGTCACCCTCAATAGGGTATCACTTCCCGACGCTGCAAGTTCGAACGTTACTTCCGAAGGTTCACCTGCTGTCTCAGGCCAGGTGAAACTGAGCAACGTCGGTGGTTCATAGCGGGTTATCTTGCCCTTGTTCGTGTGGCCTTCAAGCTTCTGGTAGTCCGCCGGTGCCGGCTCGCTTGACAGTTCCGAGTGATGGAAGGTCAACTCGACATTGCCGCCGACATAATTGGCCATTGGACCCCGAGCCAGCCATTTCTGCCGCTTGTCCGATTCCGTCAGATACCTCCAGACCCGTTCAACGGGCCCCGGAAGAATGCGTTCGATGCGAACCGTGCGAGGCGATATGACCACGCCGAGACGATCATTTCCAACATGCTCGTTCATTTCGTTCTCCTTGGCTTGTTCTCGGGTTTTGGCAGCAATTCAGCCGCCTGAGCAGCGGCGCGATCTTCATCGCGCAGGATCTCCTCAAGATCATCCAGACGCGAGGTCCAGAACCGTTCGTAGGTGCGCAGCCATTCCTGTGCCTCGGCGAGCCGAGCTGCTTCAAGTTGGCACATATGCGTCCTTCCCTGGACGTGCCTGCGAACCAATCCGGCACTTTCCAGCACCTTGATGTGTTTCGACGCGCCGGCCAGCGACATGTTGAAGGGTGTCGCGAGATCGCTGACTGAATGCTCGCCTTCCGTAAGCCGGCGCAGCATTGCCCTTCGCGTCGGATCGGACAGGGCGTGAAACACGGCATCGAGGTGATGTGTCTGAAACTCAACCATGTGGTTTAATATCATTGCAACTATAATTAGTCAACCATTTGGTTGAATAATATCGTAGCAAATAAATCTTGAGGTCGTACTGACTCTAGAGCACCAGAAAACCCTGACCGAGCGGGTCGTCGTCTTCAACGATAAATTCCGCCTTGCCGCTGTAATAGGCATGGCCGGAAACACGGGCAGTAATGGCATCGAAATCGCCGGCCTTGGTCTCGGACGCAACGAAGCCGGCGAACCGGGACCCGACAATACTTTCGAAAATCCGCGCATTGCCTTCGCGGATCTGGCCCTTGGCGTGCATCGCCGCAAGGCGTGCCGTTATGCCTGAACCCGTGGGAGAGCGGTCAAGTTGCGCATCAGCGAAGATACAGACGTTTTTCGTTGGGCCCTCATTCCAGGCATCTGCGCCATCCGTCAGGATCGAGCCGTAGAGGAAGGCCAAATCCTTGTGGTCGGGATGGTCGAGCGGCACTGCCTCTTTAACGGCCTCCGTCAAGATGGTCGCCGCTTCGATGAATCTTCGGGCCGGATCACGGCCAAACTCGAGCCCGAATTGGTGACAATCCGCGAGTGCATAGAATGCGCCGCCATAGGCCACATCGAAGGTAACTTTGCCAAAGTCGGGCAAATCGATGCTCTGATCGCGTTCAAACAGAAAGGCCGGGACGCTTTCAAACGAAACACCTCCGGATTTGCCGTCCCGAACTGCGACGGAAGCGACCACCATACCGCAGGGACATTCGATGTGGACCGTCGTCACCGGCTCGACCTTGGGAACGATGCCGTAATCGACAGCGTAGCGGCCAAGTGCAATGATGGCGTGGCCGCACATGGTGGAATAGCCTTCATTGTGCATGAACAGCACCGCGAGATCGGCACCGGGAAGGTTCGGCTCCACCAGCAAGGCGCCGTACATGTCGAAGTGTCCGCGCGGTTCAAAGATCAGGATCTTGCGCAGGTAATCCAGCCTGTCGCGCACATAGGCACGCTTTTCGAGGATTGTGCCCTTTGGCAATTCGGGGTAGCCGCTGGTGATGATGCGCAGCGGCTCACCGCCCGTGTGCATGTCGATGACCTTCAGCGGTGCATCCATCAGGCAATCTCCAATAAGGCAGGCAATTTGCGCATATCGTCAAAGAGAATGCCGCCCGCTGCAGTCAATCCTTCTCGATCCGCATGCTCATCGCCGCAATAGGAGAAGACGCGCATGCCGGCAGCGGTGCCCGCCGTAGTTCCAGCGACACTGTCCTCGATAACCACAGCCTGTGAGGGCTCGTAGCCCATCTCCTTCGCTGCATGCAAAAACAGATCGGGAAAAGGCTTTCCGCGAGCGACCATGGAGGCGCTATAGAGCACATCCTGGAAATGCCCGATAAGGCCTGTCTTGCCGAGTGTGATGTGCATCTTTTCGATATGTGCTGATGAAGCCACACAATAGGGAAGTGCGGCCTCTTTCACCGCCGAAATGACATTCTCGATGTAGGGGATGGCCTCGACACCATTTTCAAAAATGATTGGAATAGCCTGATACCAACGGTCGACGAAATCCTCACCGAGTAAATAGCCTTCCGCTTCGACCTTCTCTTTGACCGCCCGCATTGGCATGCCGCAGAGATTCTTGCGAGCCTGATCGAAGGTAATTGGATAGCCGGATGCGGCGAGCATTTTTACAAGGTGCTGATTGGCAAGCGTTTCAGTATCGACCAGGACCCCGTCACAGTCGAAAATCACCAGTTCGGGGCGAGCCATTCTTCAAATATCCTTGTCCATGCCCTGCGAGAACAGTTGTTGCAGGTCGCCAAAAGAAACGCCTGTCTTGGTAAATTCGAACGTCCCCTTGTCCAGAACCTCACGTGCTGCGTCGCGAACGGCGGTAAAGGCAGCGGTCGTCAAGCGCGGACCAAGCGAAATGCGGCGGACACCGATCGAAGCCAGTTCGCTTACGGTGAGCGATGCAGGTGCCAGCACACTTACCGGCTTTGAAACTGATGCACAAATCGTCTTGATACGCTCAAGGTCGGAAATGCCGGGCGCAAACAGCACATCGGCGCCGGCTTTCTCAAAGGCCTGCAAGCGCTTGATCGTGTCATCGAAGTCAGTCTTGCCGTGGAGAAAATTTTCGGTTCGGGCTGTAAAGACAAATTCGCTTTTGAGGGCGCGCGCCGCTTCGGCCGCGGCGGCAACACGTTCAACTGCGAGCGAAAAATCATAGATCGGGTTATCCGGATCGCCGGAAAAGTCCTCGATCGAACAGCCGGCAAGACCAGCAGCTTCAGCGGCGAATATCGTCTCCGCGGCACTGTCGGCGCTATCGCCCTTGCCCTTCTCCAGGTCGCCGGAAATGGGCAGATCCGTTGCCGCTACCAGATCGCGGCAATGTTGCATCATCAGATCAAACGTAATTGCCCCATCAGGCAACCCGCGTGAGAACGCAAAGCCGGCGCTGCTGGTGGCGAGCGCCTTGAAGCCCAGCGAGGCTAGAAATTTTGCCGTCCCGGGGTCCCAAGGATTGGGCATGAGAAAAATCTCGGGTCTCTCATGCAGCTGACGGAAAACCCTGCCCTTATCCATGATACTCTCCCTGTCGGAATTCTAAGATGTCCCTGTTGACCCGAAACCCCCGACGCCGCGAGCTGTGTCACTGGCATGTTGCCGCTCTTCGATAGCGAGCTGGACAACCGGTGCCAGAACGACCTGCGCGATACGCATGCCGCGTTCCACGTAGAAGTCGTCGTCGCCAAGGTTGATCAGGATTACTTTTACCTCACCACGATAGTCGGAATCAATCGTTCCCGGTGTATTGAGACAGGTAATTCCGTTCTTGAGCGCAAGGCCTGAGCGCGGCCGGATCTGCGCCTCGAAACCCTTGGGGATTTCGAAGACCAAACCAGTCGGCACCAGGGCCCTGCGGCCGGGGAGAAGCAGCAGGGGCCGGTCTTCGGGCACAGCAGCGCGAAGGTCCATGCCGGCCGAACCGGACGTTTCGTAGGAGGGCAATTCGAGTCCTTCGCCATGGGGCAAGCGGACAAGACCCAGAGCTGGGTTTTTCGGATGAGCAGAATCGGTTTCTTGAGACATGAAAAGACCTTTTTCACCAGTCGGCGCGCACCGTCAACTCACAAGATTAAGGTGCATCCATTCTTTGCACACAATCTCCTTCTAACAGGCTACCCCATCCGGGCGATTCCCAAGAATGAAATCACACGGTATTGTCAGTCTATATGAGATCAAATCCAGGTGATTCATGTGTCGTTGGGCAGCCTATCTCGGACCGCAGCTTTATCTTGAAGATGTTATTGCCTCCCCCTGTCATTCCCTGATCGCCCAAAGCCATGATGCGCATGAGGCCAAGACCCGCACCAATGGCGATGGCTTTGGCGTCGCCTGGTATGGCGAAAGGGATGAGCCGGGCCTTTATCGCGATATACTGCCGGCCTGGTCCGACCAGAACCTGAAGAGCCTGTCGCGGCAGATACGCTCGCACCTCTTTCTCGCCCATGTGCGCGCTTCGACCGGCGGGGCCACCAGCCGCATGAATTGTCATCCCTTCGTCTCCGGCAAATGGAGCTTCATGCACAACGGCCAGATCGGTCATTTCGACCGTTTGCGGCGGGGGCTGGAAGCACGTCTTGACGATGCGCTCTATGCGCAAAAGCTCGGCTCGACCGATTCCGAACTGATTTTTCTATTGATGCTGCAAAACGGTCTTGACGATGATCCGGCTGAGGCGCTGGTCCGAACCGTCAATGATATCGTTGCGGAGGCCGAGCGTGCCGGCGTGCTTGCCTTCATCCGGCTCACCGCTGCATTTTCGGACGGGGAACATCTCTACGCGGTCCGCTATGCCACCGATCGTTTTGCGCCGTCGCTCTACACGGCGAGCCTTGCGGCAGGCGCCGGGCTGTGTGTGGTCTCGGAACCCCTCGACGGCGAAGCGGGGAACTGGATGCCAGTGCCGCCCAACAGCTTCGTGACAGTCAAAAACACCAAACGCATCGCCATCGAACCTTTCATGGCCGAAGAAAAATCCGGGCAGGTCGTCGAAACTGCCTGATCTGCCATTCAGAATTGGCAGTCGACGGCAAGGGCTGCGGCTGATAGAAGGCGCGCAACCTTTACCTTATCGAGTTTGAGCCTTCTCCATGTCATCTGCCGATCATCCCGTCACCAAGCGCCGTACCTTTGCGATCATCGCGCATCCCGACGCCGGTAAAACCACCCTGACCGAAAAGCTGCTGCTGTTCGGCGGAGCAATCCAGCTTGCCGGTGAGGTCAAGGCCAAGAAGGACCGCATTCAGACCCGGTCCGACTGGATGAACATCGAGCGCGATCGCGGCATCTCCGTCGTCACCTCGGTGATGACCTTCGAGTACAAGGACTGCATTTTCAACCTGCTCGATACGCCCGGCCACGAAGACTTTGCCGACGATACCTATCGCACGCTGACCGCCGTCGACAGCGCGGTCATGGTCATCGATGCTGCCAAGGGCATCGAGGCGCGCACGCTCAAGCTCTTCGAAGTCTGCCGCATGCGTGACATCCCCATCGTCACATTCGTCAATAAGATGGACCGGGAAAGCCGCGATCCCTACGAGATTCTCGACGAGATCGAACAGAAGCTGGCGCTGGATACCGCACCGATCACCTGGCCGATCGGCCGTGGCAAGAGCTTTGCCGGGACCTATAATCTGCAGAACAATACGGTGCGCCGCCGCGACGAGGAAGCGGTTCCAACGCCGGTCAACGGGCCTGAAGCCTCGGGCGCCTCCGGCCTCCTGCCTGAGAACGAGCGCCAGGCATGGACCGATGAGGTGACCCTGGCGCGCGATGCCTGCAATCCGTTCGATCTGCAGGCTTTCCGTGAAGGCCATCTAACGCCGGTCTATTTCGGCTCGGCACTGCGCAACTACGGCGTACGCGATCTGATCGAAGCCTTCTGCGACTTTGGCCCGAGCCCGCGCGCCCAGGATGCCGACACACGCAAGGTCGAGGCGGTTGAAGACAAGATGACCGGCTTCGTCTTCAAGATTCAGGCCAACATGGATCCGAACCATCGCGACCGCATCGCCTTCCTGCGCGTCTGCTCGGGCAAACTATCGCGCGGCATGAAAGCCAAGCTCGTGCGTACCGGCAAGCCGATGAGTCTGTCGGCGCCGCAATTCTTCTTCGCGCGCAGCCGCCAGATTGCCGACGAGGCGTGGGCAGGCGATGTTGTTGGCATCCCCAACCACGGCACCTTGCGCATCGGCGATACGTTGACGGAGGGCGAAGACCTCCTTTTTCGCGGCGTCCCGAACTTCGCGCCGGAGATCCTCCGCCGCGTGCGTCTCGACGACGCGATGAAGGCGAAGAAGCTGCGCGAGGCCCTGCAGCAGATGGCGGAAGAGGGCGTGGTCCAGCTCTTCCTGCCGGATGATGGCTCGCCCGCCATTGTCGGCGTCGTTGGCGCGCTGCAGATCGACGTTCTGACTGAGCGGTTGAAAGTGGAATACACCCTGCCGGTGGGTTTTGAACCGGCACGCTTCACCATTGCCCGCTGGATTTCAGCCGATGATCCAGCGGAATTGCTGCGTTTCATCAATGCACATCGCGCCGACATCGCCCACGACCTCGACAATGATCCGGTGTTCCTGGCGCAGAATTCCTTCTCGCTGTCCTACGAGGCAGAGCGCTGGAAGGCGATCCGCTTCGCCGCGATCAAGGATTACCAGGTGCGCGAAAAGGCAGCTTGAGCGCCCTCTAGCTCCGCAATTCCCGCCGCAATATCTTGCCGACATTGCTCTTCGGCAATTCGTCGCGGAACTCGACGGAGCGTGGGCGTTTGTAGTTGGTCAATCGCTCGGCGCAGAAGGCTTTCACAGCGTCTTCGGTCAGCGCCGGGTCTTTGCGCACGACGAAAAGCTTGACCGTTTCTCCGGAATGCTCATTGGGAATTCCGATGGCAGCCGCCTCGCGAATGCCGGGATGCTCCATCGCCACTTCCTCGATTTCGTTCGGATAAACGTTGAAGCCTGAAACGAGGATCATGTCCTTCTTCCGATCGACGATCTTGGTATAGCCGCGCTCGTCCATGTAGCCCATGTCGCCGGAACGGAAGAAGCCATCGGCTGTCATCACCTTTGCAGTCTCATCCGGGCGGTTCCAGTAGCCCGCCATGACCTGCGGCCCGCGAATGCAGATCTCACCAACCTCCATCAGCGGAAGTTCCTTGCCATCATCGTCGCGGATCGAGAAATCCGTCGAAGGCAGCGGCAGTCCGATGGTTCCGGAGAATTCCATGGCATCCAGCCGGTTTGCCGATGCAACGGGCGATGTTTCCGAGAGGCCGTATCCTTCTGTAATCAGGCAGCCTGTCACATCCTTCCAGCGATCGGCCACAGGCTTCTGCACCGCCATGCCGCCGCCAAGTGACAGGATCAATTCCTTGAAGTCGAGCTTGCGAAAATCCTCATTGTTGATTAGGCCGTTGAACAGCGTATTCAGGCCCGGGAAGATATGCATCTTGTGCTTTTGCAGTTCCTTCACGAAGCCTGGTATATCGCGCGGGTTTGGAATGAGGACATTCAGCGCCCCCTGTTCCATGCCCATCATCGCGTTCACCGTCAGCGCGAAGATATGATAGAGCGGCAACGCACAGATGAAGGTAAGGTCTTTTGGGCGCCCCTTGATGCGGTAGGCCACATCGCACCATACGCGCATCTGCGCCACATTGGAGACGATGTTGCTATGGGTCAGGATTGCGCCTTTGGAGATGCCGGTCGTGCCGCCGGTATATTGCAGGAAGGCAATGTCCGCGCCGGTCACCTCGACGTTCTTGAGGCTTTGAGCAGCGCCCTTGACCAGTGCCGTCTTGAATTGGATGTGACCCGGCAAGGACCAGGCGGGTACCATCTTCTTGACGCGCCGCACGACGAGATTCACCAGATGGCCCTTGAGGCCCATCATGTCGCCCATTGCCGCCACAATCACGTGTTGCACAGGCGTCTTGGTGATTACTTTCTGCAGCGTCGCCGCAAAGTTTTCGAGAATGATGATGGCTTTTGCACCGCTGTCCTTCAGCTGGTGTTCAAGCTCGCGCGGCGTATAGAGCGGGTTGATGTTGACGACCGTGAGACCGGCGCGAAGGATGGCGGCAATGGCGATTGGATATTGCAGCACATTCGGCATCATCACAGCCACACGGTCGCCTTTTGTCAGCCCTCGTGACTGGAACCATGCGGCAATCGAACGGGAATGACGATCGAGCTCGGCATAAGTGATACTCTTGCCCATGCACATGAAGGCAGGCCGTTCGCCATAGTCCCTGAACGCCCTCGCGAAGAAGTCGCCGAGCGACTCGTATTGCAAGGACGCGATCTCGGCAGGCACGCCATCTGGATAGGAATCCACCCAAAACCGTGCTGACACCTTGCTCTTCGACGAGGAATCTGCAGATCCAGTGTTTGCCTTGGAAGCCGGCTTTGCTTTGGCGGGCGCCTTGGGCGCAGGCTTTTCCACTATCTTCGGGGCAGTCAGCGATTTTGCAGTTTCGCCGGCCTTCTTGGCGGACGCAGTCCGCGCCGTCTTTGGTTTCGCAGCTGCTTTCACCGAGCCATTGGCTTCGGCCTTCTTGACATTACCGGCCGGTTTTTTTGAGGCGGGCGCTGCGGTCTTTGCCACCTTGCCGACAGCCGCTTGCGCATTCGTAGTCTTTTGCGCTTTTACCGGTATTGTCTCTTTCGCCACATTAACCTCCCAGTTATTTTTTCTTCAGCCCCAGCGTGCGGTTCTCCTGCCGCACCCCATGCTACTCAACAATCCTATCTATTGCGAGAGGTGCGGAGCACGCAAGTATTTACATTAACGTAAACGTAAAAATTATTGCGCCGTTGTTTTTCCCGAACGCACGCAATTCATCCATTCGGCATTATCCGGGCACAAAGTTGCCAAGGTTCGCCTCGACAAAGCACCCGCACTTCCTTCATCCTGTTCACTTGTCGAAACTGGATTCACCGTGGAAATAATAACCGTTGTCCTGCTGATGCTCCTGGCCGTGGTGGTCAGTGACTCCATCATTCGCATGCTGCCCCTGCCGGTGCCGCTGCCTTTGGTGCAAATCGGGCTCGGCGCGGTGATTGCGTCTCTGACCAGCATCCGCATGGAGCTCGATCCCGATATCTTCTTTCTGCTGTTCCTGCCGCCACTATTGTTCCTCGACGGCTGGCGCATCCCAAAGGAGGGGCTGTTTCGCGACAAGGGCATCATCCTTGAGATGGCGTTGGGACTTGTCATCTTCACTGTGCTTGGCCTCGGCTTTTTCGTTCACTGGATGATTCCGTCCGTTCCGCTCCCTGTCGCCTTTGCACTGGCCGCCATCGTCTCTCCGACCGATCCCGTGGCTGTCTCAGCCATAGCGGCCCGCGTGCCGATCCCCTCGCGCATGATGCATATTCTCGAGGGGGAATCGCTGCTGAACGATGCGTCCGGTCTCGTCTGCATGCGCTTTGCCGTCGCGGCGATGCTGACCGGTTCATTTTCGTTGTCTGAAGCTTTCTTCACCTTTCTCTGGCTTGCCTTCGTGGGCATCGCCATCGGCGTTGGTGTTACCATTGGCGTCACCCGGGGCAAAGCGTTCCTGACCCGGCATCTGGGTGAGGAGAGCGGGTCGCAGATTCTTATCAGCCTGCTCATCCCCTTCGGCGCCTATCTCCTTGCCGAGCACGTCCATGCATCCGGCATTCTCGCTGCCGTCGCCGCCGGTATTACCATGAGCTACGCCGAAATCACCGCCCAGTCGCTGGCGTTGACAAGGGTGCGGCGTACGGCCGTCTGGGACACGGCGCAATTCGCTGCCAACGGTGCGATCTTCGTGCTTTTGGGGGAACAGCTTCCCGGTATATTCTCTGGAGCGGTCGAGAACGTCCAGCACGGTGATAACTCAAGTCCATGGTGGCTGGCCGTCTACGTCGTGGTTATATACGCGGCATTGGCCGCACTCCGCTTCCTGTGGGTCTGGGCGTCATGGCGCATTGCCCTGTCGCGCCCCTCTGACCGCAGGCAGGCCGTCGTGCGCCCGAGCTGGCAGCTGGTCGCCACCATGTCGTTTGCCGGCGTGCGCGGCGCCATTACCCTTGCTGGTATCTTGACACTGCCCCTCTTTCTGAATGACGGAAGTCTTTTCCCTGCCCGCGATCTGGTCATTTTCCTGGCAACGGGCGTCATTATCCTGTCGCTCATCATGGCAAGCGTCTGTCTTCCCCGGCTGCTCAGGACTATCGACCTGCCGGTTGAAGATTCCAACCAGAAAGAGGAGGATTATGCGCGTATTGCGGCGGCGGAGGCCGCCATCATGGCGGTCGAGCGGGCCCAGCACAATCTCGCTGCCGGACGGGCTGACGCCGACATCTACGCTGATGTGGCCGCGCAGATTATGGAGCTTTACCGCAAGCGCATCGACGGGCGTATGCACCTCGGCGAGGAACGCGAACAGACGGCGCGAAGCGAGGAGATTGGAAAGCTTCTGCATATCACTGCGCTGAAGGCCGAGCGGCAGGAAATCTACCGCTTGGTTCGGGCAAGGCGGCTTGAAAGCACGATGGCTACAAAGATGGTCCGTGATATCGACCTGCTTGAAGCCAGATACGGGTAGGTTCTCCCGCAAGGGGAGCGATAATCGGCATCGGACGTCAGTGCATTAGACCTACCTATTTATATCGGTGCATCTCGCTCAGCCCTGATCTTCCAGCACGAGCTGTGCTCCCTTCGCTCCCACCATCATTGCGGCGGCATTGGTATTGCCGGAAATGATGTTCGGGAACACCGAGCAATCGATGACACGCAGGCCGTTTATGCCATGAACCCGAAGCCGCGGATCGACCACCGATTGCGATGGGTCTGGTCCCATGCGGCAAGTGGAAACCGGATGATATACGGTGCCGCTGCGCCTTCTGAAATCCGCGACCAGTTCCTCATCGCTTTGGCAGGCTGGACCTGGCAGCAATTCCTCGACGATCAGCTTGGACATAGTGGGCGTCGCGGCAATCCTGCGCAGGAATTTCACTGCGTCGAGCATCTCGGCAACGTCATGGTCGGTCGAAAACGCATTGGGCACGATCAGCGGCTGCTCAAGTGGATTGCCGGAGCGAATATGGATCGAGCCCGTGCTGGTCGGGCGACAATTGGAAAGCCCGATGGAGAAGCCCGGCCAGGGATCGGGTGTGAGGATCGGTCGCTCACCCGCTTTAGGGACGACTGTGGAGAACGCCTGGAAATAGAGCTGCATGTTGGCGCGTTTGCGGGATGGATCGGTGCGGAAGAAGCCCCCGCCCTGGTTCATGCTGATCGAGAGCGGTCCAGTCCGCAAAAGGAGATATTCGATGCCGGCGAGAGCCTTGCCCCACCAGGGTCGCAGTACCTGGTTGAGCGAAGGCACATTGGCCCGGTAGGTGTAATTGATGCCGAGATGATCCTGCAGGTTCTCACCGACCTGCGCATTGTTGTGCACCAGGGGAATACCAAGCTCGCGCAGACGCATCCCATCGCCGATACCCGACAGTTCAAGCAGTTGTGGCGTGTTGACAGATCCGCCACACAAAACGACTTCGCGACCTGCCTTCACCGTGTCGCGCTTCCCGTTGCGAGTGAATTCGACGCCCGTGGCGCGGTTCCCGTCGAAAACGATGCGTGTCACCATCGCCTGCGTGATAACGGTCACATTCGGCCGCTTCATTGCCGGCCGCAAGAAAGCCCGCGCTGCGGACATGCGCCGTCCGCCCTTGGTCGTCAGCTGGAATGCGCCAACGCCCTCCTGTGTCGTTCCGTTGAAATCGGGATTATAGGCGAGCCCGGCTTCCTGGGCAGCCGTAATGAGTTTGTTGGCCAAGGGGTGGAACAGTTTGGAGCAATCGGCGACATGCAGAGGTCCGCCGCGGCCAAGACTGCCGGCCGTTCCATCATGATCCTCAAGCGAACGAAAAATCGGCAAAAGGTCAGAAGCGCCCCAGCCGCAGTTGCCCCTGTCACGCCATTCATCGAAATCTTCGAAGGCCCCGCGAACATAGACCATGGCGTTGATCGAACTCGACCCGCCAAGTACTTTACCGCGGGGCCAGTAATCTGCATTGCCGCCAAGGCCGGGATCGGGTTCGGCGCGGTACATCCAGTTGACGGATTTGTCATAAAACGTCTTGCCATAGCCAAGCGGCATGGCGATGAAAAACCGCCGGTCCGAGCCGCCTGCTTCCAATACCAGTACCGAATATCGGCCGTTGGCCGATAGACGCTCCGCCACGACTGATCCAGCTGATCCTGATCCGACAATGATGAAATCAAAGGAACGCATGAATACCTTGTCCGAACGCAAAATTGCGTAGGGGCAGGATATCCGGCTTAGGCACCGCAAACCCAAACGGCTTTCCGCCATGGCTTATGGAAATTGCGACAGGGCAGGGGAATTTGCTCTAAGTTCCGCTGATGGCCTGGTTGAGATTTTCAAAGAACTGCGTGGCGAGCTTCTTTGATGTCGACAAGATCAGGCGGCTGCCGAGTTGCGCGATCTTGCCGCCGACATCAGCATTCACCACATAGGCCAGCACTGTTTCGGCGCCCTCTTGGGTCAGGGTCACATCGGCACCGCCCTTGGCGAAGCCGGCGATGCCGCCTTTGCCTTCGCCGGAAATTGTATAAGACGAGGGCGGGTTGAGATTGGTCAGTTCAACCTTGCCGTTGAAGCGCGCCTTGACCGGTCCGATCTTGACGCCGACTGTAGCTTCGAGTTCCGTGTCGGAAATTTTTTCAAGGCTTTCGCAACCTGGGATGCAGGCTTTCAATATTTCCGGGTCATTCAAGGCTTTCCAGACAGCGTCGCGCGATGCGGCAATACGTTCTTCTCCCGTCAAATCCATGCTGAGACCCTCCCTGGCTTCGGGAAGGTTAGAATAATATTCGGACAAATAGAAGCGTTTCCGCGCCGCAGTTCCGCCCGTATTTGCAGTGCACCCTTACCGTATTATGGAAAGCATAGAGATTCTTTCTTCGATCAATTGAACTGAAACCGTTCCGGTGGCAGTTTGCCCACGATCAAGCGTGACTTCAGGAGACAGACATGGCGTCAGGACAAGCGAACGACCTCAAGCAGCAGGTGTTGGCATTGAAAGCACATTGGAAAAGCGGCGCTCCGAAGAATATGCGCGCGACCTTCGCCGATGATCCAAAACGCTTCTCCCGCTATTCGCTCCAGCTCGATGATCTTCTCCTCGATTGGTCGAAATGCCTTGTGAATGACCAAACTCTGTCGCGGCTCACCGAATTGGCGAAAGTTGCCGGGGTTGAAGAGCGTCGCGATGCAATGTTTGCCGGCAAACCAATCAACAATACGGAAGGCCGCGCTGTGCTGCACATCGCGCTGCGCAATCGTTCCGGCAAACCGATCAAGGTCGACGGCGAAGATGTCATGCCGGGCGTCAAGGACGTGCTTGACCGCATGGCGGCCTTCTCGAATGGCCTGCGCTCGGGCGCAATCAAAGGCTCGAAGAACAAGCCGATTACCGATGTGGTGAATATCGGCATTGGCGGCTCCGACCTTGGCCCGGCGATGGCCACCTTGGCGCTGTCGCCGTATCATGACGGACCGAAGCTGCATTTCGTCTCTAACATCGACGGCGCGCATATTGCCGATACGCTCGCCGGTCTCGATCCGGCGACGACATTGATCATCATCGCCTCGAAGACCTTCACCACCATCGAGACCATGACCAATGCCAAGACGGCGCGCAAATGGATCGCCGATGCGCTTGGCGAAAAGGCCGTCGGCCAGCATTTCGCCGCTGTCTCCACGGCACTCGACAAGGTCGACGCATTTGGCATACCCGCTGACCGGATCTTCGGATTCTGGGACTGGGTCGGCGGCCGCTATTCGATCTGGTCCGCTATCGGCCTGCCGTTGATGATCGCCATTGGCCCTGAGGATTTCGGCCGGTTCCTCGACGGCGCCCATGCGATGGATGAGCATTTCCGCAAGGCGGCCCCGCACAAGAACCTGCCCATGATGCTCGGCCTTGTCGGCTACTGGCACCGCGCCATTTCAGGTTACACCAGCCGCGCCGTTATCCCTTACGATCAGCGCCTCGCGCGTCTGCCCGCCTACCTGCAGCAGCTTGACATGGAATCCAATGGCAAGGGCGTCACGGTCGACGGCAAGCCGGTATCGGGCCCGACTGGCCCGGTTGTCTGGGGCGAGCCCGGCACCAATGGCCAGCACGCTTTCTTCCAGCTCCTGCACCAGGGTACGGACACGATCCCCGTGGAGTTCATCGTCGCGGCGAAGGGCCACGAGCCGCACCTCGACAACCAGCACGAAATGCTGCTCGCCAACTGCCTCGCCCAATCCGAAGCCCTGATGAAGGGCCGCACGCTGGAGGAAGCCAAGGCACAGCTTGCGGCAAAGAACCTGCCGAAATCGGAAGTGAACCGGATCGCGCCGCATCGCGTCTTCACCGGCAACCGGCCATCGATCACCATCGTCCATGACAAGCTCGACCCCTATGCCCTCGGCCGTCTGATCGCGCTTTACGAACACCGGGTGTTCGTCGAAGCACAGCTTTTCGGCATCAACGCCTTTGATCAGTGGGGCGTCGAACTCGGCAAGGAATTGGCGACGGAACTGCTGCCGGTCGTTTCGGGCGAGGTCAAGCCGAAGGGTAAGGACGCTTCCACGCAAGGCCTTGTCGCGCACTTGCGCAAGCGCCGGGACAAACAAGCCTAAGAAGAGACTGTTGGAAAATTCACCCTGATTCCCATCAGGGTGAAGTTAGGGAAGAGACGCAATGAAGACGGAAACAATCAAGCTTGCCGGTGATGTACCGGGCAACAAGATCGAACTGCGCGTCCTGCGCTTCGAAGGCAAGCACGAAAAAGCCTCAACAGCCTATCTGCAATCCTCCTTGCATGGTTCAGAATTGCCCGGACAGGCGGCGCTGCATTTCCTCATTCCCATGCTGGAAAAGGCCGAGAATGAAGGCCGTGTCGCGGGCAATATCACCGTTGTCCCGCAAGCCAATCCGGTTGGCTCCGCACAGTGGCTGTCGCATCAGCATCTTGGCCGCTTCGAGTTTTTCTCGAACGTCAATTTCAACCGCTCGTTTCCGTTGCTCGAAACCTTCGACACGTCCGGGCTTGCAGCCATCGATGCGCCGAAATCGCTGGCCGAGCGGCTGAAAGCGCAGCTCCTGCGCTTGGCCCTGCCGCATGAAATCGTGCTTGATCTCCACTGCGATGATGAGAGCGAGAGCTATCTCTACATCCACCAGGCGTTCCTGCCGGAAATGTACGATCTTGCCTCGGCCTTGGGCTCGAGCGCCATCCTTTCGTGGGATAGCACCGCGGATGCTGCCTTCGAGGAAGCCTGCGCACATCCCGTATTGCAACTGTCGCAGGCACAGCGAAAGACCCACGCCGTAACGACGGTCGAATTCCGCGGCCTGAACGATGTCGATATCGAAACCGGCAAGGCCGATGCGGGAGGCCTTTACCGTTTCCTCGTTCATCGTGGTGTGATCATTGATAACAGCGTCGATTTGAAGGTCGATTTCAATGGTCCCGTCACCCCGCTCGAGAATGTCGAGATGATCCGCGCGCCGCAGGGCGGCATGATCTTCTTCCATGTCGATATTGGCGCCGAGGTGGAGGCTGGTGCAAAGCTTGTCACGGTCGTGACCATCCCGGGCGATCCGAGCGGCGACATCACCTTGACCGCGCCGCAAGCCGGAAGGATTCTCACGCGCCGCAGCCATCGCTATACAAGGCGCGGCGATGACCTCATGAAACTGTTGGGCACCAAGCGTTCCGACAACGCCAGGCCAGGCTCACTGGAGGCCTGATGGAAACCTCCCGCTCCCCGCATATCCGCGGCATCCTGTTCGACAAGGATGGCACGCTGGTCGATTTCAACCGCACCTGGTTCGGCATCACCATGGAACTGGCGCACAAGGCTGCCGATGGCGACGAGGCGCGAGCGCGAGCGCTTGTCGAAGCGGGCGGCTATGACTGGGAAATGGAAAAATTCCGCGGTGGCTCTGTGGTCGCTGCCGGAACCATTCATGACATTGTCGATCTCTGGCATCCGGAACTGACGCTGGAAGAAAAGCGTGCGCTTATCCGTGACTATGATGACTATGCCGTGCGCGAAGGGTCGCGCCGTGCCGTCGGCATCGAGGGTCTGCACGTAACGCTGGAAGCGCTGGCTGCGCAGGGCTTTGTCCTTGGCATCGCCACCAATGATTCCGAAGCGGGTGCGCGGGCAACGGCCGAGGCGCTCGGCCTGTCGGCATTGTTCACGGTCATTATCGGCTATGATTCCGTGGCGCGCGCCAAGCCGCATGCAGACCAGCTCCATCTCTTTGCTGCCAAGACCGGTCTTGCACCAGAGACCATTGCCATGGTTGGCGACAATGCCCATGATTTGGAGATGGCCCATGCGGCCGGCGCTGGCCTTGCCATCGGCGTCCTTTCCGGCAACAGCACGCTGGACGATCTTGGACCCCTTAGCGACGCCATCCTCGGCTCCATCGCGGAGCTGCCGCAATTTCTGGCACACCGCGCAAGTTCCCCATCTGCCTGAATTGCGAACGTTCCATTGCTACGATGACAAGGATTTGGGTGCGTGAGGCCAATCAGGGTGCTATCAATTCTCTATCAACAGAGTTTTGCAGCGAGGGCCGCATGGACAGTCAGGGTTTTGCCGTTGGAATAACCGATGTCGAGGCAGCTGCAACGCGGCTTGAAGGCCAGCTTGTACGCACCCGCCTGATCGAATCCGAAGCATTGAACGCGAGGTATGACGCGCGCATCCTGTTCAAGCCGGAATGCCAACAACGTACCGGCTCGTTCAAGTTCCGCGGTGCCTATAACCGCATCAGCCAGTTCACCCCGGCCGAGCGCGAGCGTGGCATCGTTGCGTTTTCTTCAGGCAACCATGCACAAGGTGTTGCGAGTTCCGCCAGGCTTTTTGGCATCAAGGCCGTCATCATCATGCCGAGCGATGCACCGCAGACCAAGATCGCCAATACGCGGTCCTACGGCGCGGAGGTCGTCCTCTACGACCGCTACAACCAAAGCCGCGAGGCCGTTGCGATTCCCTATATTGAAGAGCGCGGCATGATCCTGGTGCCGCCCTATGACGACCCGTCCATCATGGCGGGGCAGGGCACGATCGGTCTGGAACTCATCGCCGAAGCGAAGGAACGCGGACTGACGCTCGACGAGGTCTTCGTGCCGACCGGTGGCGGCGGTCTTATCAGTGGGATTTCCGTTGCCGTGAAGGCAGGTTCGCCGCAAACACGCATCTGGGGCGTCGAGCCGGAAAACTTCGATGATCTGCGCCGCTCGCTGATCGCGGGCGAACGCGTAAGCAACGAGGCCGGACATCGCTCGATTTGCGACGCGATCCTGACGCCGCAGCCGGGTGTTTTGACGTTCCCGATCAACAAGCACAACCTTGCGGGTGGGATTGCCGTTTCGGACAGTGCGGTCAGGGCAGCCATGCGCGATGCCGCCAACTATCTCAAATTGATTGTCGAGCCCGGCGGTTGTGTGGCGCTGGCAGCTTTGGCAGCTGGCGAGGTGGAGCTAAAGGGCAAGACTGTCGCCGTCGTCCTGTCCGGCGGCAATGTCGATCTCGATATCTATGGCGGGCTGATCGCGGCGGCTTAATGCGTCGTGGAGAAGCAGCATTAGACCTTCGTCGCAGCGGTGAAAACTCGGGAATTTGTCATCATACTGTTACGCTGGCGTCATAGCGGGTGGGTACGGTTGAAGCCCGTTCTCCCAGCCAGACAGCCAGAGGTAAGCGCCATGAACGAACGATCTCATCCATTCCGCACCAGCCTGCTCGAGGAAAATGAAGGACCGGGTCATAACCCGACCGAGAACGCCACCATGGGCGAGATCATCGCTGCGCGCTTTTCGCGTCGCGGCTTCCTGAAAGGCTCGCTCGCCGTCTCCGCCATTGCCGCAACGGTCAGCCCGATGGCGCTGATGCTTGCCGATGATGCGCGCGCCGAGAGCAAGTCGGCGTTCATTTTTGAGGAAGTTGAAGCCGGTATCGATGACAAGCACCATGTCGCCGCTGGTTACGATGCGGACATACTGCTCCGTTGGGGTGACGGCCTTTTTCCGGATTCCCCGGAGTTCGATCCTGTGAACCAGACGCCGCAAGCCCAGGCAAGGCAGTTCGGCTACAACAATGACTATGTCGGTTATATCCCGATAGACGGTTCCTCCGAGCATGGGATTCTGGTTGTCAATCATGAATACACCAACGAACATCTGATGTTTCCTGGTATCGTCAAGGTTGTCGAGGGCAAGATCGAGGTTGCGCCGGCCGACCAGAAGCGCGTCGACATCGAAATGGCCGCCCATGGCGGCACAATCGTCGAGATCAAGAAGGTCGATGGCAAATGGCAGGTCGTCAAGGATGGCAAGCTCAATCGTCGCATCACCGCCAACACGGAAATCCAGCTCACTGGCCCTGTCGCAGGTCATGACCGTGTCAAGACCAAAGCCGATCCGTCCGGGACGAAGGTTTTCGGCACGATCAACAATTGCTCCGGCGGCGTCACTCCCTGGGGCACTTACATAACGTGCGAAGAAAATTTCAATGGCTATTTCACTGGTGAACTCCCGGCCGACAGCAAGGAAGCTGCCAATTACAAGCGTCTCGGCATTCCGGAGGCCACCTATGAATGGGGCAAGTTCCACGATCGTTTCGATCTGTCCAAGGAGCCGAATGAGGCCAATCGTTTCGGCTGGGTCGTCGAGATCGATGTAAACGATCCGCTGTCCGTGCCGAAGAAGCGCACGACGATGGGACGTTTCAAGCATGAAGGTGCCGCATCGATTGTCTCCAAGGATGGGCGTGCGGTCTTCTACCTCGGCGATGACTCGCGCTTCGACTATGTCTACAAATTCGTCACGGCCGGAAAATTCAACCCGGACAACCGCGCCGCCAATGTGGACCTGCTCGATGACGGCACGTTGTACGTCGCCAAGTTCGATGTGGATGGTACCATTGACTGGCTCCCCATCGTCCATGGGACCGGTCCGCTTAGCGCGGAAAACGGTTTCAACAGCCAGGCCGATGTCCTGATCGAGACACGCCGCGCCGGCGATCTTTTGGGCGCTACCAAGATGGACCGTCCGGAGGACATCGAGGCCAATGGCGTCAATGGCAAGGTTTATGTCATGCTCACCAACAACACCAAGCGCAAGGACGATCAGGTCGACGCCGCCAATCCGCGCGCCAAGAACGCCTTTGGCCATATCATAGAGATTGCCGAGGATGGCGGTGACTTTGCTGCCACCAAGGGCAAATGGGAAATCCTGCTAAAATGCGGCGATCCATCCGTCGCCGATGTCGGCGCCTCATTCTCCACCGACACCACCAAGAATGGCTGGTTCGGCATGCCGGATAATTGTTCGGTCGATGCGGATGGGCGCCTGTGGGTGGCCACCGATGGCAATTCACCGAAGGAAACCGGCCGCACGGACGGTATCTGGGCGGTGGACACCGAGGGTGGTGCCCGCGCCACGTCGAAACTGTTCTTCCGCGTACCGGTGGGCGCCGAGATGTGCGGTCCGCTGATGCTGCCTGATATGGCAACCATGATGGTTGCCGTCCAGCATCCGGGGGACGGCGGCGAGGATTGGGAAGGCTTTGGCCGTCCGTCCTATTACGAAGACCTTTCGACGCGCTGGCCGGACTTCAAGGACAATATGCCCGTGCGCCCGTCAGTCCTAGCCATCACGAAGAACGGCGGCGGCAAGATCGCGGTTTGATTTGAAAAGTCCGGCTTTAGGCATGTTGGTCTAAAGTCGGGCTTGAAAATCGAGGACGGAAGTACCTTTCAGAATATAGGTAGTACCGAGACTGTTATGACAACTGTCGCGACAAAGGGTCAGGTTACAATCCCCAAACCCATTTCGCGATCTCTTGGGGATCGTTCCGGGAATTGAAGTGGATTTTCAGCGCACCGATGATGGACAGGTAGTGCTTGTTCACATCGATGAAAAGCGACCAGAAAGCCCTTTCGAAAAGTGGAGGGGGTTCCTCACTGATGGTATTAGCACTGATGACATTATGGCAATGACACGCGGCGAAGATTGATTTGCTGCTCATAGACACCAACGTCCAACTCGGCCTGACCACGAACAATAGAAAATGGTCACATTGGTCTTTAGCGAAATTGAAAGAGGTATCCACGCTCGGCCCGCTTTTAATCAACGATGTCGTCCACGCAGAACTTTCTGTGGGCTTCGGGCGGATTGAAGATCTGGATCGATTCCTCGACGATACACGGGTCGATATTGCACCAACGCCACGTCCGGCCCTGCTTCAAACTGCCAAGACCATTCGGCAGTACCGTAAGAACGGCGGTAACAAAACGGGTGTCGTGACGGACTTCTTTGTCGGTGCCCATGCAGTTGTCGAGAATCTGCCGCTCCTCACGCGCGGTCCTCGACGCTATCGTACCTATTTCCCAATGCTGATGTTGATCACTCCTGAGTAACGCCAACGGCTTGCCGCTTTTCACGCGGATGCGGCTCGACCTGCATCATCTCGCCGAAGGGCGAGGCACCAAAACCCCAGGCCCATTTGTACCCGGCAAGCTCGTCATCCGGAGTTGTCTGCAGATCGTAATGGGACAAGAGTTTCACACGTTCAGCCAGTTCGCTGGCTTCCTGCCGCAGCAGCTCCGCAGTTTGTCGGCGCATTCGCCGGGAAAAACTGATGAAATGCCCGTCATCCTTGCGATGGGCGATGCACCAGCTGACAAAATTGCGGTTCATCTTGATGAATGTTTCGTGCAGCGGCCCGTCGAAATCCCATTGCACGGGCGTGTCGATCAAAAGGCGGCAATTCATCCCTCGGCCAAGCTCGACGACGCCAAGTTTCTCGAGATCGCGCAGGTAGAGGAACATGCTGGCTTCGCTCAAGGCGTATATCTGCATGATGCTTGCGGGCGTGAATTTTTCAATGAGCAAAATGAGCACGAAAAACATTGAATCATTTTGCGCTAGACGTCTCTGTACATCCAGCGTCACCTTTGTTCCCTGATCGGGCGCGCGATTCATCGAGCCGATGAGATGCTCGATCTCGATACCTGCAGCTTCGCAAATCTCGACGAGGCGGCCGAACTTGCAATCTTTCTCCTGAAAGATGCGCTTGATCGTCGGCTCGGACAATTTCATGCGCCGGGCGAGATCGGCATAGGTAATGTTCTTGGCCTTCAATCCACGTTTCAAGGTGTCGAACAGCAACTTATTCATCAAATTTGATCCCGTTATTCGTCAAAAAGCATCGAAAAATGATACCATGCGTGAGCAGCCTTTCCAATAAAGTGTGATAATCTAATGCTTTTCTCCGATCGAGCAAGGAGAAAAACGATGCACTCAAGAATCAAGATTTTCACTGCGGCAATTATCACCGCTGGGCTTTTCGGAATTCAGTTGGCTGGGGCCGACCCGTTGAAACAAGCCTGGCAACTGGCCGGATTCAAGACGCCGGAATCGGTTCTCTACGACAAGGCGCATGATCGTCTGATCGTCGGCAACATGAACGGCGCGCCCGACGCTGTCGATGGCAATGGCTACCTGTCGCTGATTGCGCGCGATGGACAATTCATCAAGCCGGATTGGGCCACCGGCTTGGATGCGCCAAAGGGTATGGCCATTTCCGGCGGCAAACTATTCGTGTCCGATATAACAAGATTGCGCGTCATCGATCTTGAAACTGGCAAGATTTTAACGACCTTGGCGCCCGAAAAGGCTGTGTTCTTGAATGATGTCACAGCCGCGGACAATGGTGATGTCTATGTCACCGACATGCTCGCCAACCGCATCTATCGTTATTCCGGCGGCAAGGTTGAACTATGGCTCGAAAGCGTGGACCTGAAGACCCCCAACGGTATCGTTGCCGATGGGCAACGGCTGATCGTCGGATCATGGGGTACAGGCATGCGGGCAGATTTCTCGACCGAACAGCTGGGCGGATTGCTTGGTGTCGACATGGCGACGAAAGCTATCACGCCGTTCCCAAACGCCAGCGGCTTTGCCAATGTCGATGGGATCGTGACCTTTCCCGGCAATATCTATGTGAGCGATTACATGAAGGGAACGCTATTCCATGTGGCCGATGACCAGGCGCCCGAAGCGGTCGCGCGATTCAAGCCGGGCAGTGCGGATATCGGTTCGGATGAAGAAGACACCATATATGTGCCGATGATGAACGAGGGCGAGGTGCATGCCCTGAAGCTTGCGCCCCGGAGCTGAGCAATCTTCAGGCGCCAGGCGAGTGAGGCCAATCAAAAGCCGGCTCGCTCAACCGCCGCACATGATCGCGCACATCCGCCGGCCAGCCTTCCGTCAAGTCGGTGAATTGCTGGACATTGCCGGCATAGAGCGCCCGCGCTGCCTCTTCGTAGTGCGGCTGGTTTCCCGCCATCGCCAGCATGAAACGGTCCGCCGCTTCCTGCGCCTTGCGCTTTTTCTCGCGCCCGCCATTTGCGTTACGTGCTGTATCGACCAGCTTGCGTAACGTAACGGAAGCGCCGCCCGGCTGACTGTTCAGCCATTCCCAGTGCCGCGGCAGCAGTGTTACCTCACGCGCCGTAACGCCGAGCTTCGGCCGGCCGGGCTTGCGCGGCTCGCCATCGGTAAGCCTTGCAACAATCTCCGCATCGCTGCCGCGCAGGTCGAATTCGACGTGCCTGCCCGTGGCGTCGTCGAAAATCAGGATCGGCTGCTGCGTCTCCCCCGCCCGCTTCAGTGTCAACGCCACGTCGGCCCTCGTTCCGCTGGCAATCTTCCGCATGCCCTGAAAAGCCGTGCATGTGTTTTCCGTCGTTTCCATCGCCGCTCCTACCTGTTTGATGACTGCCTTTTACCCGGGTAAAATTCCATCGTCAATACACCCGGGTAAAATTATTCGCGCCTGGCGCCAACGCCGCTCACGCCCGCCCTTCCAAATCGGCCCGAAATGCTCTATGTGGCGCGCATGAGCACTCCACTAGATCACATCCGTAATTTCTCCATCGTCGCCCATATCGACCATGGCAAATCCACCCTTGCCGACCGCCTGATCCAATCGACCGGCGGGCTGGAGCAGCGCGACATGAAGGAGCAGGTGCTCGACTCGATGGATATCGAGCGCGAGCGCGGCATCACCATCAAGGCGCAGACCGTCCGGCTGAACTACCGCGCCAAGAACGGCGAGGACTATGTCCTCAACCTGATCGACACGCCCGGCCATGTCGACTTCGCCTATGAAGTGTCGCGCTCGCTTTCCGCCTGCGAAGGCTCGCTGCTCGTCGTCGATGCCAGCCAGGGCGTCGAGGCGCAGACGCTGGCCAATGTCTACCAGGCCATCGACAACAATCACGAGATCGTCGTGGTGCTCAACAAGGTCGATCTTCCCGCCGCCGAGCCGGAGCGTATCCGCGAGCAGGTCGAGGAAGTCATCGGCATCGATGCGAGCCAGGCCGTGCTGATCTCCGCCAAGACCGGCCTCGGCATCCCGGATGTGCTGGAAGCCATCGTCAACCAGCTGCCGCCGCCGCGAGAAGGCGATCGCAACAAGCCGCTGAAGGCCATGCTGGTCGATAGCTGGTACGATGCCTATCTCGGCGTCATCGTCCTCGTGCGCATCATCGATGGCGTGCTCAAGAAGGGCCAGACCATCCGCATGATGGGCACCGACGCGAAATATCCGGTCGAGCGCACCGGCGTGTTCACGCCGAAGATGCTCGCCGTCGACGAGCTCGGCCCCGGCGAATTCGGCTTCATCACCGCCTCGATCAAGGAAGTGGCCGACACCCGCGTCGGCGATACCATCACCGAAGACAAGCGCCCGACCGCCGAAATCCTGCCCGGCTTCAAGCCGGCGCAGCCCGTGGTGTTCTGCGGCCTCTTCCCTGTCGATGCGGCGGATTTCGAGGATTTGCGCGCCGCCATGGGCCGCCTGCGCCTCAACGACGCCTCGTTCTCGTTCGAAATGGAAAGCTCCGCCGCGCTCGGCTTCGGCTTCCGCTGCGGCTTCCTGGGGCTGCTGCATCTCGAGATCATCCAGGAGCGGCTGGAGCGCGAGTTCAACCTCGATCTTATCGCCACCGCCCCGAGCGTCGTCTACAAGCTCAACATGACCGACGGCACCCAGCGCGAGCTGCACAACCCCGCCGACATGCCGGAGGTGATGAAGGTCGCCTCCATCGAGGAGCCGTGGATCCGCGCGACGATCCTCACCCCCGATGATTATCTCGGCTCGATCCTGAAGCTCTGCCAGGATCGCCGCGGCATCCAGATCGATCTGAACTATGTCGGCAAACGCGCCATGGTCACCTATGACCTGCCGCTCAACGAAGTGGTGTTCGATTTCTACGACCGGCTGAAGTCCATCTCCAAGGGCTATGCCTCCTTCGACTACCACCTCTCCGACTATCGCGAGGGCAACCTCGTCAAGATGTCGGTGCTGGTCAATGGCGAGCCGGTGGACGCATTGTCGATGATGGTGCACCGCGCCGCCGCCGAAAAGCGCGGCCGCGACCTTTGCGAAAAGCTCAAGGATCTGATCCCCAAGCACATGTTCAAGATCCCGATCCAGGCGGCCATCGGCGGCACGGTGATCGCGCGCGAAACCATCTCGGCCCTGCGCAAGGACGTGACGGCGAAGTGCTATGGCGGCGACGTCTCGCGCAAGCGCAAGCTTCTGGAAAAGCAAAAGGAAGGCAAGAAGCGCATGCGGCAGTTCGGCAAGGTCGAAATCCCGCAGGAAGCCTTCATCCAGGCGCTGAAGATGAGTGACAGTTGAGGACCTTTTTGGCCCTCAATCTACAGGTCCTGTAAAATCCAGATGCGCCTGGCTCATTACATCCTGACAGTTGGCCTGATCCTGTGCAGCGCGGCGCTCGCTGGCTGCACCACAACCGCGCCGCGCACCCCGCCCCCAGCTACACCCGTCGCGCAGGGCGACCAGCCCGAGCCGCCGACGCCTGGCATCAAGCCACTGACCGTGGAACAGGAAGAGCAGGTTGGTGGGTAGCTTTGCTGTTGGTGACCGTACTAAGGTCACATGATATCGAAGAATAAACCTGAATTTGGCAGCGACGATTAGAAGAGCTGTATCAATCGCCCAGATTGCCATAAAGGCTCTGCCTATGCAAAGCGCGGAGCCTGGACTGATCTGCTCAGTTTCTCAGTGATCGAAAAAGCCATATAATCAATATGTTAACTAAAAAGCACATTCGTCAGTGATGCTCTTGAACTACTGATTTTTGAGCGTCTCCAAAACCTCAATGAAGAAAATCCGAGATTCACATTTCTTGGATCCTTTGACAAAGACGCCCCTCTAAACAAAGAGGGTAGGGTTAAACTCGAACCACCGCAAACAATGACCGGACATACAACTCAGAAAAATTTCGATTTTATCCTCAATGGCTTTGACTTTGGTTCAATTGGCATTGAGTGCAAGAACTATCGTGAATGGTTATATCCTAATAGTTTTTTGATAAAAGAGACAATTCGAAAGGCATTGGAAACCAATACATTTCCATTGTTAGTTGCAAGGCGATTTCATTATACAACGCTCACCAATATCTTTCCCAGCACGCTGGTATAATTGCTCATTAAACCTACAGTCAATACTATTAAGAAAATTCATCAGACGTTGTTGATAAAGTAAAACAGAAACAATCACTCGGATTCTCTGATGTCAGGCTATCAAAAAACATTGATGAAAAAACAATCAAATTATTCAATAACGACTTACATATTGTCACCGACTATATGGCCGAGCAATTCTACGATAATAGCGCTATATTGAAGCGATATCCGATGAAATAAATCAAGCACAAATATATAATGGGATTGGAAGTCCTGCAGCGGGAAAATGGATCGAGAAAGAGGCTGACGAGCCGATACCATTCTAGTTCTGGTCTAGTAAGCGAAACATCTGGATTAATCCCAGCCAACATACCAGCCATGCGGATATTGCACTGCACAATACCCACACC
>NZ_JBBNAN010000384.1:0-8640 GCF_037994405.1 Phyllobacterium sp.
TTACAAGAACGACTGGAATCATTGGAAACAGCAGCCAGGGATAGAAAGCGATGACACTGACGCTTCTCGCTTCGGTGAGGAGAATGCCCCAGCTGGTGATGGGTGGTCTGAGTCCGAGGCCGAGAAAACTCAATGCGGTCTCACCCAGAATCATGCCTGGAATGGAAATGGTGGCGGTGGCAATAAGGTGCGACATAAACCCGGGTACGAGATGCCGCCCGATAATGCGACCGCTCTTGGCACCCATGAGCTGCGCCGCCAGCACATAATCTTCCTCACGCAGGGCCAGGAGCTTGGAGCGTACGGAACGGGCAAGCCCGGTCCAATCGAGCATGCCGAGGATAATGGTGATGCCGAAATAAATCAGGATCGGACTCCAGGTCACCGGCATAATCGCCGCAAGGGCCATCCACAATGGCAGGCTAGGCAATGATTGCAACACCTCGATGACGCGTTGCACGAGCAGGTCGAAAAGACCGCCGTGATAGCCGGCGAGACCGCCGATGATGATGCCGAGAACGAAGCTTATGGTGATGCCGATGAGGCCGATAGTCAGCGAAATGCGTGCACCGTAGATAATGCGAGACAGCACATCCCGTCCAAGCCGGTCAGTCCCCAGTAGAAACATCTGGCCTCCCTTTGCCGGGCAAGCGAGGTGAATGTTAGAGTCGATGAGGCCCCAGAACCGGTAATTGTCGCCGCGGCACAGAAAGCGGATCGGCTGAACATCGCTCCGGTTGTCGGTGTAGTTGCGCTTGAGCGTCTTTATGTCGAGTTGCATGTTGCGGCCGTAGACGAAGGGTCCGACGAACTTGCCATCGTGAAAGAAGCGCACCCGCTGTGGCGGAGAATGGATGAAATCCACGTTGCGCGTGTGCAGGTTATAGGGCGCGAGGAACTCGCAGATGATAATCATGCCGTAGAGCAACGCCAGGAAAATGCCGGATGCCAGCGCCAGCCTGTGGCGCTTGAATTTCCACCACATCAACCGCGTCTGCGACGCGAGATGAATTTTTGCCTGCTTGTCCGTCATCACTTCGACAGACATGGGATCGAAGGGCGCCGTCGAGACGTAGTGCTGCAGGGGGGCACCCGGAAGGGGAAGCGGCGCTGTCACTTGGTGCTCCTGCCAGCGAGGCGAATGCGAGGGTCAAGAAAGGCAAGCGCAATATCCGATATCAGCACACCGATCACCGTCAGGAAAGCAAGGAACATCAGGAAGGAGCCGGCGAGGTACATATCCTGGCTTTGCAATGCCTTGATGAGCATCGGCCCTGTGGTTTCCAGCGACAGAACGATTGCTGTGATTTCGGCGCCGGAAATAATCGACGGCAGGATAGACCCGATATCCGAGACGAAGAAATTCAAGGCCATACGCAATGGATATTTGACCAATGTCCGAAATGGGTGAAGACCCTTGGCGCGCGCCGTCATCACATATTGCTTTTGCAGTTCATCGAGAAGATTGGCGCGCAGGCGCCGGATCATACCCGCCGTACCCGCCGTGCCGACGATGATGACCGGGATCCATAGATGGGAAAGGATGGATCGCGCTTTTTCCCAGCTCATCGGCTCATTGAGAAATTTCTGGTCCATGAGATGGCCGATTGACGTGCCAAACCAGATATTGGCGAAATACATCAGGATCAGCGCTAGCATGAAATTCGGAATGGCAATGCCGAGCAGACCGAAAAGCGTCAACCCATAGTCACTCCAGCTATACTGGTGCGTGGCCGAATACATGCCGATTGGAAACGCGATGAGCCATGTGAACAAAATGGTAACGAAGGAGACCAGCACTGTCAGCCATAGCCTGTCTCCAACCACTTCGCTGACAGGCAGCTGGTATTCGAAGGAATAACCGAAATCGCCATGCAGCATGCCGCCGAGCCAATGGAAATAGCGCAAGACTGGGGGCTGGTCGAAACCATACTGGTGGCGCAGTTCTTCCATATCTTGCAGGTTTACCGTTTCGCCCTGGGCCTGCATTTCAGCAATCTGGCTATCGAAGAAGTTGCCAGGCGGCAGCTCGATGATCACGAAGACCAGCGCGGAGATGATCAGCAAGGTGGGGATCATAGCGGCGATGCGCCAAAGAATATAACGCAACATGCCTACACCTCCTCCGCAGCCAGCCAGAAGGTGTCCGGCATGTAGACTCCGAAATAGCAGGTCGGATCAAAGCCATAGAGTGCTTTTTCCGGAACATTCTGCAAACGTGCCGAACGGACTATCGGTTGCAGCGTTCCATTGACGAGGCCGATCGAGAACACTTGGCTCGTGTAGATCGACAGCATTTGGTGCCAGATTGCAGTTCGTTCCGCCATGTGAGCGGATTCGCGCCAGCTGTTCTGCAGCCTGATCAACTCCTCGGCTTCGGGCATATCTGGCGCCTGACCATTTTGCCCGAGCGATAGATAGTACATACCCCACAGCGGCCATTGCAGTTGATCGTCCGCTGTCGGCGCCAGCTGCTGCGGGTTCATGTCGGCGGTCGCAACACCATTTTCGATTCCATACCAGATCGACATCATGATGCGGCCCGCTTGGGCACGGCTGCGGAAAATATCGCGCTGCGAGGTGCGGGTGAACAGCGCAATTCCGATCTTGCGCCAGTGATCCGTCACAAGTTCGAGAACATCCGTGTCAAGCGTGCTTTCGCCCGGCGTTTCGATGGTGATTTCGGCAGGACGGCCATCGGGAAGCAGTCTGAGCCCGTCATCATTGCGATTTTGCAGCCCGGCTTCATCGAGCAACTGGTTGGCCTTGTCCGGATCGTGATCAATCCATGCCTTGGCGTATTCCGGCTTGTACAAGGGACTTTCGGGCAAAACAGTGTCGGCACTGGGCGTTCCAAGGCCGTAAAACACCGCCATGTTGATTTCATGCCTGTCGATCGCCAGCGACAATGCACGGCGCACTCGAACATCGCGGAACAGACCGCGCCAGACATCGTCGCCGCAATTCAAATTGGGAAGGATTGCCAGCCGCGAGCCGCGAGTCATCTTCCACAAATCCACCTTTACCGGGTACCGGTCCTCGGCGTCCTTCAGGAAGGTATAGTCGGCAAAATCGATGCCCGCTGCCTGCAGGTCGCTCTCTCCAGCGCCGGTCTTTGCCGGGATGATGGAGGATGAACTGACATTGAGGACAAAGCGGTCGATATAGGGCAGTTGCCGGCCATTTTCGTCAACCCGGTGAAAGTAGGGATTGCGCTCGAAGATGAACTGTTCTGACGGTGGAGCCGTCTTGTTCTGCCAGGGATAAAGTGTCGGAAGTTCGGGGTTTTCCGGCCGGTATTCGCGCGCCATCTTGATGTGGAGGTCAGCCCACTTCTTGACGCGGTTTTCTTTCATCAGCGCTGAAAGGCGAAACTCATCCTGGTACTTCTTGTGGAATTTCTTCAGGTAGGCCGAGGGGCCAACGATGATGAGCGGTTGCGGAGCGGCGAGGCTCGGCAGGAAATTCGGATTAGGTTTTTCCCAGGAATAACGAATGGTCAACGCATCAAGCACCTCGAAGCGCGGCATTTTTCCATCGACGCGAAGGTCAAGGGAGCCACCGCCGGGGGTCAGGTCCTTGTTCATCAGGACGTCTTCCCACCAGTAGCGGAAATCATCGACGGTCAATGGTGAGCCGTCGGACCACTTGTGCCCTTCGCGGATCGTGAAAGTGAAGACGGTATCGCTGTCCGATTGAAACGCCTCCAGAATATCCGGCTGCATGATCAAATGCTCGTCATAACCGACGAGCCTGGCGTAACCATAGATGGTCATGAAGCGAATATCTTTTGCGCTGCCGATAAGGGTGCGCACCGTACCGCCATATTGACCCGGCGTACGTCCCATTGCCTTTAACCCGACGATGCGCGGCCTTATCGGCAGCCGCTCGGCAAGTGGCGGCAGGCTTCGTGCCTTGAGCCGATCATCCAGATAGTCTGGCTCAAGCTCGCGATCAGCGGCACTTGCAAGGCCAGGCAATACGGCGCAACCGAGGGCGCCAAGGCCAAAAGTGCCAAGGAGGGTGCGACGCGTCACCACGAGCGTAAATCCCGGGCGTCAACATTGCGCCGTGCCAGTACAAGGTGCCCATCGCCAAGATCGGCAGCTACCAATCCGTCACCACTGCCATCGCTGGAGAATTGCGGGCCCCAGGCCCTTTGATCGGATGCGCCGCTCGCCTGCAATGTCTCGAAATCGAGAGGCCTGTCGAGGTCGGGAAACGGCACAGCTGCCAGAAGCGCACGGGTATAGGGATGAACAGGATTGCGCAGGATGATCTCCCTTGGGGCAATTTCGACGATACGCCCGCCGCACATCACGGCGATGCGGTCGGCCATATAGTCGACGACGGCGAGATTGTGGGAGATGAACAGATAAGTCAGCCCTAACTGTTTCTGCAAATCCTTGAGAAGATTGAGAATTTGAGCCTGAACAGAAACATCGAGTGCCGAGACGGGTTCGTCACAGATCAAAAGTTGTGGTCCGAGGGCAAGTGCCCGAGCGATGCCGATACGCTGGCGCTGTCCGCCGGAAAAGCTGTGCGGATAACGATTGAGGTACCGTTGATCGAGCCCGATTGCCTGCATCAGCCCGCGCACTTTCTCGAGGCGATAAGCCTTGTCGCCCAATCCGTGGATTTCGAGAGGTTCGCTCAGGATATTCTGCACGGTCATGCGCGGCGAAAGTGACGAGACCGGGTCCTGAAATACCATTTGGATGCGGGTTCGCAGCTCCATCAGCGCATCGCCTTGTGCCGCTAAAACGTCGATCTTGCCCCCGCCATCGTCGAAGCTGACCGAACCGCTGTCAGGTGTAACGGCGCGCATCAATATCTTGCTGACCGTGGTCTTGCCACTGCCGCTTTCGCCGACAAGCCCGAGACATTCACCACGCTTTATGTCAAAGCTGACCCCATCAACCGCCCGCACAGGGGTTGTATCCTTACCCCCGAACAGGCCGGATTTGCGCGTGGTGTAGGTCTTGGTCAAGTCTTTCACGGAGAGAAGAACCTCGGGAGCGTTTTCGACCTGCTTCTTCCTGGCCCACAGCGTGTCCGTTTTGACTGGCACCTCGCGAAGTGCCTTCAGACGCTCGCCCGGCCTCATGTCGAAATGCGGCACGGCCGCCATGAGGCCCTTCAAATAAGGATGTTGCGGCCTGCGGAAGATCGCTTCGACCGGTCCGGCTTCCATGATCTCACCGTGATAGATCACAACCACCTCATCGGCCACATTGGCGACGACGCCGAGGTCATGGGTGATGAGCAGCATGGCCATATTGAGCTTATGCTGCAAATCGCGCAGCAATTCGAGGATTTGCGCCTGGATCGTCACGTCGAGCGCGGTCGTCGGCTCGTCGGCGATAAGCAGGGCAGGGCGGCAAATGAGCGCCATGGCAATCATCGCGCGCTGGCGCATCCCGCCGGAAAGCTCGAACGGATACATGTTGTAGGTCCGGCGCGGCTTGGCAAAACCGACGAGGCCGAGCATCTCTTCGGTCCGCGTTCGCCTTTCAGCTTTTGTCGCCTCGGTGTGTATGGCAAGCACTTCGCTGATCTGGTTACCGACCGTATGCAGCGGCGACAGCGACGTCATCGGCTCCTGGAAAATCTTTGCCATGCGGCTGCCGCGCAGCGCCCTGATCTCGGGCCCGTCACGCGTCAATTGCAAAATATCCGTAGATCTGCCGTCGAGGGGATCGGTGAAAATGATTTTTCCGGTAACTCTTCCCGTATTGGGCAAAATACCCATGACGGATTGGCTGATGACCGACTTGCCCGAGCCGGACTCACCGACCAGTGCTGTCACCTTGCCGGGAAGAACGCGTAAGTTGGCGCCCTTGACGACATCCAGACGCCCTCCGAGCATTGAAAATGAAATGCCCAGATTTTCGATACGCAACAGATCAGATCCTGACGTCATGCCAGCCAATTATTCCCCATAACGTATCGTTGTCTCCCATTGAGACGGAGACTATCGCACAGCAAACGGGGAGTCTAGCAGGCCGCATTCACCGATGATGCCGCAGCCGACAGTGCCGCGCCAAGCGCGGCAAGCCAATCACGGTACGGGACAAAGTTCAGCATCAAGCACGTCCTCGCAGCGCGGAGAACGGCGGAAATTGTCGTAATACAATGTCCAGTCGGTCTTGTCCGCGGCACGGTAGGGACCGAATTTGAAATATTGGTTGGTGCCGAGGCCCTTGTCGCCGTGACCGATATGACCTTTGACCGTCACGATCCATTTCTTGTTGGCGAAAATCTCGACATGGCCCGTCCCGTCCGGGCCGGGCTTGGTATAAATGGCGAAGTCGATCCAACCGGAATCGGGTGTCGGCAGTTTGTTGCCGTGGTCAGTTACCACGATCGCATCAGTACAGCTGTTGAACTGGCTGCCGTCCTGTGGTGTCCAGGTTGAGTCCGTTGCAACGAGCGCCCGCATCTGGTTCGTGTCTGGCCGGAACCACACTGGCGTCTGATCGTTGCCGCACGCCTGGACCGTACTTGACCCCTCGGCCTTGGAAGGCGCCAGGTAATTGGTTTCGATGGTAGCGAACAATTTGCCCTGGTTGAGGCGTAGCGCCAGGAATGGGCTGAAATCACCGACCGCATCAGGTCCAATCTCGCGCTTCCACTGTGCGATCAGGTAGCGATGGTCGCCCTGGGGGATAGGATCGGCAAATTTGACCGAGAAACCGTACCAGACGCCCGTGTCATAGGGCACACGCCGGTCGGTTTTCTCCCAGATTTCTGCCCTTTCGCTGCAGTTCTTCCTGGCGTGCGGACAGAACGGTTTCACACTGAGCTTGAGTGCGCCGGTGCCCGTTAGCTTCACGTCGGATTGAAACTCTATCGTGCCGGCGCGCTGTTCGAAATTCTGGCGATAATACAACCCGCCGCTCGGTGCAAAATCCGTGCCATCGAAGCCATCGAAAAGGACGTCGCCTCCCGGTTCCGCTGCCGCACTTATCAAATTGAGAGTGGCGGCCAGAAGGGCCATGGCGACGGTCCTTCCTATCATTGCATGAATTTCTCGAGCAACGGACGTTGCGTTTTCTTATCGCGATGCAAGAGCATGACCTGTTCGGCTTCCGACAAGCCGTCATAGGCGACGTCGTCGTAGGCGTCCTCAAGCTGGAAGGTCTCGCCCGACGACTTCGGCAAGAGTACCGTGACCTTGTGGCCGACGCCGCGCAGTTTCTCTTCGCCAAGTGTGGTCCAGTCACCTCCGCAATAGGTGGCAAATGCCTGGCTGGCGATGACCTCGCGTGAATATTTCTTTGTCAGGCCCTGCAGGCGCTGAACCTCGTTGACTGCGGAACCAAAGGCGGAGAACGTCAGACGGTCCTTCAGGCCGACATTGCCGAACATGACATTGCCGACATGCAGGCCGACGCCGTAGCGGATATCACTGAGGCCGTCCTTGCGCCGCTCCTTGTTGAGCTCGGCAACGCGGGCCTGCGCCTTGAACACGGCCGATAGTGCCGCATCGCATGCAATCTTCGAAGGATCCTTGTGCCGGCCGCAGGGATAGACTGCCAGAAAGCCGTCGCCCATGAAGCTCAGGATCTCGCCGCCGCCGCGGTTGAAGGGTGCAGCGATCGCATCAAAGAAATGGTTGAGCGTGTCGATATAGGCCTGCCGGCCCTCTTTCTCGGCGAGCACAGTCGACTCGCGCATATCGCCCATCACAAGAGCTGCCCGGATGGTCTCGCCGTCGCCGCGCCGGATCTGGCCGTTCAAGACGCGTTTGCCGGCGTTGCCGCCAAGATAGGTCGTCAACATATTGTCGGCGAGTTTGCCGAGGACGGCCATCTTGGCCGCAACGGCCAGATGATTCTGCAAACGCAACAGCGCGGCAATCATGGCGTCGCTGAAGCCTTCACTGCTGTCAGTCGACCAGGAGCCCATCATGCCTTGCGTGGATTGACCGCCAAAGGGCTGCAGGAATGCGAGATAGTCGGTAACGCCTTCCTCCCTCAGTTCGTCGAGGACTGGAAATTCCATCGGCCCGTCGTTCGTGATGCGCCGGCGCACATGTTCCAGATTGTTGCTGAGAAGATAGAAATAGGGGCTGAGCAGGAAGCGCTCGGGTTTTCCGGCTGGATCATGCCGGTAGCCTTCGACCGTCATGCCGCTCGACCGCTTCCAGGTGAAGCCCAACGCATCATAGAGCGGATGCAACATGGAGAAGGACAGATTAACGCGCGCAATCGGCAGACCCGCCGCCGCGATACGTTCACAAAAGCCGCGTACGATGGTCTCGAGATTGTCACCAGCAAGAGACGAATGCGTGAGCCAGTCGGCTACCTTGTCGAGAAGAATTGTGGATACGTCAGATTGGGTCGTGCTCATCCCTGATCCTTACAAATGCGAGCCACGTCCACTTTCCCATACACATTGCTACTCCTGCACTTAAAGCGACCAGAACACGCTTCGAATGTGCAAGAACAAGGGCAATTTGAGTGAATCGGGCGACGGTGTCAACGCTGGCAAAAGCGACGCCAAAGCTGCTATTCTACCGGTCCGATACGACTTGAGCGGGTAGCTCGACGGGCAGTCCTTTATCAGTCGTTGTTTCGAAGCATTGAGATGGGTATGTCGGCTGCGCTAAACAATAGGGTTTAGTCACTTCAATGT
>NZ_JBBNAN010000385.1:0-3457 GCF_037994405.1 Phyllobacterium sp.
GAATGGGCGTGTCAGTGCCGTTCAGAAAGAAGGCGGCGATGTTGGCTTTACCTTCAACCAGGGCTTTCTGCAGAACACTTCACTCTGCATACTCAAGAACGCGCCCAATCTGGAAACAGCCATCAAATTCGTGAACGAGGCGCTGGCGCCGGAAATTCAGGCCAATCTCCCGCTTGAGATCGACTATGGTCCCGGCAATCCGGAAGCTTTCAAGACCGGCAAGATCCCGGCCGAACGCGCGGCCGAACTGCCAAGCGCGCCGGACAATGCGGCAAAGCAAGTGCTGGTCTCGACCGAGTGGTGGAGTTCACCCGAAGGCGAAGCCGTTCAGAAGCGTTGGGCGGAGTTTATCCAGAAGCCATGACACACGTGCTGACCGGAGGAGTTTCCTTGCCTCGATCGCAACCCGAGGCCTTCCGGCGACACGACCGCCGGGAGCAGATACTGATGTTTCTGCTCCTGGTGCCGGCTTTGGCCGTCATTGTCACCCTCCTGCTTGTTCCCCTGCTGTGGCTCGCCTGGCAGTCGGTCTATCACGACGGTTTCACACTGGAGAACTATCGCCGCATCCTGACGGAAGATGTCTACTGGCACAGCTTTCTCCAGACATTCCGCATCGCTTTCATTGTAACGGCAGCAACGGCCCTGCTGGGCTATCCCGTCGCCTATGTGGCTGCATCGCTGCCGCGCCGCTGGAGCATCGTCGTGCTGGCGATGGTCGTGCTTCCATTCTGGACAAGCGTTCTCGTACGCGCCTATGCCTGGTTGATCCTCCTGCAACGCACTGGAATCATCAACAGCACCCTGAAATCCCTGGGCCTGATCGATACACCTCTTATCCTGGTGAACAATGAATTCGGTACGGTCATTGCGACGGTACACATCCTGCTGCCATTCATGGTGCTGCCGCTCTACGCCACCATGCAAAAGATTCCCGCCGAACTGACCATGGCCGGCGCAAGCCTTGGCGGCAGTCCGGCGCATGTCTTCTTCCGTGTATTCCTGCCCTTGTCACTGCCCGGCATCATCGCTGGGGCTGTGCTGGTCTTCGTTCTCACGCTCGGTTTTTATATCACGCCGGAGCTCCTGGGCGGCGGCCGGACCTTCATGGTCTCCATGCTCGTCAGCCGCAATGTCGAGCTTTACAATGAATGGGGCGCTGCAAGCTCGATCAGCGTTGTGTTGCTTGTTTGTGTCTTTATCATCTTCTGGGCGGCCAGCCGCGTGATCCCGGTCGAACGTCTGATGGGAATGAGGTGATTACGATGAAACCAACTCGCATCGCCCTTTACGGTTTCGTCGGTCTGGTCCTTCTCTACCTGATCATCCCGGTCATCATCATCGTGCCGATGTCGTTCTCCAGCGCACGGTTTCTCAGCTTTCCGCCGCCCGCCTTTTCCCTGCGCTGGTATGAGGCCTATCTTGGCAGCACCGCCTGGATGCAGGCGACGAAAGTGAGCTTGATCCTTGCGGTTTCCAGTGCCGCCATCTCCACCGTGCTCGGTACATGCGCCGCCTATGCAATCAACAATTCGAAATCGCAGCTTGTGCACAGCCTCCAGATCATCCTCCTTCTGCCTTTGGTAACGCCCATCGTCATCATCGCCATCGGGGTGTTCTTCGTCTACGCCAAGGTCGGCCTTCTTGCCACCATGCCGGGCCTGGTGCTGGCCAACGTGATGCTGGGTATTCCCTACGTCATCACAGCGGTGCTGGTCGGCCTGCGCAAGTTCGATCCCACGCAGGAAATGGTTGCGCGCAGTCTCGGCATGAACAGGCTGCGCAGCTTCTTCGTGGTCACGCTGCCGCAGATCAGGCCGAGCGTGATTTCAGGCATGCTGTTCGCCTTCATCTCGGCGCTGGACGAGACGGTTGTTGCCTTGTTCATTGCCGGCGGTGAGAACCAAACCCTGACCAAGCGCATGTTCACCGCGTTGCGGGACGAGATCGACCCGACCATTGCAGCAATCAGTTCGCTGCTGACCGCCGTATCGTTCCTTCTGGTGATCCTGATCGCACTGAATGCCCGGGAGACCAAGGCAGCGCCTGAGCAGGGTGGCAATGGTCACTGACATCCGGAGAAGCCGCCGTGACAAGTGATTTCCTTATCCTCGGCGGGGGATCAGCCGGGTGTGTTCTGGCTGCACGCCTGTCGGAAGATCCGCGCAAAACCGTAACGCTTGTCGAGGCCGGCCGTGATTTGACGCTGGATACGATGCCGGGCGAGATTCGCAGCCGCTATCCGGGCCGGGCCTATCTCGACACAAGCAATATCTGGAACGCGCTGACGGCACTCATGGGCTTCAATGGAAGCAACCACGCTCGACCCATGCCCCGCCGCTATGAGCAGGCGAGGCTCCTCGGCGGCGGCTCGGCGATCAATGCGTTGATGGCCAATCGCGGTGCTCCAAGCGACTATGACGAGTGGCAATCGCTCGGTGCGGAAGGGTGGAGCTGGGAGGATTGCCTGCCCTATTTTCGCAAGCTCGAGAATGATCGCGATTTCGACGGTCCCCTGCATGGAAAGAACGGTCCCTTGCCGATCCGCCGCCTTGCAAAGGACAGGATGTCACCCTTTGTCGGTGCCGTTTCACGCACATTGTCCATGAATGGCTATCCTCTGCTGCCCGACCAGAATGGCGACTGGCAGGATGGTGTTTTCGTCGGCGCCGTGGCGGTCAGCGAACAGGGCGAAAGGGTACCGACCTCGATTGTATATCTGACATCGGAGGTGCGAAAGCGGCCCAATCTGCGTGTCATCACCGGCCGGACGGTGGAGCGCCTGCTTTTCGAGGGCACACGTGTCATTGGCGCCACGCTCCTTGCAAATGGCGGCGATCCTGCCACAACACTCCTTGCTTCTGAGATCATCGTCTCGTCCGGCGCCATCCATAGCCCGGCCTTGCTGTTGCGCAGCGGTATTGGACCGTCCGCCGAACTCTCAAGCCTCGGCATTCCTCTCATCGCGCATCGGCCCGGTGTCGGGCGCAACCTGATGGAACATCCCTCCATCGCCGTTGCCGCTTTTCTTCCGCCTGCAGCTCGCGTGACCGACCAGGCTGAACATCATGAACAATGCATCCTGCGCTTCTCGTCGGACCTCGAAGGAACACCGCAAGGCGACATGCATGCCGCGATCCTTTCCCGGTCCGGCTGGCATTGCGTTGGCATGCGTATGGGCAGCATGTTCTTCTGGGTCAACAAATCCTATTCGCGCGGTATGCTGAAACTCGCCTCCCCCGACGCGCGGACGGAACCCTCGGTCGATTTCAGGATGCTGTCCGACGAGCGCGATCTGGAACGGCTGAAACTTGCCATGCGGCTGGGCGCACGGACACTGGCCGATCCATTGATGAATGGCTTCCGGGATACCGTTTTTCCTTCAAGCTATTCGCCGCGCGTCGCCAAAGTTGCAGCACCCGGCCTGCTCAATGCGCTTCAACGCGGTGCCCTAGCC
>NZ_JBBNAN010000386.1:0-14462 GCF_037994405.1 Phyllobacterium sp.
CGTGGGGACTGTTCGCCGGGCATTTTTTATGGCCGCCTTGGAGCAATATTCGCAGGTATTCGTCAGTTTGGCGATGATTGCAATTCTGTCTCGCTTGCTGAGCAGTACGGAAATCGGTATTGCAGTCATTGGTCTCGGTATCGGTACAATTGCATTCAATTTTAGGGAATTCGTAACGTCGGAATATCTCATCCAACGGGACAATGTTTCTCGAGAAGATGTTCGGACGGCCTTTACCCTTATATTCGGGTTTTCCGTCCTCATCTGCTCCTTTCTGTCAATATTGGCGCCCTGGCTTGCAACGTTCTATGCCCAGCCCAATCTGGATATGTTCATCTATATTCTGGCCATATCCGGTGTCATAGATGCGTCGGTGAGTACCATCGCGGCCCTGTTGCGCCGCGACATGGAATTCGGAACGCTAACGCGCATCAATGCGCTCGGCAGCATTACCAATGCCGTTGTGACAGTGCTCCTGGCATGGCTCGACTTCGGCTATATGAGCTTCGCTTGGGGAACCTTTGCCTCGGCATCGGTCAGAATGGCACTCGGTTTCCATGCCAGACCGATTTTCTGGATGTACTATCCCTGTCTGTCAGGCTGGCGTGCGTTCTTCGTATTTGGTGGGTACAAAGGCGCGTCCACTGTCCTTGATCGCACCTATGAGGCACTCCCGCAGCTTGTGCTCGGTCGCTTTATGCCCCTTACCGCCGTCGGCCTCTTCAACCGCGCCAATCTGGTCTGCGGCCTTCCAGACAAGTTCTTGCTCTCAGCCATCTTCTCGGTGGCATTTCCTGCTTTCGCCGCTGAGGTCAGGGCGCAGCGAAGCGTGAAAGAAGCTTATTTGACGATTATCAGTTACATCACCGCCCTCTATTGGCCAGCGCTCATCGTTCTTGCAATCCTGGCATATCCGATCGTTCACGTCGCGCTCGGGCAAGCTTGGGATGAGGCCGTTCCGCTCGTGCAGATCCTTTCAATCGCCGCCATATTCTGGTTTCCCAACATCCTGACCTTTCCGGTATTGGTGGCGCTCGGCGCCAACAGGGAGGCGTTCGAGGCGAATTTCATCGGGCGTGGGCTCTCGACGATCGTCATCTGTACTGCGAGCTTTTTCGGATTATACCCGTTGGTGCTGAGCCAGTTCATCGTTCAGCCGTTCCAGATGATCATTTCGCTCATATATGTTCGCCGGCACGCGCCATTCGCCTGGCAGGAGCTGTTGGCGATCCTTTACAAGAGCGCTCTCGTGACCTTGGGGGCTATTCTGGGACCGCTTGCGGTACTTGGCGCTCATGGCTTCCGGTTCGATTTGTCAATCGCATTGGCCGTGGTGGCGAGTGTGCTCTCCGCGATTGGGTGGCTCGCAGCCTTGGCCCTAACCAAACATCCATTCCTCGAAGAACTGATCAAGATTGCCGAGCACTTCATGCCACGACTCCTGTCAAGCAAGCATGGAGTTGCGGCTGAATGATCACCAGGAAATCTTCAACATTTCAAAGGTGGCTGCAATGAAGTCGGTCGACGTCGTCATACCGAACTACAATTACGGCCGCTATCTGCGCCATTGCGTCAGCAGCGTTCTCAGTCAGAACATCGACAAGCTGCGTATTCTCATCATCGACAATGCTTCAGCGGACGACAGCCAACAGATCGCTCGGGACCTGGCGGCATCGGATTCTCGCGTGGAGCTGCTGCTGCGAGAAAAGAACCGTGGACCGCACCAATCGTTCAATGACGGAATTGATTGGGCGCAGTCCGATTACTTCCTTATCCTCTGTTCGGACGACTATCTGGCACCCGGAGCCTTGGAACATGCCGTGGACCTCATGGAAAGCCATCCGGAGGTTCACCTGACCTATGGCGCGTCGCGCTTTCTTAGAACGGAAGAAGTGCTTGAAAACGCATGTTCAACCGAGCGCCCACGCTGGACGATCAAGGACGGCCCCACATTCCTGCAGGACATCAGCCGAAGCGGCCGGAATATTATCAGCGGCCCGACCGTTATTGTCCGGACTTCCGTTCAGAAGCAGGTGGGGCATTACAATCCGAAATTGACTCACACGGACGATCTCGAAATGTGGCTGCGCTTTACGCTTTGGGGATCGATTGCGGCAACTGACACCGTGCAGGCGGTCGCGCGGGTTCATCAGTTCAACCAGTCGGCAACTGTCGGGAATCTTCGCCAATGGAGCATTGAGTTCGAAGCAGCCTACCGCTCATTTTTCAACGGCGCCGGTGCAGATTTAGACAATGCGGATAACTTGTTGCGGCTCGCCCGGCGTGCGCTAAGCGACCGGGCCTACTGGTCTGCCATTTCGCTGCTATGCCGCGGCGAGCGCGGGTGGCGAGATCTGCTAGTGCACGCGGTGCGTCTGCGTCCCGTCGCAGCGCTCCTCCCGCCTGTCAGCTATCTCGTGCATCGGTCGGATGCTTCATCTCTCGCCAAAGCGAGCCTCTCTGCGCTGACAAGACGTATCGCAAAGACAGCATAGTGTGGATCAGGAGTGTCGTTTTGCTTTGGCGAGCGGGCTAATAACGCGGTCGAGCAGAAGTTCTTCCTGTTCTGAAAGCTTTTTCTGAAACGATCCGTTTGACTTCGCAATTTGCAGCCGGACCGCGTCGATGTCGCCCAACATCTGTTTTGTCTGGCGTTTAAGTGCCTCAACATCGAAGGTCTCGATGTGCTGGCAGTAATGAGCTTGTTCAAATTGTGCCAGAAGGTAATCATTCTTCTGGTTATAGCTCAGAGAAATAGTCGGACGACCGAGCTTCAGTGCGCACACTACGTTGTGGTAGCGAGAGACGACAACCATGTCGGTTTGTCCGATTTCGTCCATTAGTTCTTGCAGCGAATGTCCGTGACCGATCGTGATGCGGTCTGAGGCAAAGGCCGATCCTGAAGCTGCGATTTTCGCAAGAACATCGTCTACCGCCTTCCAGTCTCGCAGGTCACCCGTTAGCAAACGGACGTCGTGGCCCTCTTCGACCAACCAACAAATGAAGGAGCTAAGTTTACCAATATAGGTCTGGTAGATGGTCTCGCCGCCGGCATTTACCTTCGACCATCCATGGTAATCCATTATGCCGACGCCGACCGTCGTGCGCGTCAAATCCCTTGCAGGGGCTGAAGCCGGTGCGGGAAGCCGAAACGCGATGTCGGGATAGCGCGGATCGCGACTGACATCGAGCCCCACACCCTTCATGTACTCACGCGAGAAATCGTCGCGAAAGGATCGGTATTGGGCCATACGCGCAGCGGACGTAAGGAACCATCGGCTCAATGGATGCTCGATGGGGCCGGCACCTATGCTGACAAAGGCAACGCGCGCATTACGCAGTCGCGCCGCCAGGCACCACCTGAAAACCACGAAGGGCCAGCCGAAAGCCGTTTCCTGAAAATCGTCCAGAATACCGGTGCCTGGAATGATCAGCAGATCCGCTCCTCGCAATCCGGTCAACACGCTAAGAAGACTTGCCATCCTGCGGGGAACATCGGCGAAGACCTTGTTGATGCGATTGAACCATCGCCCCTTTGCCACGAAACCGCCAATGCTGATCGCCGCTACGTTGTATTTTTCGGTGACGGCTTTTGGATTGGAACAGATGCACAAAAGCTCGGCATCGGGTTTGGACGCACGCAGAAAATCCAGCATCGCTTCGAGCGAGCCATCATTGCCGGTATTGCCACTGCCAAACTGACCCAATAAGCCGATCTTCATTCAAGCCCCACAATCGCTCTTTATTCGGACCGCTAACGGTATTGTTTCCGAGCATAGCCACTCTTGCTCGGGCCTGAAGTGCTTGCCGGCGCGAGTCATTGGACGTTGTTGTCCGAATGATCTTGTCGCCCGGCGGCGAAAAACAACACATGGCTAATGGAATATCGGCAACAACCGAATGACTGGGGTGTTCCACCAAAAGGCTGCACCATTCACCCTTCACGGCACATTCTGTTCCACAGCCTTCTCGCACTATGATTGTGCAGGGAAATTCTGTCGGGATCGAGATTCATGAAGTTCGCTTATTTTGTGCGTCCCCATATTGGCGGCACCTATTCGGTGTTCAAACAATTGCGCGAAGGACTTGCGGCTTACGGGATCGAAGTGTGCTGGCTTTCAATGGGGCAAAGCGAAACACTGAGCGACCCTGAGTGGTTTCCCGAATTTGCGCTTGGGACCGCTGTGAAAACGGATGGCCTGCAAACGGAAAAGGATCAGGCGAAGGAGCTCGCCGTCGCGGTGCAATCCGGTGGGTATGATGGCGTGTTCATCAATGTCCTCAGTGACAGGATACAAACCAATATCGCCCGTTATCTGCCCGAGAAAATCCTTCGCATCATGATCGTGCACAACATTACAGCCGGGACTTACGCCGCAGCCTCCTCCGTCAGGGATCACGTCCATGCGGCGGTTGGCGTCTCGGAACGTATTCGCAGCGACCTTGTCGAGACGCTGGGGTTCACCAAGGATCGAACCTTTGCCATTCCGCACGCAGCCGATACGCGATCGTCACGAAACCTCGAAAGGATTCCGCGCACAGGGGAACCGTTGCGGGTCGTTTTCCTTGGACGCATTGAAGATGCCTCCAAAGGAGTGTTTTGGCTCCCTGACATTCTGGACAGACTGGATAGTTCGATCCACTTGACTGTCGCCGGCGATGGCCCGGACCTGCCGGCATTGAAATTGAAACTCGCAAGGCACGCAGGACGGGTAAATTTACTGGGTGCAGTCCATCCCAAGGAAGTGCACAGGATGCTGGTTCGGCAGGATGTGCTCATTATGCCCTCGCGGTTTGAGGGGTTTGGGCTGACGCTGACGGAGGCCATGGCGGTTGGGTGCATTCCGGTTGTCTCCCGCATCCGCGGTGTCACGGACATGATCGTCGATGACGGCCTAAACGGCTTCCTATTTTCGATCGGCAATGCCCAGGAGGCTGCACGTCTTATTTCAGGAGTTGCAGCAAATCCAGGGGCCGCACGACTGCTTTCGAGCGCGGCGCGGCACAAGGCTGAGAACGATTTCACGATTGATGCGATGGCGCAGCGATATTTCAATGTGATCAGGCAGCTTGACGAGAAAAGGCCGGCCATTGCTCAGCCTCTCGATCTCGATCACTGGTCGCTGCCAAAGGGACTGCGTTCCGGGTTGCGGACATTCATCCCAACGCCGATCAAGAACTGGCTAAGAGTCATGCGGGAGCGAATCTAACTTACGTCTTTTGATGCCTGCGGATGACTGAATTGCCGAAGTGAAATTCTGTGATTAGCCAGTCATATTCCATGATAGAGGTCAAAGTGCCGTCGTGGCACCTGGCCAATGTTTTCAAAACGGGGCTTGGCAAATGGCGTCATCGATCAGGAACTTTGAAAAGTCGAACCAGCTTCGCGCGCTGGCGCATCATCTCATTCCAGGTGGCGCTCACACCTATGCCAAGGGTGACGACCAATACCCCGTGTTGTCGCCAGGATTCATTGCAAAGGGACTTGGCAGTCACGTCTGGGACGTCGACGGCAATGAGTACATCGAATACGGTATGGGAAACCGTGCCGTTGGGTTAGGCCATGCCTATCCACGCGTGCTTGAGGCAGCGATGCGCCAGCTGCAGCTCGGCTGCAACTTTACACGGCCCGCCGATATCGAAGTGGAATGTGCCGAGACGTTTCTTGAGACCATCACCAGTGCGGAGATGGTGAAATTCTGCAAGGATGGATCAGATGCGACGTCAGGCGCCGTGCGACTTGCACGTGCCGCAACGGGACGCGATATGATCGCCCGCTGCGGCGATCACCCATTTTTCTCGACCGATGATTGGTTCATTGGCGACACCGTAATGAATGCCGGCATCCCGGAAACGGTGCAAAAACTAACTGTCGATTTTCAATACAACAACATCGAAAGCGTGCGCGCCCTCTTTAACCGCTTTCCGGGGAGGATCGCTTGTCTGATCCTTGAACCGTCGCGCGGGGACGATCCAGAGAACAACTTTCTTCATGAGGCGCGCGATCTCTGCCATCGGAACGGTGCTTTGTTCGTCCTGGACGAAATGATCACGGGTTTTCGCTGGCACCGAGGCGGCGCCCAGCAGTTTTATCGTATCGAGCCGGACCTTTCCTGCTTTGGCAAAGCGCTAGGCAACGGTTTCTCAGTCTCGGCGCTGGCGGGCAAGCGCGAGCATATGAAGCTTGGCGGCCTGGAACAGACTGACAGCCCTCGTGTCTTCCTCTTGTCGACCACGCACGGTGCCGAGACCCATGCTTTGGCCGCGTCAATCGCAACGATGCGCGTCTATCGAAATGAGCCAGTCGTCGAGCATCTGTACAATCAAGGTCAGGCCCTGCGGGTCGGCATTGCGCAGGTCGCGACACGTCATGGGCTAGGTGCATTCGTGCAGGCGACAGGCCGTGCGTGCTGTCTGGCGTATACGACGCTTGACCAGGACAGAGTACAATCCCAGGCCTTCCGGACACTGTTCCTGCAGGAAACCATCAAGCGCGGCGTGTTGATGCCTTCGCTTGTCGTCAGCTACACCCATAACGACGAGGACGTCGCCCGAACGATCGAGGCTGTCGATGGAGCACTTGGTGTCTATAAGCAGGCACTCGAGAATGGTGTTGGCAACTACCTCGTTGGCCGGCCGTCGCAAGTCGTTTTCCGGCGCTTCAACTCGCAAGTTACTCCAGTCCGCAATCTGGAATTGGCTGCGCATGGCTGATTTCATCCGGAAATGCCTTTGCCAGTTGTTTCTGGTAATGGTGATTCTGTATTCATTTGCCGCCAATGCACAGCAGACAGTGTTTCCGCTGCGCGTTGCAGAAAATCATCGCTATCTTGAAGATGCAGCGGGTCGGCCTTTTCTCATAACCGGTGACACCGCATGGTCTTTGATCGGCGACCTCTCGAGAGAGGATGCCGAAAAATATCTTGCCGATCGTCAGCGGCGCGGCTTCAATACGATCCTCGTCAATCTGATCGAACACCGTTTCAGCCGCAACGCGCCGCGCAACTTCTACAAACGTGCTCCGTTTGATGTGAATGCTGCTTTCTCGAAGCCCAACGATGCTTATTTCGATGATGCCGACTGGATCTTGCAGCGAGCCCGTGAACGAGGCTTCCTGGTACTGCTGACCCCAGCCTACATGGGGGTGAATGGCGAAGGCGAAGGCTGGTTTAAGGAAATGACCGCAGCTGGACCTGACGCGGTCAAGTCCTATGGCCGATATCTCGGCCAGCGCCTCCAGAAATACAACAACATCATCTGGGTCCAGGGTGGTGACTTCGACCCGCCCGACAGGGTTCTAGCGAACGCGCTTGCCGAGGGTATCGCCGAGACGGACCCGGATGCGCTCCAGACTTTTCATGCCAGCCGCGATACGGATGTCGCACTGAACTGGAAAGGCGCCCCATGGCTTGACCTCGATACGATCTATACATACGGCGACGTAGCTGCAAAATCGCTCCTTCGCTACATCAAAGGGCCGGTGAGCCCATTCTTCCTGATCGAGGGCATCTATGAGGGGGAGCAGGGAGCAACGGAGCAAACCGTCCGCAGCATCGCCTATAGCGCAATCCTGTCCGGCGCGTGCGGCCAGATCGTCGGCAACAATCCCATATGGCATTTCTACGGGCCCGGCGTGCGCGAGCAATTCATGAGCTGGCCCGAAGCCTTGTCCAGCCGGGGTTCACAAAGCATGACGCATCTCAAGGAATTCTTTAACGGTATCGATTGGTGGAAGCTTGAACCGGAACAGGGCAAACTGCTTGTGGCGCAGGATGAGACTGCGCAAGGCTATGCGATTGGCAGCCGATCGCCCGATGGGAGTTTGGCAGTGATCTACCTCTTCGGCAGGCACAGTGTCGAGCTCAACAAGAATGCGCTCTCGCCATCTTTAACGGGAGCACGCTGGTTTGACCCAGCCTCCGGCAAATATACCGTAGCGGTCCAGAAAAAAGCTGATCAGGTCGACACGGTTAAATTCGAAACACCCCGGAAACGCAATTCTGCCGATAATGTGGATTGGGTACTTGTACTGGCCGGCGCCAGTTAGGGCAGCAGGCATTGGCAACAAAGTCAGATCGGGCAAAAGGCGTAGCACATCTGCCGAAGGTTTAGTCCTATTGCCGTCCCGATCCTCCGAACTCCTCTCTCGCCGTCAAACCCGCCCGGAAGTACCGTCTCACCAGCTAGATAAACATTGCAGAAGGACAGGTAGCAATGAAAGTACTCGTGACGGGACATCGTGGTTATATTGGATCGGTCATGGTGCCCTTCCTGATGAAGGCAGGGCATGAGGTTCACGGTTACGACGCCGAGCTCTATCGCAGCTGCTCCTATGCGCCTGGTGGCTCCATCAAGGAGATTCCGGCGCTATGCAAGGACGTGCGCGATGTCGAGGTTAACGACCTCAAGGGCTTCGACGCGGTCATCCATTTGGCCGCTCTTTCGAATGATCCGCTGAGCAATCTCAATCCGGACATCACCTATGAGATCAACCACCGGGGCAGTGTCAACTTCGCCAAAACTGCCAAGGCGGCTGGTGTACCCCGTTTCCTCTTTGCCTCATCCTGCAGCAATTACGGCAAGTCTGGCGAAGGCATGATCGACGAGACCGGCGAACTCAATCCGGTTACGGCCTATGGATGTTCCAAGGTTCTCGCCGAGCGGGATATTGCGGAGCTTGCCGACGATCGTTTCACGCCAACATATCTGCGCCCAGCCACTGCCTATGGCCTGTCTCCGATGCTGCGCTTTGATATCGTCTTGAACAATCTGGTCGCCTGGGCAGTCACCGAAGGCGTCATCATGCTCAAATCCGACGGCTCACCGTGGCGGCCGATCGTCCACATCGAAGATATCTCACGGGCGTTCCTCGCTGCAATGGAAGCGCCAAAAGACAAGGTACACAACGAAGCCTTCAATGTCGGCCAATCCGCGCACAATTATCGCATTCGGGAAATCGCCGAGATCGTGGCACAGGTCGTTCCCGGTTGCCGGCTGGAATTTGCCGAGGACGCCGGACCTGATACCCGGTCCTATCGCGTCAGCTTCGAAAAGATTGCCCGGGTGCTCCCGGCCTTCAAACCGGTCTGGGACGCACGCGCTGGTGCTGAACAGCTTCACGCGGCCTATGTGAGCGCGGGATTGACGTTGCAGGAGTTCGAAGGACCCCGCTACCAGCGCATCAGCCATATCCGGAAATCTCTCGATGAAGGTACGCTCAACAGCAACCTGCGCCGTGTTCCGTCATCGACCCGGCACCCGGCCCTGGCTGACGCCGTTATATGACAGCAACGCCATGAACAGCTTTATGGTCTCGTTCGATACAATCAGATCGGCCGCCGACGCGGAAGTGGATGTGGGGATACGCATCTACGCGCTGGCGGCCCGCCTCTTTCCGATCTGCCGAAGCATAACCGGGGACGGGGTGCGTGAAACGCTGCACGTTCTCGCTCAGCAGATCGATCTGACACAGCGCGAAGTACCCACGGGGATGCAGGTGCTGGATTGGACCGTGCCGCAGGAGTGGAATATCCGCGACGCTTATATCAAAAACGGTGCGGGCCGGAAGGTCGTCGATTTCGCTGACCACAATTTGCATGTTCTTGGCTACAGCATGGCCGTGCATCGAACGATGCCACTCAGCGAGCTTAAATCCCATATCTACACCCTACCGGAGCAGCCGGATCTCATACCCTACAGAACCTCATACTATAGCGAACAATGGGGCTTCTGCATGGCGCATAACGCACTGCTTGAGCTGGAGGACGGTGAGTACGAAGTCCTGATCGATGCTGAAAAGAGCGATGGGCATCTGACCTATGGTGAATATTTCCACAAGGGCCAGTCGGACAGAGACGTATTGCTTTCCGCGCACATTTGCCATCCGTCACTTGCCAATGACAATTGCTCCGGTCTGGCGTTGCTCGCGTGCCTGGCCAGGGCCATGCGCTCGCGCAAGACCCGCTACAATTACAGGTTTCTCTTTGCGCCAGGTACGATCGGCGCGCTCACCTGGCTCGCATCCAACGAGGACAAGATTTCTCGAATTGACCATGGGTTGATCGTCTCCTGTGTCGGTGACGGCGGCGGACCAAATTACAAACGCAGCCGCCGCGGCAATGCGGTCATCGACCAGGCAATGCAGTACGTCCTGGGTTTGGAAGGGCGTCGGGGAACCATCCAGGATTTCAGTCCCTATGGCTATGACGAACGCCAATATTGTTCGCCTGGCTTTGACCTTCCCGTCGGGCTTTTCCAGCGCAGTGCTTTCGGTACCTTTCCGCAATACCATACTTCGGCAGATAATCTGGATTTCATCTCGCCGGAAAATTTGGCTTCGTCCTACCGGATGATCATGGAAGTGATCGATGTCCTCGAGATGAACTGGACACCGGTGAACCTTTTCCCGAAAGGCGAACCCCAACTCGGTCGCCGCGGGCTTTATTCAGCTCTCGGCGGCGACAAGGCGGCAGGGGAAACTGCGATGGGCTATCTTTGGGTTCTTAATCTGGCTGACGGCAACCATTCGCTGCTCGATATAGCACAGCGGTCCGGGATGTCGTTCCGCGACATTGCCCGCGCTGCAAAGTTGCTGCTCGCAAACGGTCTCCTTGCCGAAGCCGAATCGTAAAATCAGGTCTCGGCAGTATCCAACAACGGCCACGCACGATCCTTGGCCGACAATACAGTCGGCTCTGCCGGCCAGTCTATCGCGAATGCCGGATCGTCCCATCTCACACCAGTTGATGCTTGCGGATTGTAGAATTCAGAGATGAGGTAGGAAACCACCGCGTCATCACGCAATGTCTGGAACCCATGGGCGAACCCCTTGGGAATGTAGAGTTGACGATTATTGCTGTCCGACAATTCGTAGGCGGCCCAGCGCCTGTAATTCGGTGAATGCGGACGCAAGTCGATGATGACGTCCATTATCGCGCCCCTGATGCAGGAGACCACCTTTACCTCGGCGTGCGGCGCTGTCTGAAAATGCATACCGCGCAAAGTGTGCTTATTCACGGAATGCGAGACACTGTGCTGGACGAACGTCGTTTCGAGGCCATGTTCCTGGTACTCGTTGACGCAAAAGGTGCGAGCAAAGGATCCACGCTCGTCGGACGTGGGAAGTGTCTCGATCAGCCAGGCGCCATTTAGTTCCGTTTCCGTAAATCTCATCCTGCCTCGCCTCGTGCTCTGCCGTATCCAGCCCCGTTTGGAGCCCCGTGATTTTGTCAAACTCGTTGGCAAAGGGAAACTCACAATAAGGGGTAGCCAAAAACGGCAAAAATCCAGCGCCGACATTGTTGTTGTGCCTGCAAAACGATGTTGCGGCGGCTCACGCGCACTCCGTTTGATGGACAAACCACGATGACGTTCCACCGTTCGGATGAGGCGACTGATCGCATTGTCATATCGCCCGCAAGGACCAGACGCCGTACCTTCGTTGCCATGGGATGAAGATCAGTCCTGCGCCAGAATTCATTCTGGGCGGCTGACTGTGTTTAGTGGATCAGGAGCGAAGGTATGAACATTCAAACCAGTACTCTTTTGTTGGCAAACCGCCCGAGCGACAAAGTCCATCATTGTCGCCTGTGCGGCACTGGTTTGAAGCACACGTTCATTGATCTTGGAATGTCGCCCCCTTGCGAGAGCTTCGTTCCGCGCGAACAGATCGACTCCATGGAGCCATATTATCCTCTCCACGTTTTCGTTTGTGAACAATGCCTGCTTGTGCAGCTGAACGAATATGTCAGCCCGCAGGCCATTTTCGAGGAATATGCGTACTTCTCCTCTTATTCGACGAGCTGGGTCGCACATGCACAAAAATATTGCCATCAAATGGCGCGCCAGCTGGAACTCAATCGCGACAGCCTCGTGGTCGAACTGGCTAGCAATGACGGATATCTGCTGCAGCATTTCATCCCGCTCAATGTTCCTGTGCTCGGCGTTGAACCGGCCGCCAATGTCGCGAAGGTCGCTATAGAGAAGGGCGTCCCGACCCGGGTCGAATTCTTTGGCGAGAAATATGCGCAGGAACTCATTGATGAAGGGCTGCGCGCCGACCTGATCGTCGGTAATAATGTCCTGGCGCAGGTTCCGGATCTCAATGATTTCGTCGCTGGCATGAAACTTCTGTTGAAGCCAGAAGGCGTAATCACCCTCGAGTTTCCCCACATCGAGAAACTGATCGCGGAGAACCAGTTCGATACGATCTATCACGAACACTTCTCCTATTTCTCACTGCTGACGATCCAGCACATGGCCAAAAAGCATGGCTTGAAAGTCATCGATGTGGAGGAGTTGGTGACACATGGTGGATCGCTACGCGTTCATCTTTCGCATCAGACCAGCGCACGGCCGATTCAACCTAACGTAGCGCGGGTATTGAACAACGAGATCAAAGCTGGCCTCGACAAGATCACCGTCTACACTTCATTCGTCGAGCGCGCCCGCAAAGTGAAACGCGAACTGCTTTCCTTCCTTATTGCGGCGAAGGAAGCCGGCAAGACCATCTGCGGTTACGGTGCACCCGGTAAAGGCAATACGCTGCTCAACTACTGTGGTGTTGGAACAGATTTCCTCGACTTCACCGTAGACCGCAATCCCTACAAGCACGGCCGTTATACCCCAGGGATGCACATTCCGATTGAACCGGTCGAAGCCATCGATCTGATGAAGCCCGACTACATTCTGATCCTGCCCTGGAATCTCAAGGACGAGATCGTTGCGCAGATGCGCCATGTCCAGGAATGGGGCGCAAAATTCGTTGTCCCCATTCCGGGCGTCAGCATCATCGACCCGAAGGAGCTGAAGCCATGAAAGTCGTTCTGTTTTGCGGCGGAATGGGCACCCGCATCCGTGAATATTCGGAGAACGTTCCCAAGCCGATGATTCCGCTGGGGTCACAGCCGATCCTCCGTCATGTGATGCAATATTATGCCGACTACGGGCACGACGATTTCATCCTGTGCCTTGGCTACAAGGCAAATGTCGTCAAGGACTTCTTCCTTAACTGCCGGCCGCAGACATTTTCGGATTGCGTCGTCACGGGCGATGGCAATGTAGAGGTATTGGGGGAATCCCAGAAGGATTGGCGCATTTCGCTCATCGACACCGGAATCTGGCGTAACATTGGCGAACGGCTCTGGGCCGTGCGCGACCAGGTCCGCAATGAAAAGATATTCCTCGCCAACTATAGCGACGGTCTGAGCAATGTCGACCTTGACGACATGATCGAAAAATTTGAGGCGAGCGGCAAGATTGCTTGCTTCCTGGCAGTGCGTCCGCCGCTCACCTACCATCTCGCCGACATTGCCGAAGATGGCCGCGTTCGCGAGTTCCGCTCATCCGACCGCTCCGATATCTGGATCAATGGCGGCTATTTCCTGTTCCGCGGCGAGATCTTCGACTACATGCGGGAAACAGAGGAGCTCGTTCTGGAGCCCTTCACGCGGCTGATCGCCGATGACATGCTCATGGCCTACAAGCATGAAGGCTTCTGGCGTTCAATGGATACGCTTCGCGACTGGCAAGCGCTGCAGGAAATGGTCGAACGGGGAGAGATGCCCTGGACCGTCCATGGCTCGGTAAAGGACGGTGCCAATATCCGCATGGTCAAGGCGCTATGAGGCAATTGCCTTTGGCGAAACGCGGAGAACGTCTCTCCGTCCTTTGTCTCGGCGCCCATTCGGATGACATCGAAATCGGCGCCGGCGGAACAATGCTGCGTCTCATATCCGAAGGGGTGCTGCTTGATGTTCACTGGTGCGTGCTGAGTGCACCGGGCGTCCGCGCCCGTGAGGCGAGCGATTCGGCTCTTGCCTTCCTCGATGGTGCAGCTTCCCACAAAATTGAGCTCGCCGAATTCGAGGATAGTTACTTTCCCAGCCAGACCCGTGAGATCAAGCAATGGCTGACTGCACTGCGCGACCGAATATCACCCGACGTGATTTTCACCCATGCCCGCGATGACGCCCATCAGGACCACCGCGAAGTTAACCGGCTGACGACCAATATTTTCCGTAACCATCTTGTCCTCGAATATGAGATTCCGAAGTGGGACGGCGACCTGTCGCAGCACAATACCTATGTTCCGCTTACCACGGCCATCATGGATCGCAAGGTTGAGCTTCTGCTCAAACATTTCGGTACGCAGCGATCCAAGGACTGGTTTGACGAATTGACCTTCAAAGGCCTTGCCCGCTTGCGCGGCATGGAGTGCCGCGCGGAGGAGCGCTTTGCCGAAGCGTTCACAAGCAGGAAGCTCGCCCTGGCGATCGGGTGATCCCAGGAAAGACTCGAAATATCCGCCCATCCCCAATTTCGCGAATCAGCTGCAATGGTCCCAGATTCAGCTTGAGATGGGTCGGTGCACGCCAGAATCCGTACTATATTCAAGTATAACCACGTCCCTATGTGCTTAGTCCAAGGGCAGATGCACGGATATAGAATTAAACGAACGAGCT
>NZ_JBBNAN010000387.1:0-9496 GCF_037994405.1 Phyllobacterium sp.
CATTGGCATCTATTCCTATGAAAAGAGCTAACAGATTCTCAACTTACAGTCTTTCGCCCATGTGCATTCGGGTGGAAATCGGACTTTGCCTTCAGTACCATCAAGTCTAGGTTGACGCATCTGCGAAATCATCCGTCGCCACGACCATATCTCACAAGCGGCCGACCGGAGCTTGGAAAGCGCTTATCGATAATTCTCTAGTCCGCTGGTGCTATGACCCCAATAGCCTCTACATGGCTTGTCGCTCAGCAAGCGTAGGGTGCAGATTTCCGAGATCGGCAGAAGGCCGGCGAACGGAAACTGCGAGCACCTGTCGGCGCGCTCAGGGTCCACCACCTCGGGATCGATCTGCTGCCAGGCGCTACAACCAGCGCCGCACGCGGGTGCGGTAGTGGTAATGGCGTCGCCGAACTTGCCTTCGAGATAGGCTTCCTCGCGGGCCACCATGCCGTAGCGAATTACGAGGGCGAAGGGCACGAGCGTACCGAGCAGCCAAAGGCTGTCGAAGGCAATGGCGAGACCGACGAGCCCACGAAACATGCCGAGGTAGATGGGATTGCGCGTGAAGCGGTAGGGTCCGGTCTCGACGATACTAGTGGTCGGCATGCTGGTGGGCACGTTCGAGCCGGCCTTGGTGATGGTGGCGATCGCCCAGGCGACCAGCGCCAGTGCGAGGACGAACACCAGCCCACCGACCCGGCCCGCGGGCACTGAGGCTGGCATGAACGGTAAGGACACGACCCATTGAAGGGCGAGCCCGGCAAGCGCCGCACGCGCCCACGCGATCGGCGGTCGAATGATGACATTGGCGGTGTCTGCCGGGTCACTCGTGGCGGGACTGATAAAACCTGCGCTCCTTTCGCTGTAGGCGAGTTAAAAACTGCTTGCTGGCGCCCTTGTACACGTGCGGATCGATGCTGCGCACGGCCTTGTTAGCGAGCTCACGGGCGAACTCCAGATTGCGCCGTGACCTTCATGTCAAGCGGGCGGTGAACTTACTGGGGCTATCTGCAGAGCGGAAACGGGCTCTTCCGAGCGACTAGGGGCGGGCGGGGCCGTTGCCCCGCGAGGGTGAAGGTTCTGCAAATTACTGAGCTGGAGAGCAGCGGAGAGCCGCGAAGTTTGTTCAAAATTGCCTCCGCTGCCACTATACTCGGCGTTATAGCCGGGAGAGAGGTCATGCGTCCACTAGCCCAGTGCCGAGCGTTACTGGCCGCGGTTCTCGCAAGCGCTGCCGCCGTGGTCTCGACGTCCGCGTCCGCTCAGGATCGCCTCGCCGAACGTGCGGCGATGATCGAAACGATCAAATTGCACGCCAGCTCGGCGCCGTCGGCGGTCGAGGGCTCGGGCATCGATCCGGCAGTGCTGAAGACGATGGGGAAGGTGCCGCGCCACTTTTTCGTGCCCGAGGAGCAGCGCGGCGCGGCCTATCAAGATCGGCCACTGCCGATCGGATACGGTCAGACGATCTCGCAGCCCTTCATCGTCGCGCTGATGACCGACCTGATCAACGTCGGGCCTGGAGACGTTGTCCTCGAGATAGGCACTGGTTCGGGCTATCAGGCAGCCGTCTTGTCGCCGCTCGCAGCGAAGGTATACTCGATTGAGATCATACCGGAACTGGGCGAACGGGCGGCCGCCCGACTGGCGCAGCTCCACTTCGACAATGTCGAGGTGAAGGTAGGCGACGGTTACTATGGTTGGCCTGCGCACGCGCCTTTCGACGGCATCGTGGTGACTGCCGCTGCCAGCTACATCCCGCCGCCGCTGGTCGAACAGCTCGCCAAAGGGGGGCGGATGGTTGTCCCCGTGGGAGGTCCCTTCGCGACCCAGTTTCTCATGCTGGTCGAGAAGCGACGGGACGGAAGCATAACGACCCGGCAGCTGCTGCCGGTGAGCTTTGTGCCGCTGAGGGGAGGCAGGGCCCGATGAGAGCAGGGCGCCTGCTGCCGGTCAGTCTCATATCGGCGGCGACCCTTGCCTACGAAGTGCTGCTGATGCGGCTCTTCTCGATCATTCAGTGGCATTATTTTGCCTATATGATCATAAGCATCGCGCTCCTGGGGTTCGGCGCGAGCGGTACATTCGTTGCATTGGCCCGCCGCCCCCTGGTGGAGCGGTACCCGGCCGCCTTCGCAGCGTCGGCAGCGCTGTTCGCCATTACTGCGGTTGCCAGCTTCGCCGGTGCCGAACGCCTGCCGTTCAACGCGCTCGAGATCGTCTGGAATCCGCGGCAGCTCGGTTGGCTGGCAGCCAGCTATGCTCTCCTGACCCTGCCGTTCTTTTTCGGTGCAACCTGTATCTGCCTTGCCTTCAGCCGCTATCCTGGCCAGATCGGACGCGTTTATGCCTTCGACTTAGTCGGCGCAGGGATCGGTGCGCTGGGCACCGTCGCACTCTTGTTCCTAGTCTTTCCCTCTGTGGCGCTGTGCTTCGTCGCAGCGCTGGGATTCGCGGCAGCTGCCCTCGCCGCGACGGGCATGACTCGCCATCGATGGCTCGTCGCGGGTAGCTTCGGGCTTGCAGCCGCGGTCATCGCGGTGTGGCTACCACCGTCCTGGACGGCCCACGGCCCGCACATGTCGCAGTACAAGGGCCTCCGCATGGCTCTCGAAGTGCCGAACGCGCGGGTGGTGGAGGAGCGATCGAGCCCGCTTGGACTGCTGACGGTCGTCGAGAGCCCGACCGTCCCTTTCCGGTACGCGCCGGGCCTTAGCCTCGCCAACACCCAAGAGCCGCCCGCGCAACTCGCCGTCTTCACCGATGGCGATAGTATTACGGCGATCACCGCCTATGGCGGCGATCCGGCGACGGTCGCTTATCTCGACCGGACAACGGCGGCGCTCCCGTACCACATCCTTGAGCGGCCGCGAATGCTAATCCTCGGTGCCGGCGGCGGCGAGCAGGTGCTGCTGGCGCTGCGCGCCGGAGCCGATAGCGTGGATGCTGTAGAGGTCAACCCGCAGATGATCGACCTGGCTCGGAATCGCTTCGCCGACTTCGTCGGCGGCATCTTCAACCGACCGAACGTGCATCTGCATCTAGCCGACGCGCGCGCCTTCGCTGCAACTACTGGCGAGCGTTACGACCTGATCCAGATACCGCTCCTTGACTCCTTCAGCGCGGCCGCGGCCGGCGTGCAGAGCATGCATGAGAACTACACCTACACCGTGGAGGCTCTGCGGGATTATCTAGCGGTGCTGAGACCGGATGGGATCATCGCCATCACGCGATGGCTGCGGGTGCCGCCGCGCGACGTCCTCAAGCTGTTCGCCACTGCTACCGTAGCGCTTGAAGCGGACGGCGCGGCCGAGCCAGGCCGGCACCTGGCGCTGATCCGGAGCTGGAACACTGCAACCTTGCTCGTCGCCAAGTCGCCGTTCACGGGCGGAGACGTCGCAGCCATCCGCGGCTTCGCGGCCGAGAATTTCTTTGACATCTCCTGGGCGCCAGGCATCTCCACGAGCGACGTGAACCGCTACAACCAACTCGACCAGGAATATCTCTACGAGGGAGCCCTTGCTCTGCTAGGCCCTGAGCGAGCCGACTTCACCGAGCGCTACAAGTTCGATATTGCACCGGCCACTGACAATCGGCCCTATTTCTTCGACTTTTTCCGCTGGCGCGCCCTGCCTGAACTCCTGACGCTGCGCACCCAAGGTGGGGCAGCGATGCTCGACTGGGGCTACCTGATCCTGGTGACGACGCTCGTGCAGGCCATGATCCTCAGCGCTGTTCTGATCCTGCTACCGCTCTGGCTTCGCCGGCGCGCACTCGGGAGAGCCGTACACCGGCTGCGCTTCGGGCTCTATTTCCTTGCCTTGGGCCTGGCCTTCCTCTTCATCGAGATTGCCTTCATCCAGCGCTTCGTGCTGTTCCTTGGCCATCCGCTCTACGCTGTCGCTGTTGTGCTTGCGGGTTTCCTTTCCTTCGCCGGTCTCGGTAGCGCCGTAGCCCCACGCTGGATGGCGGCGGTCGGATGCGGATCGGCGGTACGCGGCATTGCATTCGCTGTCGTGATGATCGCATTCCTTTCTGCCACCTACCTGCTCGCGCTGCCCTTAATATTCGAACGGCTGCTGGCACTCCAGGATGCCGCGAAGATCGCGATCGCACTCCTCCTTATAGCGCCGCTCGCCGTCTTCATGGGCATGCCGTTCCCCCTCGGCCTCGGCCACGTCGGCGCACACTCGCAGGCGTTTATTCCCTGGGCGTGGGGGATCAATGGCTGTGCGTCGGTGCTGAGCGCGATCCTCGCCGCACTGCTTGCAATGCATGTCGGGTTCACTGGCGTCGTGACGATCGCCACCATCCTCTATCTTGTCGCGCCGGCCTTACTCGCCGGGACGTGGGATCGATACGATCAGCAGACGTCCCAAGGCTTTGTTCCAGATCGGAGTTCCAACCGCCTGAAAGTCTGGTTCGGCCGAGGAGTGCGCCGGCTTGCTAGCGCATTAGCGTGGGTTAGACGCGCCCTTCCTTCCATGCTGGGATACTCTGGTCGAGAATGAGCTGCGCAAAGGGATCCGTGATCTGTTCATAACCATCACACCCCAACAATCTAAATCGTTAAGGATTCCAGCCGCCGCTGCCATACTGGCGCGTAATAATTTCAACAAGATGCCCGTTCCGTTCCTTGAAATAGATGCCACGCCCGCCGTCGTGGTGGTTGATCTTGCCCGGTAGAGTTTGACCAGGGTCGGCCCAGTAGGCAAGGCCCCGTTCTTGGATCCTGCCGAAGATCTCGTCGAACTCGCCTTCGCTGGTCAAAAATGCGTAGTGCTGCGGAGTAATATCGCCATCGGTATCCATGTAGTCGAGGTTGGCGCCGTTTTCGGTGGTGACCATATAAAACGGCCCCCATCGGCGCGGGGCTGGGAGACCGAGCATTTCGGCCAGGAATGTTGCCGATGCCTTGCTATCGTGGGTCGAAAGGATCGTATGATTGAAGTGGATGGCCATGGTGATCTCCCGAAATAGAAAAATTTGTCGTTCTGCGGTGCCGAACAACCTTAACCTTGCTTGTTGATCCACAAACGTCGCCAGCGCGGCCTGTATCAACGATGAGGGGACAATGGTGCGTTGGTGACAGTACTCTTTGATCGCTTGTTTGAAGTAGCCTTCCCGAATTTATTGTAGATGTTGCGATCTGTATGATCCGCTCCGATATCTCAATTTCCTTTCGAGCTAAGCGAGTACAACTTGAAAGCCTGCCGTTATCGGCGGGCCATCGGGGCAGTATCGCTCCTTCGACTATTCGGCCGCGACTGCAGGCAGTTTATTTTGGCCGGCTCATCTTCGAAAGCGGTCATGACATTATTCCAACTGGCTTGTGATGTCCTCCACGCTACGGAATGAAATTTAATTTGCATCGATCTGCCAATGCCCATTTCTCGGCCATCGGCAAATAGTATGTGCAAATGGCTCTGACTGAGGCCGTAGTCACTGCGCCAAGCGCTTGGCGACAGCGTCTAATACCGGCGGCTTTGTGGCAGCCCATCTCGATTATTGCCACCGTCCGGGAGGCTGATGAGAAAGACGTTCAAGCAGCAGTTCGAGCTGTATCATTTCCCCTTAGAATGATCCGCCTGGTCTGCCGAGTGACATGTGGCGGTTGACATCCTTATAGAGCAGGTAGCGAAATCTGCCCGGTCCACCGGCGTAACAAGCCTGCGGACAGAAGGCGCGCAACCACATGTAGTCGCCCGCTTCAACCTCAACCCAGTCCGCGTTAAGCCGGTAGACCGCTTTACCTTCCAATACATAAAGGCCATGTTCCATGACATGCGTTTCCGCGAACGGAATTACCGCTCCCGGCTCGAAGGTTACAATCGTGACATGCATATCGTGGCGCATGTCGGCGGGGTCGACAAAGCGTGTGGTCAACCACTTGCCGTCTGTAGACGGCATTGGTGTTGGTGCCACCTCCATTTCATTTGTGACAAATGCTTCAGGACGGGAAATTCCCTCTACTTCTTCGTAAATCTTGCGGATCCAATGAAATCGGGTCGGGGCTGGGCCAACATTTTTTACGCTCCATTCAGAAGCCGGAGGAATAAATGCATAACCTCCAGGTTTCATCAAATGATCGTTTCCGGAGATTGTCAGAAGGAATTCTCCATCGAGCACGAAAAGTACCCCTTCTGCTCGCGGATCAACCTCTGGTTTCGTGCTCCCACCCGATGGCCCTACTTCCATAATGTATTGGGAAAAGGTCTCGGCGAAGCCGGACAAGGGACGAGCAAGCACCCACAGCCTTGTATTGCTCCAGAACGGCAGGTAACTCGTTACGATATCCTGCATCACACCTCTCGGAATGACCGCATAGGCATCCGTAAAGATCGCCCTGTCCGTAAGCAGATTCGACTGTGGCGGATGTCCCCCTTGCTGGCAGTAATAATGGTTCTGTTTCATGATAAAACTTCTTTAACAGTCGTAGGCAGCGGCTCGCTAGGCTCTTGCCGGGTTGATGGAATAGGTTTGCAAATACTGTGTCTGGCCGAGCTATTGCACGGCCCGAACGTCTGGCGAACCGTCAGTTCGAACCGCCCAAGCCTTAAGCTAGGATTTCAGTAACGTTCCTGCATCGCTGCTGGTCGAAACAGCCAGTTCAAATTCGACCAGGGGCGTATCGAACTCGTCAGTCGGTTGCCCATTCAGGACACGATATGCTTGCTTTTTGTCGATATCGCCTTCCCAAACCGCAATGACAACGGTGGCAACACAGTTTCCGACGAGGTTTCCGAGGGCTCGGCCAATTCCAACAAACCAATCGACCGAAAGCACGAGAACAAGCCCGATCACCGGAATGACGGGAATGGCTGACAGCGTAGCGGCGAGGACGACGATCGCCGACCCTGGAATGCCATGCGCTCCCTTTGAAGTAAGCAACGCCACACCGAGGATTAACAGCAGATCGCCCGTGGCAAGTGGCGTATTTGTGGCCTGGGCAATAAATACCGCAGCCAAGGTCAGATAGATCGAGAATGCGTCAAGGTTGAAGGAATATCCCGTCGGGATAACCAAGCCGACAGTTGAGTCTTTGATGCCAAGCCGTTCAAGCTTGCGCATGATCTGCGGCAACACACTGTCCGAGGACGCCGTTGCCAGGACGATCATCAATTCTTCACGCAGATACGCCAGAAGCTTGAAAATATTGAACCCAGCCATTCTCAAGATAAGGCCCAGAACGCCGAAAACAAACACGCATACGGTCGCGTAAAAGAGCGCGACAAGATAACCAAGCTGCTGCAGGGATCCGATTCCGTATTTACCCACCGTATATGCAATTGCACCAAAGACACCGATCGGAGCCAGCCGGACGATAAATCCGATGACTTTGAAAAGCACTTGGGTGGCTTGATCGATAACATCTGTAATCAGCTTGCCGCGTTCTCCAATCAGCGAAAGTCCCGCGCCGAACAAGACGGCAAACAGAAGAACCTGCAAAACGTCTCCCTTGGCGAAGGCGTCGACGACCGTGGTAGGAATAATGCGCTGGAGGAACTCAACCGTATTGGTAACCTGACCGACCTTTTCGGTGTACGAACTCATGGCGGTGGCATCGAGGCTTGCCGGATTGACGTTCATTCCATGACCGGGACCAAAGAAATGCGCCGCCAAGAGGCCGAGTGCAAGTGCGAGGGTTGTCACCCCCTCAAAATAGATCAGCGACTTCAGGCCAACTCGGCCGACTTTCTTCAAATCGCCAGCACTGACAATGCCATGCACCACCACGCCAAAAACCAGGGGTGCGATGACCATCCTGATGAGTTTGATAAATCCATCACCGAGCGGCTTTAACTGAACGGCAAACTGCGGCCACAATATCCCAGCCAGGATGCCAAGAACGAGTGCGGTGATAACTTGTCCAAACAAGGACCTTGTGAACGTCGACATCTGCTTCCTCCCAAAAGTCGTTGTCAGCTGCGATCGAATATCGGCGGAGTGTCATCCGCGCTGACGCGTTGAAAACGATCGATACTCCGGGATTGAGATCAATTCGTTTGATTCTTTTTGACTGTTCCGCGGATATATTTGCGTTCAGACGAGTCATTGCCAAGACATCGTCGACGGACATCGTCTGCAAGCGCTGGCCCCTGTTATTGCGATCATGTAACTATGAGCATGGTCGACGATATGTCCAATATATTATATGACCCGATTAAGACGTTTTTCATATTGCTAATAGGAGCCGTCATGGAACTGCGGCATTTGCGTTACTTCATTGCCGTAACCGAGGCGGCGAGCTTCACTGCTGCAGCAAAGAAATTGAACATTTCTCAGCCGCCTCTCAGCCAACAGATCAAAGATCTTGAAGGGCAGGTGGGCATGAGGCTGTTTGATCGCTCAAGTCGCCATGTCGAACTCACTCCCGCCGGCGCGATTTTCTACAATCATGCCAGGACCATACTCGATCAGGTCGAGCACGCGACCAATCAGACGCGCGACGTTGGATCCGGAAGGGTGGGGACCCTCAATATAGGCACGACCGGTTCGGTTTTACTCGGGCGATTGGCGACACTTGTCGCGGCATATAGTGCTCTTTACCCCGGTGTTTCGGTTCGCATTCACGAAATGGGTCCGCTCGAACAGGAAGCCGCCGTGCTTGCGCATCGCACTGATTTCAGTTTTTTACGCAAGCCAAGTCACAATCCCGACCTTGTTACCGAGGTGGTATGGCCCGAGGACGTTGGCGTTGTGCTGCCTGAACACCATCCGTTAGCGGCGCTCGAAGAAATCGAATTGAGCGCACTCAACAAGGAAAGCTTTGTATTCCTTAGATTGGCAGATTCCCGATTTGCGCGATATTTGCAGGATTGCTGCGTGGCGAGCGGGTTTGTGCCGAACATTACAAATGAAGTTGTCGAATCGTATTCACTGACAAGCCTGGTTGCTGCAGGGCTTGGCGTCGCACTTGTTCCGGAATGCATCAAAAATCTCTCGCGTCCAGGTGTTGTCTACCGCCCGCTGACCGCTCCAGCTCCCAAGGCGGATGTGTACATCATGTACAGGATCAATCACGACCCGGTCGCAGCCAAATTTCTCCAGACAGCGCATGATCTACTTCGGTCAGAGAACATTTGATTGCCAGGGCGAGTGCGCTTCTAAATGCGAGGCTGGCGCGCTGACAGCACATGAACAGCAGGCGCAACCGGATACCGCGCGCATGCTGTTCAGATTCGCGCAGTGGTATTGCCTTTGGACGAAGGGCCCTGGCATGGTGATTTGGCAATCCAAGCCATATGCAGTGGTAGGCTTCATCGACCGTCAAGGAGACATGAGTTGAACGAACTCTCCAAGCTCGGGGCAGCCCGGTTGAGCCGCCTTGTCAATAAAGGAAGCGTTTCTTCACGCGAAATCGTGACGGCGTTCCTTAACCGGATTGATGCCCTCAATCCGCTTCACAACGCCATTGTCTCGCTCCGGGATCGGGAAGATATTCTGCAAGATGCCGATATGGCCGACCGGGCTTTTGCCAGCGGCGATGCGACCG
>NZ_JBBNAN010000388.1:0-17505 GCF_037994405.1 Phyllobacterium sp.
CACTGAAACGGCTGGATGCCCGCATCCCGGGCGCTTGATCATAATTCAAACTAAGAAATTATAGCGAGCTGACGGCTAATTGAAGAACGGGCCGCATCCGTGCAGACTGGACAAGCTGATTGACCCCAGCAGGGGCCCGGCTATCCCATATACCCCCAAGCCCGGCCGGGCCTCTCAAATTTTGCACACACCAGATCGGAAGATGGACACGAACGATCGCGATCCACCGAAAACGGAATACGAGCCGTATCTCACGCCGATACGGCCTTACATAATCCTTTTCATCGTCATAACCGCAGTCGTGCTCGTGGCAGGATGGCTTTACAGTCGATAGCAAAACAGGCTTCACCGTTTGCGGGTGAAGCCTGTCGCTGTTGTGCATGCTCCCTTTCAAAGCGAGGGTTTGCGCTGCCTATCGGCGGTTACCAACGCTTCAGTGGCACTATGGGGCAATCTTTTATCTATCTGTTGTGACCATGCCCTCCGCTTCCGCGGCCGCCGCTTCCATTATTTGCACCGTCCGCATCTGATCCATCCCCGTTGTTTGCTATTACCCGGGTTGGAACTGTCATTACCGTCAGAATCGTTGCCATGGCCGCCCGCCCTTGTGATCACCCGTGCCATGATCACCGCCCTTATGGCCTCCGTGGTGACCATTCGGTTTGTCTCCGCCCGGATCGCAATTGCCCGGATTGCCAACGCCTGTATCACCGCCGCCGGGATTGCCGCCACCCGTATCACCGCCGCCGGGGTTGCCGCCGCCAGTACCACCGCCGGGGCTGCCGCCACCTGTATCGCCGCCGCCGGGATTGCCGCCGCCCGTATCGCCGCCGCCGGCATTGCCCCCACCAGTGTTACTGCCTCCGGGACTGCCGCCACTTGGATTGCCGCCAGCGCTATTGCCCGTGGAGTTGCTTGCGCTGGAGTTGCTGCCAGAACTGCTGTTGGTGCTTGCGCCAGCAGCATTGCTGTCGCCAGACTTTCCCTTGCTCGAATGATTGCCTGCGCTGCCAGTGCGATTACCGCCACCTTCACGATCAACGCTCGACCGTGAACTGATTGCCGACGTTGTCATCGGCGGACACATTGCGAGCTGCTGCTGCGTCAGAATGAATTTCTTGTTTAACGCATAGCAGCACAACCCGACATTATCGTCGGTCAATTGCCTGCACTGCGATGCACTTGCAAACAAAGCCCGTCTGGTTTGCGCATATCCATGCTCGGTCTGAATGACAGTTGATACTAGACTCAACGCTGAAATTGTCAGAACAGTGAATAAAACGCTGCGTCTTCCCTCGTTTTTGTTTTTTATTATTGTACGCATTTTACTTTTCCCCAAGTGTTACAGATGACAAGCAACTCCACACATCAGGAAAATATCTTATTTATTCACCTAGCCTTTGATGGCATTATTGCTTGTGTAATATGTAAACTTAAGATTTTGGTCTTTCTACGCAACAATACTGCTTATATTTGATGTAAAAAGAGCGATGGAATATTGCTGTGTATACGCTATTATCTAATTCGAGAGTACGCGCTGGGTAATAAGGCGTGGTGTGTTCCAGTAGATACTTTCGTAACCCTAAATAAGTAAAAGCACGCGAGTGATGGCGTTGATGTCACGCGGGTCTATACCGTAACAGCACGTTAACAATTGATTCATAAGTTCAGTGCCTTGACCACGATTTTACCGGATTTGGGCGCAAGTTCGACCTGCATGTTTGCTGGAGAGCATCGAATGACCCGAAAATGTTCCCTGTTGATTTTGACTTCATTCTCCCTGATCGCCATGGCGCAAGCCTCGGCATTTGCCGAAGGGACGGAAATGCAGCTCTCGGGCAAGGGCTTCGGCCCGCCGGCCTTCCGTTCATTTTGCGAACACTTCGCGAGCCTTTGCAACACCCGGTCCGGCGCCAAAGTGGTGCAGCTGACTGACGACAAACGCAAGCAGCTTCAAGCCGTGAATGCCAGCGTCAATTCAAGCATCACGCAGCAAAGCGACATGCAGACCAATGGTGTTGAAGATCTCTGGACTATTCCCACGAAGGCGGGCGATTGCGAGGATTTCGCTATCCTGAAAAAACGCGAACTCATGAGGCGCGGCTGGCCCGCCGCATCGCTGTTGCTGACCGTGGCGCGTCTGCCATTCAGCAATGAGGGGCATGTTGTACTGACTGCCCGCACCTCGGCCGGTGACCTCATTCTCGACAGCCGCACAAACTCCGTCAAAGACTGGTCAAACACATCCTATCGCTACTATGCACGGCAATCACAGAGCTCAGCCGGTTGGGACCGCATCGGAAAGGCTATTCCGGTCGCCAACACCGCCAGGCTGAAGAATGCTGCCGCCCGCACTGCCAGCATCAGATTGCCGGACCAGGGGCTGACTGAAGTATCTGCACTCCGTTGATCTTGTACGCGCCGTCCGGTTGTCTCACCAGCTGATAGATTGCCGTCCAATCCTTGCCGTCAGGACCGGTGATCAATACTTCCTGGATCACCTGATCGCCAACAACCTTACTGCGGCCGAAGGCGAAATTGCCTGGCCGGAATACGGGCTGGTAGGTTCGTTTCACCATCTCGAAAAAGAGATTCTGGTTGAGGAACTTTTCCTGAATCGCGGGTGACGCGAAGGAATAGGCTGCTGCTGCGTCATTATTAAGGAATGCGGCGATCTGGTTCTTGATGATCATCTGAGCGGTATCGACCGGCTCCTCCGCATAGACGAGCGCAACCACAGCAAACGTAAGAAGGGCGCTCATTACCAAATTGCGGGAAGAAGTCTTGAGCATGAATATCCTCCTCACGCACGAAGTGCCGTGCAAGAGTACGCAGCGCTGGCGGCAATGGATCACTCATTCGGCCGGGTGCGGAATACGCCTTAGGTCGCGTTGCCGCGTTTCCGACAAGGTGACATTGCTATTGCCGCAAACAGCTGAAAAACTACCGGCATATTCGCGCTCTTGCAATGAGAGGCGCATCGGATTCTGCGATGCGAAATCTGGTCTTTTCATGGATACGATACAGCAAGGCGAGAGCCTGGCGGGACAAACATGACCGCAACGCACGAAGCCGACAATTCCGCGCAATCGCCTTACTGGCGGCAAAATCTGATCGTTTGCCTGCTAGGCTCGTTTACCACGATCGTCGCCATGACACTGATCTTGCCGTTTCTACCGCTCTATGTCGAGCAACTGGGCGTCAAAGAGCATGCCGCCATCGTCCAGTGGTCGGGGGTCGCCTATGGCGCCACATTTTTCACCGCCGCGCTGGTTGCCCCGCTCTGGGGCCGGCTTGCGGATCTTTACGGACGCAAACTGATGCTCATTCGTGCCAGTCTTGGCATGGCCGTTGCCATGTCGCTGATCGGCATGGCGACTGATGTCTGGCAGTTGGTATTCCTGCGTTTGCTAACAGGGCTGCTGGGCGGCTATGCGTCGGGTTCGACAGTTCTTGTCGCAACTCAGACGCCAAAGGCGAAGACAGGCTGGGCGCTCGGGACGCTATCTTCCGGGATCATGGCGGGTAATCTCGTCGGTCCGCTGGTCGGCGGCGCCTTGCCGCCTTTGATCGGGATTCGCCAGACTTTCTGGTTGGCTGGCGGCGTGATTTTTATCACGTTTCTGGCGACAAGTTTTTTCATCAAGGAAGAATGGCGGGCACCGAAGAAGCACGCGACCAGGCAAGAGGGCGCCGGATGGATGGCAATCGCGGACAAACGTCCTATCATTGTCATGTTGCTCGCAGGCATGTTTCTCATGCTCGCCAATATGTCGATCGAGCCGATCATTACGGTCTATGTGGCACAACTGGTCAGTGACCCGAGCCAGGTGACACTTGTTGCTGGTATCGTTATGTCTGCTGCAGCACTTGGTAGCATCCTATCGGCATCTCGTCTCGGCAAGCTTGCCGACCGCATCGGACACTGGAACGTTATCGTTGCAGCTCTTGCCGTTTCCGCACTCTTGCTGATACCGCAAGCTTTTGTCACCGAGGGCTGGCAGCTGATTGTCCTGCGTTTCCTGATGGGGCTTTCGCTTGGCGGGCTCCTGCCCTGTATCACGGCCGTGATCCGCCACAACGTTCCAGACGGGATCGCGGGTAACATTTTGGGCTACGCAACATCGTCGCAATATATCGGGCAGGTTGTCGGGCCGCTTGCAGGTGGCTTTGTCGGCGGTCATTTTGGCATGCGCGCCGTGTTCCTGGCCACCTGTTTGCTGCTTGCCTGTGGCGCATTCTATGGCTGGTTGGTGCGCCCTCGCGATCAGTGATATCCTTTCAAAACGATGTGTGATTCGTACCGACTGCGATCAAGAATATTTCGCCAAACTGTCATGGAACCAGACTGACTCCCGACGCATTACTGTGATCAGCTCAGCGCAGCAACCAAGCGAAGCTGGACTGTCCGACATTCATGGAGGAAGTAATGAACGACAAGCGTTTTCCCATCCCGGTTATGATTACTCTCGGCGCTGCTGGTCAGCGAGCGGTATCCAGCGTTTGGGAAGCGATAGAATGCCTGCGAACGTACTGGCCTACCAAGAAGGGGCCGAGCTACAGGCGGGCCCTGCAAGCCTGCCTCGATGCACTTGACGGCTGGAAGCCCGCTCACAAGGCACGGCACGCCTTTATCAGCGCCGCGCGCGAAGCGGGCGTATTTCTGGATACCAGACTGCGTTGAAAGGAGATGGGCGGCCAATTTCGCCGCCCCTTCTCTTCCAGATCAACGAATATCCGCTCGTGAACGCGGGCGCTTTTCATTCATCTCGTTGGTGAAGATCGCCTGGGGCAGCGGTGTCTTTCCGCGGATGATATCGGCGCCTTTCTCACCCATCATAATCGTCGGTGCATTTGTATTGCATGAGGGGACGCGCGGTATCACCGAACTGTCGCAGACGCGCAAACCGTCAATTCCGTGAACTTTCAACTCCAGATCCACGACGGCTGAAGCGTCCGTTCCCATCTTGCAAGTGCCCACCGGATGGTGGTCTGTTTTGGCATTGGCACAGCCATAATCGAACAATTCCTCATCGGAATTGTATTTTGGTCCAGGCAGGCGCTCTGCCATAACGTAGGACTTCAGCGCAGCCTGCTGCATGATTTCGCGCGCGAGCTTCAGGCCCTCGATCGACATCTTGCGGTCGTGCGGATCGCTCCAATAGTTGGGATCAATGAGCGGTGCAGCTACCGGATTATTCGATTGCAAGCGCACCGTGCCGCGGGAACGTGGGTGCAGATAGGCCGAGTTGAGGGTCACACCCGCATTTTTCAATCGCTCGACACCAGCCTCGATGCCTGATCCAAGGCCAAGATGGAACTGGATATCTGGCGAACGCGCTTCGGGATCGGCATACCAGAAGCCGCCAGTCTCGAAGAGGCTTGAGGCGACCGGACCGGAGCGGAACAGCACATATTGCAGGCCTGCCCACAAGGTCCGGTGCAGCTTGGCAACGCCGTCATATGTATGGTCGCCCGTGCATTCGCAAATGACGAACAGATCAAGATGGTCCTGCAAGTTCTCGCCAACCCCCGGCAGATCGTGCACTAGAGCAACCCCAACACTTTTCAGGTGGTTTGCCGGACCGATGCCGGATTGTAGCAGCAGCTTCGGCGAGCCAATTGCGCCGGAACTAACCAGTACTTCACGTCCTGCCCGCACAATCTCGCGCGAATTGCCGCTGATCATTTCGACACCAACGGCGCGTTTGCCTTCCAGAACAATCCGCGATACTGGCGCACCTGTTCGAACCGTCAGATTCTTCCGGTCCCTGATCGGCGCGAGATAGGCCATGGAAGCGGAGGAGCGGCGGCGATCGCGCTGGGTCAGTTGATAGAACCCAACACCGGCCTGCTGCTTACCGTTGAAATCATGATTGTAGGGAATACCGAGTTCCTGGCCCGCGCGAATATAAGCATCGCAAATTGGCAATGTGGCCACTGGCATGGAAACCCCAAGCGGCCCGCCATAGGAGTGATAATCGTCGGCGAAACGCTGATTGTCCTCGGCACGTTTGAAATAGGGCAGGACGTCGCGATAGCTCCAGCCGGCACAACCGTCTTCCTTCGCCCATAAATCGTAGTCGGTTGCATTGCCGCGAGTATAAAGCTGGGCATTGATGCTTGAGCCGCCTCCAATGACCTTGGCCTGAGTATAGCGCAGGACGCGGCCTTTCATGTGTTTCTGCGGCACCGTTTCCCAACCCCAGCTGGCGACGCCCTTGGTCATCTTGGCAAAGCCGGCCGGCATGTGGAACAACGGGTTCCAGTCGCTGCCGCCCGCCTCCAACAGAAGTACCGTAACAGTTGGGTCCTCACTCAGGCGATTGGCGAGCACACAGCCCGCAGGTCCAGCACCTGTGATGATATAATCGTAAGTCATTCTAGAGCCTGCTTATCGAAAGGGCACCGTCGGCATTGATGACGGAACCCGTGGCAAAATTGAAATCGCCGCTGGCGAGCGCCGCAACAATGCGGCCGAGATCGTCCGGTTCGCCCCAGCGCCGCATCGGCACAAGGCCGTCAGCGATCAGTTTGTCGTATTTTGCAGCAGCAACAGACGTCATATCGGAGCGGACAATGCCCGGGCGCACGTCGAAGACGCTGATCCCCTGATCAGCCAATCGTAGCGCAAGTCCTTGCGTAAAAGCAGCCAGCGCTGCCTTGGTCATGCAATAGTCCAGCCGCTCTGGTGAGGTCATTTCGGCGGAAACCGAAGTTATGTTGATGACCGACCGCGATATAGATTCAGCCCGTTGATCGAACATCTTCCGCAGCACAGCTTGTGTGAAAAAAACGGTACCACGCAGATTGATATCGAAAATTGAATCATAGTTAGCTGGCTCAAGATCCAGGAAATCCCCCCGAATCTTCGAGCCGATACCGGCATTGTTGACAAGGCAATCAATGCGTCCGTAGGCATCCATGACGGCCTGGACGGTCTGTTCATGTGCGGAAATGTCGGCAATGTCCGCTTCAAGGAACAGCGCCCTAGCCCCCAGCGCTTCAAGCGCCGTGACAGCACCGTCACTCGCCTTATCGCGGACGATATCAGTGATCGCCAGGTCGAAACCCTTGCCGGCCAACGCTTTGGCGATAGCAAGTCCGATTCCGCGCCTTGCTCCTGTTACGAGTGCAGCGGGCTTCATTGGCCAAGATCCTTCGACACGATATGATCCGCGACGCGCAGCGCTTGCGCTGCGATGGTGAGTGCTGGATTGACCGCCGCGGAAGTTGGCAAAAACGCAGCATCGACAACAAACAGATTTGGGTGGTCAAAGGCACGGCAATAGATATCGAGCGGTGCCTGCGCAGGATCGGTCCCCATGCGAACCGTACCGCATTGATGCGATGGCGTCTTGCGGTCAAATGCCTTGGAGAGCACCAGCGGAAATCCCGCAGCGCGCAATACAGTCTTGATCTGGGCGACGAGTTTCTGGTGCGCCGGCCAATTGCTGCGTATCCACTGCAGGATAATCTTGTCACCATCGACGCGAACACGGCTTTCCGGCTTTGGCACATCCTCGCTCATGGCGAGGAAATCCACCGTATGGGCACAAAAGCGGCCTAGGACCCATTCTGGGACGAGCTTCAGATCTGATTTCAGAACCGGGCCGCTGATACGTCCGAGCAATTGAACATTGCCAAGTGGTGCGCCACCATTTCCGTCCGAGAGATAGAAGTCGTTGAAGCCGAACGTCTTCTGATAGACGGAGTCATTCCTGAAGCGGGGATCGAAACCAATGACTGCCGACAGGTTGTGGTTCATGAAATTGCGACCGACCTGGTCGGAACGATTGGCAAGGCCTGTTGGATTGGCCTCATTGGCCGAATGCAGCAACAAGACCGCTGACTGCACGGCACCGGCGGAAAGGATGACGAGCTTCGGCTTTATGACGTAGCTCGCGCCATCCTTCTGATAGTGCACCGCTATAATCGTCTTGCCATCAGGCGCGGTTTCAAGCCTTGTGACGCGCGAGTTGGTTTGGAGCCGGACATTCTCGTGTTTCAATGCTGCGGCAAGTGCAGTGGTCTCGGCATCCATCTTGCCATTGAAGCTGTTGGGGTGCGCGTCCCATGGTGTCCTACCATGGGCGAGCCAAGTGTCGATATCGACGCCGAGCGGCAGGGTCGAAGGATGAACGCCGATTTTCTTGAGCCGCTCTCGTAAGGCACCAATGGCTGATTCATCGGGAACAGGCGGAAAATCATAGGGCGTCGAATGGTGCGGTTCCGTTGGGTCTTCGCCCAATGTCCCCCGAACTTGAAACAGAGACTCCGCCCTGCCGTACCAGGGCTCCAGTTCCTCGTAAGAAAACGGCCATGCAGGCGACACGCCTTCCAGATGTTGCATTTCCGCAAAGTCCTCGGCGCGATACCGTGTCAGCACCGCCCCGTAGAATTTGGAATTGCCACCGACATTGTAGTAATTGCCGGGGTTGAAGGCTTGCCCTGTTGCGTCGTACCAGCTCTCTTTTGGCCGGAAGAAACCCTGCTGGAAAATCGCGCGCGGATCACGGTTTTCCGGGCGATCAGGCAGATGATCGCCTGCCTCGAGAATGACGATCTTTGCGCCTGAACCTGCAAGTCCGGCTGCCACAGTCGAGCCGCCAATGCCCGAGCCTATGATAACGATATCGGCGGCTGTGCTCGGTTTTAGCTTGGAGTTCATAGCGTTCGATCGTTCAGGCACCAATACGCAATTGCGATTGCGGATCGAAGAACACGGCCTTGTCCAGATTGAAGGCAAGCTGCGTCTTCTGCCCGGCAATAATGGGTGCATCAGCGCGCAGACGAGCAACAACCTCCTTGCCGCCCAACTTTGTCACCGCGAAAGTATCGGAGCCCGCCGGTTCAACCACTTCGATCAGGCATTCGCCTTCGACGATTGAGTCTGCGTTGCGGTCTGCACCATCAGGATCGGTCAGTGCTTCCGGGCGAATACCAAAAATCACGTCCTTGCCAGCAAAGCTGACAAGCCCGCTATTGGTCTTCTTGATCGGCAGTCGCAATGGAGCCGCGCCGGATCTTTCGAGCACGACATGCAGATCGGAGGCACCGCCGTCGATCTTGGCCTTGAGCAGATTCATTGCAGGCGAGCCCATGAAATCGGCGACGAAAAGATTGGTCGGATTGTTGTAGATCTCTGCCGGCGTTCCGAATTGCTGCAGCACCCCGTCTTTCAGAACGGCAATCTTAGTGGCAAGCGTCATTGCCTCGATCTGATCATGCGTCACATAGACGATTGTCGTCTTCATGCGCTGGTGCAGGCGCTTGATTTCCGTACGCATGTCGACACGCAGCTTGGCGTCGAGATTGGACAGTGGTTCATCGAACAGGAACACCTGCGGGTTGCGCACGAGTGCACGGCCCATTGCGACGCGCTGCCGCTGACCGCCGGAGAGCTGGCTCGGCTTGCGATCGAGCAGATGGCCGATCTGCAACATGTCGGCGACCTGCTTGATCGCCTTGTCGCGCTCCGGCTTCGGAACACCGCGAATTTCCATGCCGAAGGCAATATTTCCACCGACGGTCATGTTCGGGTAAAGCGCATAGGACTGGAACACCATGGCGATGTCGCGCTTGGATGGATGCAGGCCACTGATCGACTTGCCCTTGATCGAAATATCACCGGAAGTGATCGGCTCCAGCCCGGCAATGGTGTTGAGCAAAGTGGACTTGCCGCAGCCTGAAGGGCCGACGAGCACGAGAAACCCGCCCTCGTCGATTTCGATGTTGATATCCTTGAGGATCGGCACATTGCCGTAGGATTTATGCAGGTCTTTGATCTGGAGAAATGACATTGATTTATCCCTTCACGGCGCCGGACATGAGGCCGCGGACGAAATAACGTCCGGAAACGATGTAGACGATGAGAGTTGGCAGCGCGGCCAGGATCGCGCCGGCGAAATGCACGTTGTATTCCTTTACGCCCGTCGAGGAGTTGACGAGATTGTTGAGGGCAACGGTCATGGGCGTACTAGAGAATCCCGAGAATGAAGCACCGAACAGGAAGTCGTTCCAGATATTCGTGAACTGCCAGATGACGGAAACGACGATGATCGGCCCCGATGATGGCAAGAGAATGCGCCGGAATATCTGGAAAAAGCTTGCGCCATCAATCTGTGCCGCACGTACCAGCTCTGTCGGAAACGCCTCGTAGTAATTGCGGAAATACAAAGTCGTGAAGCCGAGACCATAGATGATGTGGACAAGAATCAAGCCCTGGATCGTCCCGGCCATACCAAGCAAGCCGAGCATGCGTGCCATTGGAATGAGCACGATCTGGAATGGAATGAAGCAGCCGAGAAGCAGCATGCCGAACATCACATTGGACCCGCGGAACCGCCATTTTGTCAGGACGTAACCGTTGAGGGCACCCACAATGGTTGATATCGCAACTGCAGGCACCACCATCAGGATCGAATTGATGAAATAAGGCCTGAGGCCGGTGGGCTGTACGCCGATCTGTGCGGTTGACCAGGCAGAAAGCCAAGGCTCGATCGTCCACTCGTGCGGCGGAGAAAGCATGCCGCCCTGACGAATTTCATCCAACGGCTTCAACGAATTCACCACCATCACGTAGAGTGGCAGGAGGTAGTAGAACGCGAACAACAAAAGTCCGGTGTAAATCAGCGCGCGCGTGAGTTTGCCGCTTGATATTGCGTTATCTGGGCCCTGGGCGCTCATTTGTTGCCCCCCCTTATTTCAGAATAGAGATAGGGAATGATGATCGAGAAGATCATGATCAGCATGATGATCGCAGATGAGGCGCCGATACCCATAGAATTGCGGGTGAAGGTATATGAATACATGAAGGTCGCAGGCAATTCAGTTGCCTGGCCCGGGCCACCGCCCGTCAGCGCGATGACAAGGTCATAGGCCTTGATGGCGAGATGCGCGAGCACCACGAACGCAGACAGGAACACAGGCCGCATCAGCGGAATGATGATGCGGCGATAGATCATCCCGGTCGAGGCGCCATCGATCTGGGCTGCCTTGATGATTTCATTATCGACACCGCGCAGGCCCGCCAGGAACATCGCCATCACGAAGCCTGACGACTGCCACACGGCGGCGATCACCACGGTGTAGATCGCCATCTTCGAATCCTTGATCCAGTTGAAGGCGAAGCTCTGCCAGCCCCATTGGTGCATCGTGTTTTCCAGGCCAATCCCGGGATCGAGGAACCATTTCCAGGCAACGCCCGTCACAATGAAGGACAGCGCCATGGGATAGAGATAGATCGGTCGCAGGAACCCCTCGATGCGTATCTTCTGGTCCAGAAGGATCGCAAGGCCGAGGCCTATGAAGGTGCAGATGATGATATAAAGCGAGGCGAAGATGCCGAGGTTCGTGATCGCACGCCACCAATGCGGCAATGCCCAGAGCTTGCGATAGTTCTCAAAGCCGACGAAGCCATACGTCGGGAGCATCTTGCTGTCTGTAAAAGACAGGATGCCGGTATAGGCAATGAAGCCGTAAACAAAGATCAGCACGATTAGAAAGCTCGGTCCCAATACCAATTTGGGTATCAAGTCCTGCATGCGGCTGCGGGTATCCATAGCCTCACCCCTTGAATTATCTCGAAATTTTTATCGTTGCCGCGAGCGTCGCGGAAATCTGTCCGGGGCAATGAGCCCCGGACAGAATGCAAACCTACTGCGCTGCAGCAACGGCGGAAACGAGTTCCTTGACCGCCTCGTCCGAGCTCAACTCACCGTTGAATTCGCGTGTAACCACGTCATAGATCGCGTTCTTGACGGCCGCGGGATTGGCGTGGCCGTGAGCCATCGACCCGTAGAGGGTACCAGCCTTGTTGGCTTCAGCGAGGTCCTTGATCGCCTTCTTGCCGCAAGCATCGAAGGCAGTGTCCGGAACATCGGTGCGCGCTGGCGCGGAACCCTTCACGACGTTGAAGGCCGACTGGAAGGTCGGGCTTTCGATGGCGGATGCCATGACAAGCTGTGGCGCACGCTGAGCATCACTGACCTTGAACATCGCAAACTGGTCAGAGTTGAAGGTGACCGAGCCCTGTGTGCCCGGGAAGCGCATGCAAACGAAATCTTTGCCTGGCTCCTTCTTGGCCTTGACGAATTCGCCCTTGGCCCAGTCGCCCATGAACTGGAGACCAGCCTTGTTCTCGATGACCATGGCGGAGGCAAGATTCCAGTCACGGCCGGAGAAATTGTCATCCACATAGCTGCGTAGCTTGGTCATGCGATCGAAGGCTTCTTTCATCTTGTCGCTACCCAAAGCCTTGGGGTCGAGATCGATGAAAGCGGCCTTGTAGAAGTCGTTGCCGAGTGACAGAACAACGGCGTCAAAAATCGTCGCATCCTGCCAGGGCTGACCACCATGAGCGATCGGCGTAATGCCCTGCTTCTTGAAGTTGTCGAGAAGAGCGATCAGCTCGTCCCAGTTTGCAGGCTCCTTGCCACCGGCCTTGTCGAGCGCGGCCTTGTTGATCCAGATCCAGTTGGTCGAGTGAACATTGACCGGGGCTGCAATCCAGTGACCGTCATATTTGGAGAACTTCTGCAAGGCAGTCGGGATAACAGCATCCCATTTTTCCTTTGCAGCGACATCATCAAGATTGCCGAGAGCACCCTGTTTCGCCCAATCCAGAATGTCGAAACCGAGCATCTGCACGGCCGTTGGCGGGTTACCGGCCGTAACACGGGCGCGAAGAACGGTCATGGCTTCTGTACCGCCACCACCGGAAACAGGCATATCCGACCAGGTGATGCCCTTGGTCTCCAGATCTTTCTTCAGCACTTCCAGCGCCGTTGCCTCGCCGCCGGATGTCCACCAATGCAGGACTTCGACGTTTTCAGCTGCACGAGCCATTGTTGCCGTGCCGAGCAGCATGGCTGCTGCAGCGACTGTATTCATCCACTTTTTCATTTCAGGCCTCCCACGTGAAAAAAGAGAAAAAATTTGACAAAATCCGACCGAAGTTTCCCCAAGTCCGGAGCATTCTTACAATATGCAGAATGGCTCTTACAATCGATTTAATTCCCTGACCATACTACTTTCCTCCTACCTAGGTGCATGTTCAAGGTCTTCGTCTCCGTATAGTCCTCTACTGCATGCCTGCCGAGCTCTCGTCCCAGTCCAGATTGTTTGTATCCACCGAATGGCAGCTCCGACGCACCGTCCATGAATGTGTTCATCCATACCGTTCCCGCACGCACCCGCCGGCCAATTGTCAGGCACGTATCGAAGTCGCGGCTCCAAACGCCAGCCGACAGACCGTAGTCAATGGAATTGGCGATACGAACGGCGTCCTCCAAGGTTTCGAATGTTAGCACAGACAGGACCGGTCCGAATACTTCTTCGCGTGCCACAGCCATGTCCGGCTGGACGGAAGACAGGATCGTCGGCGACATGAACTGCCCCATTCCGAGATCCAGTGGCGAACCACCATGACTGAGATTGGCACCGGCCGAGGCAGCGTTGCGCACGTAGGTATCGATCTTGGCAAGATGTTCGGGCGTAATGATCGCACCGACCTTGGTTTGCGGGTCCAGCGGATCGCCTACCCTTACCTTGGCGGAAAGCGCCGCCACACGTTGCACGACTTCATCGGCGATATCGCGATGAACGATCAGGCGCGATCCGGCATTGCAGCATTCGCCCGCATTGAAATAGGCACCGAACACCGCGGCATCGATGAAGTCATCCAACTCGGCATCAGGGAAAACGACCTGCGGGTTCTTGCCACCCAGTTCAAGCGACACTTTTTTCAGCGTCTGCGCGGCATTGGCCATCGTAAGCTTGCCAACGAGTGTTGAGCCGGTAAAGGATACCATGTCGACATCGGGATGTGTCGTCATTGGCGCGCCAACTTCGGCGCCTGTGCCAACGACGATATTCACCACGCCAGCGGGCACACCAGCTTCCATCAGGATTTCGCCGAGCACCAGCGTCGAGCCGGACGTCAATTCCGACGGTTTGACGACCGTCGTACAGCCCGCCGCCAGCGCAAACGGCAGTTTCTGGCTGACGATAAGGAACGGGAAGTTCCAGGGCGTGATGATCGAGACGACGCCAATCGCCTCGCGTAGCACGACGCCCAATGTCCCTTCGCCGAGTGTGTTGTAGCTTTCGCCGTGCAGATCGCGCCCCAAAGCTGCCGCATAGCGCCAGATATCGACAGCCCCGCCCAGTTCGGCCTTCGCTTGGCTGATCGGCTTGCCAGACTCGATGCAATCAAGATAGGCGAGCTCATCCGAGCGCGCCGCGATCAGATCGGCAGCCTTCAGGATGATATTCGAGCGTTCCGCGCCGGTCATGCGCGACCACGGTCCGTTGTCGAAAGCATGGCGTGCTGCCACGATCGCGCGTTCCGCATCCGCCTTTGTTCCAGCCTGATAGCGCGAGACGACAACGCCATGCCCCGGGCTCTTGCGCTCGATCACGCCGTCTTCCGCGCCATTGGTCCATCTGCCGTCGATCAGCATCTGGAATTCGCGCACCTTGAAATTATCGAGTGCCTGTGGCCGTACCAGAACCGTCATTACCATTCTCCCTTGAACACGGGCTCACGCTTTTCGGCAAAGGCCGAAACACCTTCTTTCAGGTCCGCTGTTTTTGCGATGAGGATCGAGCCAAGCGCCTCGACCGCCGTACCATTGTCTTCGCCATTGGCCGAGGCGATCATCAGTTTTGCCACTTCGACAGCGGCCGGTCCGCGCTTTGCGATACGCTCCGCATAGGTCTGTGCAGTGCGAACAGCTCCACCAGTCTCCACGACATGGTCGACCAGACCGAGGTTCAAACCCTCGCCTGCGCTGAAGATTTCACCACCAAGCGCCATGCGGCGCACGACCTGCGCCCCGAACCGCCGGACAAGGCGTTGCGTGCCCGACCAGCCCGGCACCATGCCGAGGCCGGTTTCCGGCAGACCGAGCCTGATCTGGCTTTCTGCAATGCGGATATCGGCAGCTGCGGCCAGTTCCAATCCACCCCCTAATGCATGCCCGTTAAGGGCGGCGATCAGCGGTACGCGCAACGTTGCCAGCCGCTCGAACACGCGGTGCCCGAAACGCACCCAGGCATGGCCGAATTCATTCGGCGTCATCGCCGCCCAGGCCTTGATGTCGCCACCGGCGGAAAAAGCCTTGCCAGCACCGGTAAGGATTGCAACGCGTATTTCCGCATTGGCTTCCACAGCGTCACAGGCGGCGCTCAGTTCCTTCAACATCTCAATGTCGAAAGCGTTGAGCTTCTCCGGTCGCGACACTGTGATCGTGGCGACGGGTCCGGCGATGGTCACTTCGATGCGCGGATCAGCCATGGAGCGTCCTGTGCGGTTTCTGCGGCAGTTCCAGCCCGAAAGGTCGAGCTGCAAACAGGCGATCATCCATCAACTTCAGGTCACGGGCCACGACCAGCGGGAATTCTGACTGATCAAGGATTTGGGTCTGCAGATCAACGCCCGGCGCGATCTCGGTGAGCACCAGGCCTTCAGGCCGAAGAACCATGACGCAGCGCTCGGTGACGTAGGTGATGTGCTGGCTTTGTTCGATCGCGCGGCGGCCCGAGAAGGTGACGTGTTCGACCTCATTGACCAGCTTTTTCAGCTTGCCTTCCTTTTCGATCACCAGCTTGCCATCTTCCACATGCACCTTGGCACCAGCATTGAACATGCCGGAGAAGACAATCTTGCGCGCTCTTGCCGTGATATCGACAAAGCCGCCAGCGCCGGCGGTAACATGCGGGCGGAAGCTCAGTTTCGAAACGTTGACAGAACCGGTCCTGTCGATTTCGAGAAAAGACAGGAGCGATGCGTCGAAACCAGCACCCTGGAAATAGGTGAACTGGTGCGGGGACGGCACGAAGGCCTCGGCGTTCGACGCACAACCAAAGGCAAAGTCGAGCAACGGGATGCCGCCGACAGGACCCTGTTCGATGACCCAGGTAACTGCGCCATGCAGGCCTTCTTCGAGAAGAATGCGCGGTACATTGGCAGAGATTCCGAAGCCGAGATTGACTGCACTTCCGGCCTCGAGCTCCATGGCCACACGCCGCGCGATAACTTTCTGGATATTAAAGTCCGGCAGGGCGAAGTCTTCCAGCGGATGGAAGATTTCACCGGAAATGGCCGGGTCGTAGACGGTTTGCGTGGTCTGTTTCTGGTCAGGATCGACGACCACATAATCAACGAGGATGCCCGGAACGCGCACGTCATGCGGTTTCAACGAACCGCTCTTGGTAATGCGTTTCACCTGGGCGATAACGATGCCGCCATTGTTGCGCACGGCCAGCGCCTGGTCGAAGCCGCCAAGATAGGCGCCTTCATGCTCATAGGTTAGGTTGCCGCGTTCATCAGCCGTCGTGGCGCGAATAATGGCAACCTGCGGAATAATAGGCTTGAAGAACAGCCATTCCTCGCCTTCAAATTCGATCTTGCGGACGACCGGCTCCTTGGCGGCAGCTGCGTTCATGGCGCAGCCCTGGCGCTCGGGATCAACAAAGGTATCAAGCCCGATCTTGGTGAACACGCCAGGCCGTTTGGCTGCCGCTTCGCGATGCATGTCGAAGAGAATTCCGGACGGGATATTGTAGGCGGCGACCTCGTCATTTCCGATCATCTGCCAGATCAAAGGCGGTTCGGCGGTGGAAGGACCTGATGGATAGGAACCACCAATAATCTTCCTCAAAAGACCCTTTTTGGCGATGTAGTCGACACCCTTGATACCACTCATGTCCCCTGCTGCGATAGGATGCAGCGTCGTCAGATCGCGCGGATGGCCCGTCGCATCGAAGCGCGCGCCGATGGCCTTGAGCATCAGATCCGGACAGCCAAGACCGCTCGAAGACGACACGGAAACGATTGCCTCGTCAGGGATGAGGCTGGCAGCCTCTTCAGGGGTTATGTGCTTGTCCATGACTATAGTTTCTGTTCTCAAAGGCCCGAGTTGATCTTCTGCACCGTTCCGGTCCTGGCCGCTTCGGCAACAGCGATGCCTGCCGCCAGTGACCAGACACCATCCTCGCCGCTCGCCGCTGGCTTGCCGTTTCCGGCAATCGCGGCGTGGAATTTGGCGATACCGGTTTCATAGAGGTTCTTCTGGTCGAGCTTCAGTTCCGTCTCACCGTCGGCATTGCGCAAGGTCACGGTGCCGATCGGCCTTTGCGTCATCACATTACGGCCTACGAGCGAGCCCTCAGTGCCGTGCACTTCGAAACCGGTTTCGGAATATTTGGTGGTGAAGCCGTCATGGAACATGGCGATAAGCCCGGATTTGAACCGCATGACGCCCATCACAGCGTCCTCAAGCCCAGCCTTGGCGAGGCCGCTTTGCTGAGTGGAAGCAATGGCTTCAACGGGATCGTCGCCAAGCACGTAGCGCAGTGTATCGGTATCGTGGACAGTAATATCGAGGATAACCCCGCCGCCAGCTTCCGGGCGATCAAGACGCCAGCCCTGCAGATGTGGCGGCAGATAGACGGCATGGAAGACCTTTGCGGCAAGCGGCTTGCCGATCTTGCCGGCCG
>NZ_JBBNAN010000389.1:0-2075 GCF_037994405.1 Phyllobacterium sp.
GTTTCACTGCTGCATGCAGATGGCTTATCGGCATTTTCAACCGATCGTTTATCCATCACTGCCGATTTTGTACACACCGGCGAATGAGAGGGAGAAACCGGGCAAGCCGCTTCGCGCTGTTCTGCCCATTTCAGCAGAGCATCGAGCGCTGGGCACAGGGCCTGCCCCCAATCGGTGAGGCAATATTCCACCTTTGGCGGGACCTGGTGGTGCACGATGCGCCGCACAATTCCATCTGCCTCCATCTGACGCAATTGCTGGATCAACATCTTCTGGGAGACGGCGGGGATTGCACGCTCCAGATCCGAAAAGCGCAGGACGTTGCCACCGAACAGGTGAAACAGGATCACCAGCTTCCAGCGACCCTCAAGAATGCGCAGTACATTTTCAACGCCGCTTGCGGCCGTCACCGGGGTCAGTTCTTCCGGCTTACTTTTGGGTAAGTACCCTACTTTTTTGTCCGTTCTTGTCATTTTATCAGTTTAGGCCCATCTCTTCCTCAGGGCAACAACGCTGTGTGTTTCATTGCGGCGCGAGGTGAGATGCGAGGTATTAAGATGACCAAGGAACTGCCATTGCCGATCCAGGCCTATGTGTCTGCCATGAACCAGCACGATATCGACGCAATGCTGCGTCCATTCTCTAAAGAGGCAACCGTCCTGGACGAAGGCCAGACCTATCATGGACACGTCGATATCCGTGGATGGATGGAAGAGACGACGCGTAAATATCGCGTGACCGGAGAGGTATCCGGTGTCACTGGAACGGATGTCGATCCCCGCGTTTCCATTCTGATTTCAGGCAACTTTCCCGGTTCCCCGATAAAGCTCGCCTATAGCTTTGCGCTCGAAGGCGATCTGATATCCCGGTTGGAGATCACCCTATGACCTCCGCCCCCTCTTTCAAGATTGACCCGGCTGAATTTGAAGGTAAGCGTGTGTTTGTCACAGGTGGCACAAAAGGCGCAGGTGAAGCTATCGTAAATAGGATGGCAGCTGCTGGTGCGATTGTCGCCACAAGCGCTCGAAATTCCGTTGACAATAGCGCAGCCAAGTTCCTGATCGAGGCCGATCTCTCCAGCCAGCAAGGCGTCGACAAGGCTGTGTCCGGGATTTGGGCGGGGCTCGGAAGCGTCGATATCTTGATCCATTGCCTCGGTGGGTCGAGCACACCAGGGGGGCGGCTTTGCTGCGGCGACAGACGAATTCTGGCAGCAGGACATCAATTTGAATCTCCTTGCCGCCGTGCGGTTGGACCGGGCGCTGCTGCCCGCCATGATCGAGAAGGGCGAAGGGGCGGTTATCCACATCGCATCCATACAACATCGCCTTCCACTTTATGACTCGACGACGCCGTACGCCGCGGCAAAAGCGGCGTTGTCGACCTACAGCAAGGCGCTATCGAAAGAACTTGGCCCCAAAGGCATTCGTGTGAACGCCATCTCACCAGGATGGATAAGGACGACGGCTGCCGATGCCATGGTCAAGCGCTTGGCGGAGAGCGGAAATACCGATGAAGAGACTGCGCGACAGGGAATCCTGCATGCCTTAGGCGGGATTCCCATCGGGCGGCCGGCATGGCCTCAGGAAGTCGCCGAACTCGTGGCATTTCTTGCTTCAACCCGCGCTGGCTCGATACATGGCGTCGACTACGTCATCGACGGTGGCACGGTTCCCACTGTCTAAGTCGACAGCCCTTTAACGAGCAACTGGTTAAAAAATTTGCGATTGGCCGTTTTGCGCCGATATTATTGAAAAAGTCGGTTTTCTATGACGTCTGATTTTTTGTAGGGCCGTGGAGGCCCATACTGAAAACTTACCTGGGGGACCCACCAATTTTGCGATCAAGCAGCGTGTGTGCGGCGCGTAGCCGAATTGCGACGGTATCGAGCGGCAACATTCGCTCTGGCCGCGAAATGGCCGACTATTCGGCAAGCCCCGATTTTGGACTTTTTCAACAATATCTGCCATTTCCGGACCTTCCATCGGTTGCGATTAACTGTTTCGGGTTCAGATGTGGCTGAATCCCAGCTTCTTGTCGGATGGAGTCCGTAGTGACGCCGATGGTCCTTGGAG
>NZ_JBBNAN010000390.1:0-19675 GCF_037994405.1 Phyllobacterium sp.
GAGCGCGGAGGCTACAACTGGGAATTGCTGTTCGAGCCAGGTCGCTTTGCATCGGAAGCTGGCGCTATCTATGTCATGCCTGATCGCAAGATCGAAAACGCGCACGACACCAACCCTCGTAATGGCCCAGGCGGTCCCAAAACGTCCGTGGACGAAACCCCTGATTACACCGTTCCGCGTTTTGGCGCGAAGGTCGGGCTGACCGACGATGCCGACTGCCTTGGCAGCTACGCCGAACCATGGGGCGTTCACACGGAACCTGGCTTTGATTGGCAGGGAAACAATGAGAATATCGAAACCAAGATCAGAAGCCACGACTACGGACTGACCTGTTCTTATCGGTTCGATGTTGGAAAAGGTCAGCTGCGCGCTATCGGCGGTGTATCCTACCAGGAAGTCTCCGGCTTCAAACGGCGCATGGTGCTTGACCCCACTATTATCAGTGGTCTTCTCAGTCAGCCGGGCCGGCCTTTCAACGCGTCAGCCCTCGGTTTCAATGGATCTGGTCTTCTTGACCTCTCTGCAGATGGCTGGGGCTGGCGCGCCGGCGTTGCCTATGAAATCCCAGAATATGCATTTCGCGCCAGCCTGATCTACAACGCCGAAGTGGATCTCGGTCAGATCAATGGCACGGTCGATCTGACAGAGATTCCGTCAGTCCTGGCTGGACCACTTCGTAATCCAGCCATAGGACAGGTGACTGACGTTTACGGCACAGCGACGATGCCTCAGTCGGTTGATTTCCGCTGGCAGACCGGTATTGCTCCGGATTGGCTGGCCTTCGGACAGGTGAAATGGGTTGATTGGAGCGTTCTCGAGGTCATCGCGTTCTGCCCCACAGCCTCGAAAGCCCTCGGATCGTGCGGACCAAGTTCGCGGTTCCGGTTAACATCGCTGGATCTCATGTTCCAGGACGGCTGGACCATTTCTGCCGGCCTTGGTCACAAATTCAACGATCAGTGGGCCGCCTCGGCTCAGCTCAGTTGGGATCGTGGCACGTCGACCGGCTTGACCACGCTGACGGATACCTACCTCCTGTCAGGTGGCGTCGCCTACACTCCGAACAAGAATGTTGAGTTGCGTGTTGGTGGCGCCATCGGGATGCTAACGTCTGGCTCCTTCGGCCCAACGCCGTGCACCGGAAACCAGCCCTGCGGCACCGAAGTCACCTATGACTTTGGCGATGATCTGGTCACTGCGCTATCGATCTCCGGCAAGGTCAAGTTCTGATCAAAGTGCCCGTTTAGAAGAAAGCCCGGCCAACGACCGGGCTTTTTTATTGAGCTATCCTTGGACGTTACAACGATTTTTCGATGCAAGGATAATCGGCGCCCATCAAATTTTGTGACGATTCAGCAACACTTCTAAGCGATGATCTTTGGCGCGGGGGCGGAGGTCAAATTTGCCCATTTTGCGCCACAAACCCGGAGCACCTCAAAGGGGCGGCGATCGTTGGTGGTTGAAGACATCGAGTAATAGTACAGATGTTCCGCGTGGGAAAATGATGGACACGAGACTTATTAGACAGCCCAGCCTTTCAAGACGTCGCCTGACGTTTGGCCATCATTTTATCGTGAGCCCCACTATTGCCGGAAATCGGTCAAATGATTGCTGGAATGAGGTGCGAGATTTGCACTTCCCGTTGCTGGCTGCAGTGTCGACGCAGTCTGGCGGGTATTGTGCCCGGACAGTTGAGTTGGCGCGCATTCAGGTCGCGACAGAGCTGTTCAGGGTGAAGGGACAGTGCCATGTTCATCACTGATCGTCTTGTCGCTCCGCTGGTCGGGATTGGCCTTATGATGAGCGCGATGGCGGTGCCTTGCTACGCCTTCGACACCAACAATGAAATGAACGAGGATTCAAGCCCGTTCGCACTCTTCAAGTTCGGTTTTTCAGCCTACAAGAATGGCCATAAGGACGAAGCGGTCAAGGCGCTGCGCTTTGCCGCCGAAAAGGGTCATCAGGGCGCCAACTGGAAGCTCGCTCGCATGTATGCGGAAGGCGACGGCGTCAAGGAGGATGACTACCAAGCTTACAAGATGTTCGAGCAAGTCATTCGCGAGGGCGCCGATCAGGGCACGCAGAATGAAAGCTATGTCGCAGACGCGCTTGTTGCGCTTGCCGGCTATCTGAAACGTGGTATCCCCAATTCGCCGATCAACTCCAATCCCAGCGCTGCGCGTGATCTTTATCTGCAGGCAGCGTCGAATTTCGGCGACTCCGACGCGCAGTTCGAGCTTGGCAAGATGCTGATGAAGGGCGAGGGCGGCCAGCCCAACCCTAATCAGGCCGCACGCTGGTTCCGTCTGTCAGCACAGAAGGGCAATGCGGGCGCACAGGCCATGCTCGGCAACCTGTTGTTCCAGGCCGGCAAGACCGTGCGGGGGCTGGCGATGATGACCGCCGCACTTGAACACGCCAGCAAACAGGATCGCGTCTGGATCGGTGATATTCAGGAACAGGCATTTTCCATATCGGATGAGGCCGACCGGCGCACCGCAATGGTGTTGGCCGAGGATATCATCAAGACCGGTGATTTTTAGAGACCTTCGCAAATCCACGCTGACTGGCAGCCGGATCAGGCTGAACTCTCGAACGATCTGACCAGAGCAGTCCGCTACGCAATCGTTATCGCAACGGGCACATGGTCCGACGGCTTTTCCCAGGCGCGGACATGCTTCTCAATACTGGCAGACTCAAGCAGGTTCGCGGCTTCTGGTGACAGCATAAAATGGTCGATGCGAATGCCGTTGTTCTTCTGCCAGGCGCCAGCCTGATAATCCCAGAACGTATAGGTGCCGCCGTCTTCGGTAACGCTGCGGACGGCGTCCGTGAAGCCGAGATTTTCAAGGCGGCGGAAAGCCTGGCGGGTTTCGGGCTGAAACAGCGCATCATTAACCCAGGCTTCCGGGATCTTGGCGTCAATCGCCTCGGGTATGACATTGTAGTCGCCAGCGAGGATAAGCGGCTCTTCGAGCGTCAGCCGATCTTCGGCCCAGCGCTCAAGCCGCGCCATCCAGCCCAACTTATACGGGAATTTCGCCGTATCGATCGGGTTGCCATTGGGCAGGTACAGTGAGGCGACGCGCACTGCGCCTTTCTCGGTGGAGAAGACCGCTTCGATGAAGCGTGCCTGTTCGTCGGCATCATCGCCAGGAAGGCCGCGCGTCACCTCGTCAGGTGTTTTCTTCGACAGGATGGCGACGCCATTGAAGCCTTTCTGGCCATGGGTTTCCACGTGATAGCCAAGCGCTTCAAGCTCGAAACGCGGAAAGCTTTCGTCGACGGATTTGATTTCCTGGAGGCAGACGATGTCCGGATCGGATTCCTGCAGCCACGTCGTGAGAACTTCGATGCGTGCCTTCACGCCGTTGATGTTCCAGGTAACGATTTTCATGAATTATCCGCGTTGCAACGACGATGTTTATAAAGATGGGATCAGACCGAGAAGCTGGTTCCGCAGCCGCAGGACGAGGTCGCGTTGGGATTGCGGATCTGGAAGGACTGGCCCATCAGGTCGTCAACGAAGTCAATTTCTGAACCGCCAATATAGGGCAGGGAGATGGAATCGATCAGCACCTTGGCGCCGAGCTTCTCGATGACGATATCGTCTTCGTCCTGGGCGTCGACCAGATCATACTTATAAGAAAAGCCCGAGCACCCGCCGCCCTCGACGGAAATGCGCAGGGCGGTCTTTTCCGGATCGGATTGCAGAATCGCCGAAATGCGCTTCGCAGCGGCATCGGAGACTGAGACATTTGCAACTTCGGTCATTCTTTTGAGTTCCTTTGCGGATTGCTCCGCTGCAGTTGACATTGCCATGTCATAGCTTGCCGTTCATCATACACCATAGCTAAGAATTGGCGACTGGGAAGTCAACGATGTCAGCAGTCGCAAAACCGGAAGGCACGCATTTCAATTATGTCCATGCAGGGTATCGGTTTCGGTTACAGAGAAAGAGCGCCTTACGCCTGCGATCCCGAACAAAGCCGCGGGCGGCTTGTCCTGGAGAGCGAAAGCCCGACACGCACCGTATTTCAGCGCGATCGCGACCGTATCATCCATTCAACCGCTTTCCGGCGGCTGAAGCACAAGACGCAGGTGTTTATCGCCCATGAGGGCGATCACTATCGCACGAGGCTGACGCACTCCATCGAAGTGGCGCAAATCGCCCGGGCGCTGGCACGGTCCATGCGGCTCGACGAGGATCTGGCGGAGGCGATCGCGCTCGTGCATGATTTCGGCCACACGCCGTTTGGACATACGGGCGAAGATGCGCTCAATGACAAGATGCGGGAGTATGGCGGGTTCGACCACAACGCGCAGTCATTGCGCATCGTGACCAACCTCGAAAAGCGTTATGCCGAGTTTGATGGGCTTAATCTGACTTGGGAAACGCTGGAAGGGCTGGTCAAGCACAACGGTCCGCTGATGGACGATCAAGGCAATGGGCTCAAGCATCCGGTGCCAGATCCTATTCTTGAGTACAATGCGCAAAACGACCTGGAACTCAGCAAGTTCGCCTCGCTCGAAGCGCAATGTGCGGCCATTGCCGACGACATAGCCTATAATGCGCATGATATCGATGACGGGCTTCGCTCAGGCCTGTTGTCCCTCGATGCACTGGAAGAGGTAGCGATCACCGGGGACATCCTGCGCGCCGTCCGGCAAAAATATCCGGCGCTCGACAATGTACGTACATCGCATGAGATCGTGCGGCGGCAGATTACAATCATGGTCGAAGACGTTATCCGCAGCGCGCAGGCCAATCTGAACACCCTCAAGCCGCAGACACTTTCCGATATTCACGATGCCGGACGAACGATCATCGGATTTTCAGGGCCGTTGCGCGAGCGGGAGAAGGCACTCAAGGCGTTTCTCTACAAAAATCTCTACTTCCACGAGAGCGTGATGCGGGTGCGCAAGTCCGCTGACAGGATTGTGCGAGAGCTGTTCGATGCCTATCTCGCCGATGAGCAATGCATGCCGGAAGGCTGGCGCGATGGCCGGACAAAGGGCGATTTGACCGCTCGCGCAAGGCTTGTGGCGGACTTTCTGGCAGGGATGACTGACACCTATGCTGTGCGCGAACACCGCCGGTTGTTTGACGACACGCCCGATTTGGCCTAAGGCGTGCGCCAACTTCGGTGACTAGACCGATCAATCTTTACAAACCCCGAATGAGTATCACGTCATGAATATCTTCGCTGATTTCGATGCGCGGATTAAGAAAGCCCTGCAAGCGCTTGAATTGAAAACAACAGATGGCGCTGGGGTGGATTTGTCACGCGTGGGCGTCGAGCCGCCGCGCGATCCAAGCCACGGCGATATCGCGACCAATGCGGCTATGGTTCTTTCCAAGGCTGTCGGTCAAAATCCGCGCGAACTCGCGGTAAAGATTGGCGATGCTTTGAAAAATGATCCCGATGTCGGTAGTATCGACGTGGCGGGACCCGGATTCATCAATCTGCGTCTGAAGGATTCCTATTGGCACAGACAGTTGGCCGGCATGCTGAGCGCGGGTCTCGACTACGGACGGTCGAAACTCGGCTATGGTCACCGCGTCAATGTCGAATATGTCTCCGCCAATCCTACCGGTCCGATGCATGTCGGCCATTGCCGTGGCGCTGTGGTTGGCGACGCCTTGGCAAATCTTCTCAAGTTTGCCGGTTATGACGTCGCCAAGGAATACTACATCAATGATGCGGGCGCTCAGATCGATGTGCTGACAAGTTCCGTGATGCTGCGCTACCGCGAGGCACTGGGTGAGCACATCGGCGAGATCACGGCAGGACTCTATCCGGGCGATTATCTCATTGCGGTCGGGCAGGCGCTTGCAAATGATTTCGGCACGAAGCTTCTGGAAATGCCGGAAGACGAGGCGCTTGCCCTCGTCAAGGACCGGACGATCGACGCAATGATGGCAATGATCCGTGACGACCTCGCCGCGCTCAACGTGCATCATGACGTGTTCTTTTCTGAACGGACACTGCACGCGAACAACGCCAAGCTGATCCGGTCGGCCATCAACGATCTGACGTTGAAGGGCCATGTCTACAAGGGCAAGCTGCCGCCGCCCAAGGGCCAACTGCCGGAAGATTGGGAAGATCGCGAGCAGACCCTGTTCCGGTCGACCGATGTCGGCGATGATATTGACCGGCCTTTGGTCAAGTCGGACGGCCAGTTCACCTATTTCGCCGCCGACGTTGCCTATTTCAAGGACAAATACGACCGGCACTTCGACGAAATGATCTATGTGCTTGGCGCGGATCATGGTGGGTATATCAAGCGGCTCGAAGCGCTGGCGCGCGCTGTTTCCGGTGGAACGGCGAAGCTGACGGTACTGATTTGCCAGTTGGTCAAGCTTTATCGCAATGGCGAACCAGTGCGGATGTCGAAGCGTTCGGGTGAATTCGTCACCTTGCGCGACGTCGTGGAGGAAGTGGGCCGGGATCCTGTCCGGTTCATGATGCTGTACCGGAAGAATGACGCGCCGCTGGATTTCGATTTCGCCAAGGTCACGGAACATTCCAAGGACAACCCTGTGTTCTATGTCCAATATGCTTCTGCGCGGTGCCATTCGGTTTTCCGGCAGGCGATGGAGCAGCTTGGCATCGGCGAGGAAGCATTGGCGGGCAGTGCCCGGCATTTTCATCTGCTGACGGACGAGAGCGAAATTGCGCTCATCCGCAAGCTTGCAGAATATCCGCGGCTGATCGAAACGGCGGCCTTGCACCAGGAGCCGCACAGGCTGGCTTTCTACCTTTACGACCTTGCAAGTTCGCTGCACACGCAGTGGAACAAGGGAACCGAAAATCCGGACTTACGTTTTATTAAGGTTAACGATCCAAACTTGTCCCAAGCCAGGCTAGGGCTGGTTCAGGTTGTTTCGAAGGTCCTGGCGTCCGGATTGTCAATAATAGGTGCGGACGCCCCGACTGAAATGCGCTAGAATGCACGGAAAAGCGTAGCAATCCTGTCAACTTTTGCCCACATTGCGCTGGTAAGGCCAATGCGTGACGTCCTCGGACGTCCCACAGTTGAGAGTACAGGATTAACGCCATGGCGGACAACTATCTTCAGCGTTCTCACCGGCAGGATGATTCGCGATTCGGTAATGATGACCCTCTGATGGAGCTTTCCCGCATTATGGGAACGCCCGAGCAGGACGAATCGGCTGATGATTTTGCCTTGGATCTCGAACGCGAACTGATGGGAGGCTTCGACGAGCAAGCCGCTTCTCAGTCCGCCGGGCAGGTTCCCGATCAGAACGAGCCAGCGGATGACGATCAATCCGTGGTGCAGGATTTTCAGGAATCCATCGAGCGCGAACTGATGGCGAGCGAGCCTTCTTACGACCGTCAGGACGCGCCTGCCGAGCCGGTGGCCGCTTATGAAGAACCCGACTATGCCGACTACGAGCCAGATGTATCGTATGCGGACAATGTAGCGGGCGAGGGTGCAGCGGCTGCTGCGCAACGTGAAGAGCGCCCGGCTGCGGCCGCGCCGTCGCTCAGCCTGGAAGATGAGCTCGAGACCCTGCTTGCAGGATCGGCGCAGCCGGTCGTGCAGCGTTCGGCCAATGCTTCCTGGGGCTACGGTTCACAGACACATGCGATAGGCCGTACGGACCCCGAGCCGTCGATCGGCCGCGCCACGTCGTATCATCAGCCTGCTTCGCAACCTTCCTATGTGCCGGAACCCGATTCTTATCAGGCCCCGATGCAAGAGCCGGCTGCATTTGAAGCCACGGATGAGCAGGCGCAAGATGATTTCGATGCCGATGAGTTGACGGTGGCTTTCGATGATTTCGAAGTCCCATCGGAGGTTGAGGAAGAACCTGCCGCAACGGCATCGGAACCGGTATTCCCGCGCTATCACACTGTTGAGCAGGCCGTTGCGCCAGCTCGCGAGCAGATCGAAGTGCCGGTTGCTGCGCCTGTCGCAAGTGCACCAACACTGCCGCAAGTGCACGAGTTGAGCGATTATGCCGATGAGCTCGATCGGGCGGCTGCCTCGATTGATGCCGCAGCACCTGACGTGGACACTGTGGCAGTGACCGAAAACCGCGTCGACTATACGGAAGCGCTGGATCTTCCGGCGGTGCATTACGAGGATGATACCCCGGAGCATAGCGGGCTCGGTGAGCTTGAGACCGAGTTTGCTGAAGTGTTTGGTTCGATCGAAGCAGAAGACCAGCGCCCGAGCCAGGCCGTTGCCGAAGAACCTGCGAAGGCAGAGCCTGAGAAGGACGAATTCGCGGATATCTTTGCCGATGTCTTCGGCAACGAAGCGGAGCAAGGCCGTTACAATGCGGCTGGCTACGCGGCCGCCGCTGGTGCGGCAGCCGTTGGCATGGCTGCTGCCAGCGCACAGCCGAGCCGTCCTGGCGCCCAGGCTGCCTATCAGCATGGTCCGGAAGAAGACAACGACTTTGGCTACGACCCGCGACAGAACGATGTCGATATTGCCACGACACCCTATGGACAAAAGCAGTCTAAGGGCCGGAGTAGTCTGTTTGTACCCGGCGTCGCTGCTGCAGTCGTGCTTGTGGCTGTCGCCGGTGCCGTTGCCTACAAATGGACCGGTGGCACGGGTGGTGAGCCTGTTGTCATCATGGCCGACAAGACCCCGATCAAGGTTCAGCCGGAAACGACGAGTACCGCCACTGTTCCAAATCAGGACAAGGTTGTTTACGACAAGGGCGCAACGGCTGCTCCGGAAGCCCCCAAACAGGATCAGCTCGTAACCACGCAGGAACAGCCTGCCGATCTCTCTGCCGATGAGGATGAGGGGGATCAGGCCACTGCACCACTCGATGGCAAGGTCGAGGCACGTGTCGACCCGGCACAGCAGGACGTTGCAAGCAACGCTCAGCCCACCGAGCGCAACGGTGCGATTGCGCCACGCAAGGTCCAGACAATGGTGGTGAAGCCCGACGGGACGATGGTTGCATCCATTCCGCAGGCGGATGATCCGGTGAACGCTGGTCCCGCTGCCGCTCCGGCTGAACGGCCCATGGCTCCGGCTCCTGCCACCGCCAACGCGCCCGCGGCTCCTACCGCGTCCGGCAATGATGAAATTGGCTCGCTCGTACAGGACAACCAGCCGCCCGCGCCAGCTGCGCAGGCTGCTGCGCCAGAGCCAGCGCCGGCAAAGACAGCGAAGGCGCCGGCTGCGGGCAAACTGCCTGCCAAGCCGGTCGAGACGAAGAAGATCACCCAGGAAACGGTCGCTTCGGTTGCGCCTAAGAACGTTCCGACGGTCGATTCCCGACCAGCCGATCAGCCGCTTGACATCGTCGATCGCGTACCGCCGAAAAATGCGGCTGGACAGCAGGTTGCCTCGGCTGCCCCGGCAGCGGGCACCTACCTGATCCAGATCGCGTCGCAACCGAACGTTGAAGGCGCGCAGAAAACCTACGCATCCCTGTCGCAGAAATATGCGAATGTGATCGGCGGGCGCGGCGTGGATATCAAGCAGGCCGAGATTGCCGGCAAGGGTACGTTCTTCCGTGTCCGGATCCCGGCAGGGTCAAAGAATGATGCGATCAATCTTTGCTCCAAATATAAATCTGCGGGCGGCAGCTGCTTCGTTACGCAGTAAGGCCTCCAATATTCTCTTGAAAAGGCGGCCATGGCCGCCTTTTCCTTTTTGGCGCCGAGGAAGTAGACTCTGGATATGAGCGAATCAAAAGCATGGATTGCCGGGACCTCCGGTTTGAAGCTGACCCCGGACGAGATCGCGTTCTTTCGCGATGAACGTCCTTGGGGCTTTATCCTTTTTGCCCGCAATGTCAGCGAGCCTGCACAGATCGAGGACCTTTGTGCGCATCTGCGTGACCTGGTCCGGCGTGACGATGCGCTCGTGCTGATCGATCAGGAGGGCGGGCGCGTGCAACGGTTGCGGCCGCCGCTCGCACCGAACTATCCTTCGGGATCGGAGTTAGGCGCGCTTTTCCGGGAAGACGAAGAAAAAGGTCTGCGCGCAGCGTGGCTGCTTTCCCGTCTGCATGCATTCGATCTGTTGAAGCTTGGGATCAACGTCGATTGCCTGCCGGTACTCGACGTTCCGGTTGAGGGTGCCAATGATGTGATCGGTACGCGCGCCTATGGCAAGCATCCGGAAATCGTGACTGCCATGGGACGCGCTGCGGCAGAGGGGTTGATTGCCGGCGGCATGCTCCCCGTGATCAAGCACATTCCGGGGCACGGCCGCGCCTTTGCCGACACACATCATGAATTGCCAACAGTCGCGACTCCGCTGGATGAGCTTGTTGAACATGATTTTGCGCCTTTCCGCGCTCTGGCGCATCTGCCCATGGCCATGAGCGCGCATGTGATCTTCGCTGCGGTCGATCCGAAAAGCCCGGCCACGACGTCCGGCAAGGTGGTGGAAGAGATCATTCGCGGCTATATAGGGTTTGACGGGCTGCTGATGAGCGACGACGTCTCCATGAATGCACTTTCTGGGGATTATTTTGATCGGACGAAAGCAATCTTTGCGGCAGGCCTCGATATCGTGCTTCATTGCCACGGCATTATGGAGCAGATGAGGGCGGTCGCGTCGTGCACGCCTGAGCTTGAAGGCAAGGCATTCGAGCGAGCCAAGCAGGCGATCGATTATCGAAAAGAACCGGACGCCTCCAGCGAGGACGAGCTCCGGGAAGAGTTCCAGCGCACATTTGAGGCGGTAGCATAGAAGCGAGAGACATTTGGCTGCGAGCGAGCAAAAGATAAACGGCAACAGCGTGACGCCTATGGAGGCGTTGTGGGAAAGCCCGTCCGATCGCGGCCTCAGCGAGCCCTCTCTTGTCATAGATATCAAGGGTTTCGAAGGCCCGCTTGATCTTCTGCTGCACCTTGCCCGTAACCAGCGTGTCGATCTGGCACGTATTTCGGTGCTCGCGCTCGTGGAGCAGTATCTGGTGTTCATCCGTCAGGCGCAGGCGCTGCGCCTGGAGCTTGCGGCCGATTATCTCGTTATGGCGGCCTGGCTCGCTTATCTGAAATCGAAACTTCTGATCCCCAAGATCCCCGGCGACGATGGCGAAAGTGGCGAGGAGCTGGCTGCAACGCTGCAATTCAGGCTGAAACGTCTGGAGGCCATGCGCGATGCGGCAACCAAGCTGGTCAATCGCAACAGGCTTGGCCGCGATGTCTTTGTCCGGGGCATGCCCGAAGCTGTAATCGTCGACCAGACCAACACCTATTCTGCCACGCTGTATGAACTGCTGACCGCCTATGCTTCACAGCGGCAGAAGCGCGCGGTATCCCAGGTGCAGATTGCGCGGCGCAGCGTCTGGTCGCTGAAGGATGCCCGTTCGATCCTGTTGCGGCTGGTGGGTGAGGCGAAGGACTGGACGGCGCTCGATCAATATTTGCTGGAGTTCATCGTTTCCCCAGCCGAAAGGGCGACGGCAATGGCGAGTTCCTTCGCCGCGAGCCTCGAAATGGTTCGGGAAGGTCATCTTGAGATCCGCCAGACTCGTGCGTTCGAGCCGATATACCTGCGCAACAAGCCTGTAGATGCTGGTGAGAAGACGGGTGCGCCAATCGAGGACATGGTCAATGGCTGACTTCGTGGAAGACCGTTTCGAATGCGAGGATGACGAGCTTGAAGCATCGGCCGGAAACTGGAATTCGTCGGTTCCCGTTTCGGAAGCGCTGCGCATGGCGGAAGCCATTTTGTTCGCATCGGCCGAACCAGTCAGCGAGAAGGCTCTGAAAGAACGCCTGCCATCGGGTGTCGACGTCGCCGCGCTGCTTGGGGAACTGCAAGAGATCTATTCCAAGCGCGGTGTCAATTTGCGGCAGGTTGGTGGGGCGTGGGCGTTTCGGACCGCCGCTGATCTGGCTTTCCTGATGAACCGGGAAGCCTCGCAGCAGAAGAAGCTGTCGCGCGCAGCACTGGAGGTGCTGGCGATCATCGCTTATCACCAGCCGGTCACCCGCGCGGAGCTTGAGGATATCCGGGGTGTCGAAACCTCGAAGGGTACGCTCGATGTGTTGATGGAGACGGGTTGGATCAAGTTTCGCGGCCGCCGCCGCACGCCGGGTCGACCCATCACCTACGGCACCACGGCTTCATTCCTCGATCATTTCGGCCTGCAGGAAGTGCGCGATCTGCCTGGGATCGATGAATTGCGGGGGGCAGGGCTGCTCTCCGCCCGGATGCCTGCCAACTTTGCCGTTCCCATCCCGGTCAATGATCCGGACGAACTGACCGAAGACGAAGATCCGCTGACGGATATCGACCTCGAAGAACTCGGTCTTTTGACGCCCCGCGTCGAACATGATTGAGACAAGCTTCGCGGTTAATATTATCCTCAATGTGGCCTAAAAGCCCGTTGCTGCAGAATTTGTGCCGAAGTTTTCACTTCGCGCTTGCGTAGCGTTTACATGAATGTGAAACAGCAGAAGACACTTGTGTTTGAAAAGCACGGGGAAAAGGCATAGATCAGCCCAAGTTGGGTGAATGTGAGGATCAAATGGGTAGTTTTTCAATCTGGCACTGGCTTATCGTGCTTGCAGTCGTGCTTCTTCTGTTCGGACGCGGCAAGATTCCTGAGCTCATGGGCGATGTTGCCAAGGGCATCAAGAACTTCAAGAGCGGCATGAGCGAAGACGAAGACACGGCCGACAATTCCAAGACAATTGACAACCAGACGAGCCAGCCGGTGAATTCAGTCAAGGAAAAGACGACAAAGTCTTGAATGATTGAGGCTTAGCCTTGTCCTGTGCGCGGTCTATCCATCGCGCTGTGGCTGGAGCATGATGAATGTTTGAAGTTGGTTGGTCGGAAATTCTGGTTATCGTGATCGTCTTGATCGTGGTGGTCGGGCCGAAGGATCTGCCGAAAATGCTGCGCGCATTTGGCAAGGCAACGGCGAAGTTTCGCGCCACTGCCGGTGAATTCCGGCGGCAGTTCGATGAGGCGCTCAAGGAGGCGGAACTTGATGATGTCAAGAACATCATCAATGATGCCAAGGGCCTTGATCCGCGCAGCGACATTCGCAAGGTATTTGATCCAGTCAGAACAATGGGCGAGGAAATCCGCTCCAGTCTGAAAGACGCGACCTCGACTGCCAAGGACAATGTCGCAATCCCGGATCCGGAGGCACCAGGTGCTACTCAGTTGCAGCCGCAGGTTATGGAGCCTTTGGCAGTGGCGGCTCCCAAGGTGGCGGCCGAGCCAGCGAAGCCCAAGGCAGCGAGCGCCGCAAAAAAGGCTGCGCCCGCCCAAAGGGCCGCAAAAGCTGCACCAGCCAAGAAGACCGCGCCAGCCAAGGCTATGACAACCGCTGAGGTCAAACCGGCCAAGGCACCAACAAAGAGAACGGCAAAGCCGCGTGTTAAAGCTGGCGATACGGGAACACAATCTTGAACAAGTTCGATGACGATATCGACAAGAGCTCGGCGCCACTGATCGAGCACCTGATCGAACTGCGCCAGCGCCTGATCTGGGCCCTCGTTGCGTTCTTTGTCGCTTTCCTCGGTTGCTTCCACTACGCCAAGCAGTTGTTCAATCTGCTGGTGATCCCCTACCAGTGGGCCGTGGGCTGGGCAGGTTTTGACCCCGCAAAGGCGCAGCTGATCTATACCGCCCCGCAGGAATTCTTCTTCACGCAGGTGAAGATCGCGATGTTTGGTGGTATCGTCATCGCCTTTCCAGTGATTGCCTCACAAATCTACAAGTTCGTGGCACCGGGTCTCTATCGCAATGAGCGTATGGCGTTTCTGCCATTCCTGATTGCGTCGCCGATCCTTTTCCTCATGGGCGGCGCGCTGGTCTATTTCTTCTTCACGCCCATGGTCATGTGGTTCTTCCTTGCCATGCAACAGCAGGGCGGTGCCGGTGAAGTGCAGATTTCGCTGCTGCCGAAGGTTTCCGAATATCTCAGCCTGATTATGACCCTGATCTTCGCCTTTGGCCTTGTGTTTCAGCTGCCGGTTGTCACCACCTTGCTCGCACGCGTCGGGCTTGTCGGGTACGAAGGACTGAAGTCGAAGCGCAAATACGCGATCGTCATCGCCTTTATCGTCGCCGCGGTGATCACGCCGCCAGACCCGGTCAGCCAGATCGGTCTTGCACTCCCGACGATCATTCTCTACGAGATTTCCATCTGGATGGCGCGTCTGGTCGAGAAGAAGCGTGCGGCGGCTGATGCCGAAGCGCAATCGGGGTCCAGTGAAATCTCCTCGTCCTGACGCTCACTGATTTCACCGGGCGTCCGCGTCCTTACTCAACATTCACTCCAATACGGCTTTATTCCCATGCTCGATATCAAATGGATCCGCGAGAATCCGCAAGCGCTTGACGCAGCTCTGGCCAAGCGAGGCAATGAGCCGGCATCGTCCCGTTTGATCGAGCTCGATGAAAAGCGCCGCCAGCACATCGCCAAGCTGCAGGATGCCCAGGAGCGCCGCAATGCAGCCTCCAAGGAGATTGGCAAGGCGATGGGTGCCAAGGATCAGGCAACGGCCGAGCGTCTCAAGGCCGAGGTCGCCGAGATCAAGCAATTTCTTCAGTCGGCTGAAGAGGAAGAGCGTCAGCTTGACCGCGCGCTGAATGATGCGCTGTCGGTGCTGCCAAACATTCCGCTTGGCGACGTTCCGGTCGGCAAGGATGAAACCAGCAATGTCGAAACGCGCCGTGTCGGCCATCTGAAGAATTTTGCCTTCGAGCCGAAAGAGCATTTCGAGATCGGTGAAAAGCTCGGCTACATGGATTTCGAGCGGGCGGCCAGGCTCTCGGGCAGCCGCTTCACCGTTCTGAAGAGCCAGTTATCGAGGTTGGAGCGGGCGCTTGGTCAGTTCATGCTTGACCTGCACACGACCGAGCACGGCTACACCGAAGTCAGTCCGCCGCTGCTTGTCAATGACGATGTGCTCTATGGCACGGGCCAGCTGCCGAAGTTCGCGGAGGATCTGTTCCAGACCACCGACGGCCGCTATCTCATTCCGACCGCTGAAGTGCCGCTGACCAATCTCGTTCGCGAGGAAATCCTCGACATTCGCGATTTGCCGATCCGCATGACGGCGCTGACGGCATGCTTCCGCTCGGAAGCGGGTTCTGCCGGCCGCGACACGCGCGGGATGCTGCGTCAACACCAGTTCATGAAGGTCGAACTCGTATCGATCACCGACGCCGAGCGTTCGATCGAGGAGCATGAACGAATGACGGCCTGTGCAGAGGAAGTGTTGAAGCGGCTCGACCTGTCGTTCCGCACCCTGACGCTGTGCACTGGCGATATGGGCTTTGGCGCGCAGAAGACCTATGATCTGGAAGTGTGGCTTCCGGGGCAAAAGGCCTACCGCGAAATTTCCAGCTGCTCGGTCTGCGGCGATTTTCAGGCACGTCGCATGAATGCGCGCTACCGGCCGGAGGGCGAGAAGTCCACGCGCTTCGTCCATACACTGAACGGTTCGGGTGTCGCCGTGGGGCGTGCGCTGATTGCCGTTGTCGAAAATTATCAGAATGAAGACGGCAGCGTCACAGTTCCTGATGCACTTCTGCCCTATATGGGTGGACTGAAACGGATCGAAAAAGCAGCTTGAGCGTAAGGGGCAGGGCAATGCGCATTCTCTTGACCAACGATGATGGTATTCATGCGGAAGGTCTGAGCGTGCTGGAACGCATTGCCCGACAGCTGTCCGACGATATCTGGGTGATTGCGCCGGAGACCGACCAGAGCGGGCTGGCGCATTCCCTGACACTTTCCAATCCTTTGCGGCTGCGCAAGATCGACGAACGGCACTACGCCGTGCGCGGAACGCCCACCGACTGCGTGATCATGGGCGTGAAGCACCTCATGCCGGAGCCGCCGGATCTGATCATCTCGGGTGTCAACTCCGGCTCGAACATGGCTGATGACGTTACATATTCCGGCACTGTTGCGGGCGCGATCGAAGGCACTTTGCTTGGTATCAAGTCCATTGCGCTGTCTCAGGAATACAATCTCGATGGCGGCGCGCGCGTGTTGCCCTGGGAAGTTGTCGAGGAGCGTGCCCCAGCACTCCTGAAGAAGCTCCTGTCCGTGGAACTGGCAAAGGGCGTGCTCGTCAATATCAATTTCCCAAGCTGCAATGCTTCGGAGATCGCTGGCACCCGCATCACGGCGCAGGGCAAACTCTCTCACGGCCTGGCGATCGAGGAACGCCATGATGGCCGTGGCTTGCCCTACTATTGGTTGCGCTATGGCCGCGGCAAGGATGTGCCTGCCGAGAACAGCGATGTGGCTGCGATCCGCAAAAACTACATTTCGATCACACCGCTACAGCTCGATCTGACAGCGCATGAAATGCGCGTAACTCTGGAGAATGCATTCGCATGAAGGCTGCGCTTTCGGACCGTGAGGGATTTGCCGCTTTTCTCCTGCGCATGCGATCGCTTGGGCTGACTGACCAGCGGCTGATGAGTGCCTTCGAAGCAACGCCGCGCATGGCCTTCGTCAACGGCAATCTCGGCAATGTGGCCTATGGTGAAGGAATGTTGCCCATCGAGTGCGGAGAGTTCATGGAAGGACTCGATCTGCAGGCGCAACTGATCAGGGCGCTTGATCTCGAGCCGACGCATCGTGTGCTCGAAATCGGCACCGGTAGCGGCTTCACGACCGCGGTGATGGCGCGCCTCGCAGGTCGTGTCCTGTCACTTGAGCGCTATCGAACACTTGTCGAACTCGCCCAGCAGCGGCTCCAGGCGTTGAAGATCGAGAACGCTTTCGTCAAGCACGCCGACGGCCGGCAGGGCCTTGCGCATGACGGTCCGTTTGATCGCATTATCGTTTGGTCAGCCTTTGAAAGCATGCCGCGCCAATATGTCGATCTGCTGTCGTCCAACGGTGTGATGGTCGCGCCGATCGGCCCGCTTGAAGGGCAGCAAGTTGTTGCACGCCTTGCCAAGATCGGCAGCCGTTTCGAACGCGAGGACATGATGCCGGTGCGGTTTCTGCCGCTGCTTGAAGGTGTTGCCGCAGCATTGTGACTGACCTTCAGTTCCGTGCGGTTCGGCGCCAACCATTTACGGGTTTGGTGAATTTTTTACAAATTTTATTCGCCTTTTAACCGTCGAGTAACATTAACGCGATCTAATGCGACTTAATATTCTTGTATTGAGTACGGGCGGGATATGCGATGCGTTTGAGTACACTAGACAAAGCGTCACGGCGGCTGGCTCTGAATGCCGCTATTCTCACGGTTGCCGGTTTGGCTGCCGGTTGTAGTTCGGGCGTACAGCGCTTTACCAGCGCCGATTTCAGCTCCGGCTACAGCGACAACCAGCGTTCGATCATGCAGACCCAGAACACGGGTCCGCAGCCTTACAAGCCGCCGGTCGATTCAAACTACACCGCATCGGTCGATCGTAGCGCCGGTGGCGTTCAGCGCAGCAGCCTGCCGCCCGTCGGCGCAGCGAGCGCATCAGCTCTTCCGCCGGTGTCATCGCAGCCTTCGCGTCCAGCCTTGGCGCCAGTTGCAAACACTGCCGCTCCGCAGCGGCAACAGCAAGTGGCATCAGCCGAACCCATCCAGCCGATGAAAGCTGCGCCGCTCGGCGCAAACTCCGGCACATTGAAGACGCCTGATGGCCGTGAAGCCAAGATGCCGGCCAAGCCTGCTCCAGCTCAGGGTTCAACCAATAATGTTGCTGTGCTGCCGCAGGCGCCGCAGGTCAAGGAAAAGCAGGCGGCTGGCTCGACGACACCGTCGACCACCACTGCCAAGAATAACACTGGTTCCTACACGGTTCAGGGCGGCGATACTCTGCACGCGATCTCGCGCAAGACCGGCGCCAATGTCGATGCGATCAAACAGGCGAACAACATGAAGGACGGCAATGTCCGCGTTGGCCAGTCGCTGATTATTCCGCCATCCAATTCGTCGCTGGCGCAGAACGTTGCCAACAACATGAAGCCGAAGGGTGCGACCGATCAGGTCAAGACCGCATCGACACCGCCGGTAGAACAGCCGAAAGTCGTGGCGAGCACTGCACCGCAGCAGCCCGCAGCGGCATCTGCTGCTCAGCAGGCTGATACGCAAGCCAAACCTTATACGCCGCCGCAGGCAAGCGAGAAGGTGATTGACGACGCCGAGAAGGACGTTGCAGCGGCACCCTCCGCCACAGGCGCTTCGGGGATGCGTTGGCCAGTACGCGGCCGCGTCGTTGCCAATTACGGCAAGGGCAGTGACGGCATCAATATCTCTGTGCCGGAAGGTACGCCGATCAAGGCCGCCGAAAATGGCGTTGTCATCTATGCAGGCGATGGGCTCAAGGAATTCGGCAATACGGTTCTCGTCCGCCATGACAATGGCCTTGTCACGGTTTATGGCAACGCCAGCAAGTTGAGTGTCCAGCGCGGTCAGAAGGTCAAGCGTGGAGAACAACTCGGAAGCTCCGGCATGACCGGCAACGCAACGACGCCGATGCTGCATTTCGAAGTCCGCAAGAACTCGACACCGGTCGATCCGACGAAATATCTCGAATCCTGATCGATAAGCTGATCGATAAGAAAGCCCGCGCCGAAAAAAGGTGCGGGCTTGCTTTTTTGACTAGAGTTTCTTCCCTAAACGGCCGGCAAGGTCCTGTGTGAACTGCCAGGCAACGCGGCCGGAGCGCGAACCGCGCGTCGTTGACCACTCCAGCGCTTCGGCATGAAGTTGTGCTTTTGCCACGGCGAGATCGAAATGTGCAGCATAGCCGTCGATCATCGACAGATAATCATCCTGGCTGCACTTGTGGAAGCCAAGCCAGAGGCCGAAACGGTCGGAAAGCGAGACTTTTTCTTCAACAGCTTCGGATGGATTGATCGCGGTCGAGCGCTCATTCTCGATCATGTCACGCGGCAGAAGATGACGCCGGTTCGACGTGGCGTAGAAGATGACGTTATCTGGCCGGCCCTCGACACCGCCTTCAAGTGCCGCCTTCAATGATTTGTAGGATGTGTCGTCGTGATCGAAGGAAAGATCATCGCAGAAAAGGATGAAACGATAGTCCGTGTCCTTGATGGCGGCCATGAGGGCAGGGAGGCTGTCGATGTCCTCGCGATGGATCTCAATGAGCTTGAGCGGGTGGCCACCCGCAGGCACTGCCGTGTTGACCGACGCATGCACGGCCTTCACCAGAGATGATTTGCCCATGCCGCGTGCACCCCAAAGAAGCACATTGTTGGCCTGGAACCCATCGGCAAAGCGCTTTGTGTTGTCAAAGAGGATGTCACGGACATTGTCGACACCGCGGATCAGGGAGATATCGACGCGGTTGACCTTGCTGACGGGATCGAACGCGAGGCGATCGGGGTTCCATACAAAACAATCCGCCACATCCAGCTTGACCGGTTGAGGCTTCGGCGGCGCCATGCGCTCCAGCACTGCAATCAGGCGATCAAGTTTATCTGTCAGCAATTCCTCGGACATTCTCATCAAGCCTTTGTTTTTGTATGCGCCGTGTCACGAAAGCATCTTGTGACAAATAGGACGCAGTTCTGTTTCTCGGATGGCGAGACAATCCACGCGGAAGGTGGCGAGGCCGATGTTTACCCATCGGACGAAGCCGCCTGACAAAGTGGGTGTCCGCCTCCCGAGTTTATCGAGGGGCGGAAACCCGGCCGTTGGTTTGCCAAAGCAAACCAACCAGCTTTCAAACCCGCTGGTCGAATTATCCGCATTTGGAGAGAAAT
>NZ_JBBNAN010000391.1:0-3585 GCF_037994405.1 Phyllobacterium sp.
GGCCTCAGATGGCCACCCCGCGTGAATACTCGACTGAGCTTAATATCGGATCACATGACCTAATATCGAACCCATCGGATTCATATCCGACAATTCAAACTGGGGCACGACCTGAGTATGTTTGTAAGTGGCGCAAAACGCTACAAACTAGCGTCGGCATGAACCGAGTTTCGAAATCGCGCTTTTGGTGGCTTCCTTACCGAGCGTGAGCATATGATTGTCGGCTAGATCGACCAATGCCGCAGCGACCGCTTGTTCTCGCCGGCCGGCGGCCATGGCCCGTTCGGCCATGTTCTGAAAGGCCATCTGCATCGCATTCTGGCAACGAGCGCTCTGATCGGGATCGTCGACAGGGACTTCCGGTGCCTGCACAAAAGTCGAAGACTTATGAATGGCGGCCGAGATAATCGGCACGACGCCGTCAGAGGTGAGCATCTTCAATTTCTGCACTTCAATGCATAGGCCTAGTTTCGTCGCTCTTCTAACCTCGGAATTGAAGACGCGCATCGCCTCAAGCACATTCCCACCTGCCGAACTGCGTTCTCCGTCGCCTGAGCTAGAAATAGGTTCTCTCCTGTTCCTGCATTGATATTCCGAACGCGACACTACGCTTTCCATTGCACGCAATGCCCCACTGCCATTGCAGACACATCCTATGCTAGATGTTAGGCACGCGTCTTCTCCTGAATTAAGAAACAGCGCAAGAAGGGATTGCTGGAATGACCAATGCAAACGCCCACTATCGTGGCGATGTTGCGGTCTCTGCCAACGACCTCTTTACTGGCGGCGACGTGCTCGCCGGTGAAATTTAGTTTTATCTAGATTGCGCACGTCGGTTCGGTAGCCTCATTCTTGAAATCGGCGCGGGGGCGGGGCGCATCTTGGTCCCACTCGCCGCCGCAGGTTACGACATCGTTGGCTTAGATAACCAAGGCCGCCCGATCAAATCTATTCCGAGACTTCGGCATCTGCTGTTAGAATATGCGTCATGACACCCGAGTTCGACCGACAACCACCAGGTTGAACGTGTCCAACAGATGAGGTTCATTTAGAGTGACCAAAGGTTCCGATCTCCTGGTAGCAGCGCTCGAGAACGAAGGCGTCGATCGTATCTTCGGGATTCCCGGTGAGGAAAATCTCGACGTAATCGAATCCATTCGTAAATCCTCGATCCAGCTTGTCTTGACCCGACACGAACAGGCGGCTGCTTTCATGGCCGCAACTTATGGAAGGTTGACGGGCAAACCCGGTGTCTGCCTTACCACGCTCGGGCCGGGCGCTTTGAATCTGTCTACTGGCGCAGCCTACGCGCTTCTCGGCGCGATGCCGATGATCATGATCACGGGCCAAAAAGGGATCTTGTCGTCTCGGCAGGGTCGCTTTCAGATCGTCGATGTCGTTGCGTCCATGAAACCGCTGACCAAGCTCTCAAGGCAGATCGTTTCCCCGCTCATGATCCCCACCATGGTGCGCGAGGCGTTTCGGGTGGCGCAGGAAGAGCGTCCTGGTCCCGTCCATCTTGAACTTCCAGAAGATATCGCTGCTGAGGAAAGTGAAAACGTTGCACTGATCGCCCCGCATCCGGTCGACCTCCCGACTGCCAGCGACACGGCCTTGGATCGGGCCGCCGAACTCATTCTCCAAGCCAGGCGACCGCTTCTTATGCTTGGAGCAGCAGCCTCCCGTCCGCGGTCGACGTCCGATCTCGCCCAGTTCGTTCTGCGCACACGGATCCCGTTTTTCACGACGCAGATGGGAAAGGGAACCGTTCCCGGGGGAACGGAGCTCTACATGGGAACGGCCGCGCTGTCGGAGAAGGACTATGTCCACGAGGCGATCGAGCAAGCGGATCTGATTATCACCATAGGTCACGACACCATAGAGAAGCCGCCGTTCATCATGGGCAAGGAAGGTCCCAAGGTGGTTCACGTGGGATATCAGCCGGCGAGCGTCGAGCAGGTCTATTTCCCCCAGTCCGAAGTCGTCGGAGATATCGGACCTTCACTCAAGGTGTTGGCCGACCGGATAGAAGGTAAGCTCACGAACGCTAATGCCTTGCTGCATCTGCGCAGGCGCATTCTCGAAAGGATCGGCGCAAGGGCAACGGAGGACCGCTTCACGCCTCAGCGCCTCGTGCACGACGTTCGCGAGGTGATGCCTCACGACGGCATCCTCGCGCTCGACAATGGCATGTACAAGATCTGGTTTGCCCGCAACTACCGGACGGAGATGGCAAACACGCTTTTGCTCGACAACGCGCTGGCAACGATGGGAGCGGGGCTTCCATCAGCGATGACGGCAGCGATGCTCTATCCCGACCGCCGCGTCATGGCGGTCTGCGGCGACGGCGGGTTCATGATGAACAGCCAGGAACTCGAGACAGCTGTTCGGTTGAAGCTGAATCTGGTGGTGCTAATTATCGAAGACAGGGCTTATGGGATGATTCGCTGGAAGCAGGCCGTCGACCAGTTCCCTGACTTTGGCATGACATTCGGCAATCCCGATTTCGTGAAGTACGCCGAATCCTACGCGGCCAAGGGGACGCGGGTGACCAATGTCGGCGACTTCAAGGACGTTCTCGAGAAGGCCTTCACGGACAGCGGTGTTCATCTGGTCAACGTACCCATCGACTATTCGGAAAACGAACGCGTGCTCGTGAAGGAACTTCGGGAGCGACTTCCTGCGATCCTGGAGAACTGAGCAAGATCCGCGCAAACTGGTCGATGCGATGCGGATTTTGCCTGTGACGTTTGGCTAAATGCACTTCGGCCGCGCAAGCCGCCAAACACTCATTTTCCCCCCATTCCCTCTCGCTGACTGCTGTGGTGTCCTTACGGTCAGTCGGGACGCTATTGATGTGTCTCGCTTAGTGAACTCACCAAGAACTCCGACGCGGACGCGACCCCGTCGGTCGTCACACTGTTCGGTTCCTGATACCACCCGGTTTGCGTGAGAACGGGCAGGAGCGACGGTCTCGGATTGAAAGTCTTGTACGACGCGGCGATCAGGTCGTCACGTCCGGGAGCAATGATCCGGAGTTCATATGGTCCTCCGTCCGCTCCAGCGCGGCCTTGGCGTGGCGCGCGTCTATGCAGATCGCAGGAAGCCCTTCTGTGCACAGGGCGTGGTAGAACCACACCGACAAGGGACCGGTCTCGAACACCACCCGCTCTGCCGCTGGTGCGCGCTTGCGGATCACCTCTGCGAGCAGGTTCGGATCGGATGGGCATTTGCCGCGCCAAATCCGCTTGCCGTCACGTCGCACCGAAATCGCGGTGTCTTTCAACGATATGTCGAGTCCGATATATTCTTCCATGGTTGTTTCCCGTTCGATGTTTGGGACAGGCCCAGCGCCATGATCCCGTTTTTCCATCTTGTCGGGGAACAACTTTCCATCTTGTCGGGGAACAACCACCCTGGCTACGTCTCGGAAATGTCCGTTCAGCAGCCAGTAGGGCACCGCTCCCGCGATTACCCCATGTAATGGGCGGACGATCTGCGAGAATCGATCACGGCAGCCCGGGCCCCGGGCATATTCCAAGCCCTCTCCGTCAGGGACTGAAAGGGGCTGGAGCATTCAATAAG
>NZ_JBBNAN010000392.1:0-6136 GCF_037994405.1 Phyllobacterium sp.
TACTGGTTGAAGTCGAGTGGTGCAACGCCGTGGTCCGTGAGGTATTTGCCGGCTGGCGACGCAGCCTTGATCGAACCCGCCGGGGAAATGTGGTCGGTGGTGATCTTGTCGCCGAACAGGCCGAGGATGCGAGCGCCCTTGATGTCGTTGACCTTGCCGGGCGTCTTGCCCATGCCAACAAAATAGGGCGGGTTCTGCACATAAGTCGACTGGTCGTCCCACGCATAGGTTTGACCGGCTGGTACCTTGACCGCCCGCCAGTTTTCGTCGCCTTTGAACACGTCCGCATATTTGGCCGCAAACAGGGTGCGGGTAACGTTCTTGGTGATGAATTCCTGGATCTCATGCGAAGACGGCCAGATATCCTTGAGGAATACCGGATTGCCGTTCTGATCCTCGCCGAGTGGCTCGGTCGTCAGATCCTTGGTCACCGTTCCAGCGAGCGCATAAGCGACAACCAGTGGCGGTGAAGCCAGGTAGTTGGCCTGCACGTCCGGCGATACGCGGCCTTCAAAATTGCGGTTGCCGGAAAGAACGGCCGCGGCGATCAGGCCCTTGTCGTTGATAGTCTTGGAAATCGGTGCCGGAAGCGGTCCGGAATTGCCGATGCAGGTCGTGCATCCGAAACCGACAAGATTAAAACCGAGCTTGTCGAGCTCCTTCTGCAATCCGGCATTCTCAAGGTAGGCGGCGACGACCTGCGAGCCGGGCGCAAGCGACGTCTTGACCCAAGGCTTGGACTTCAAGCCCTTCGCAGCAGCGTTGCGGGCAAGCAGGCCGGCCGCAATCAAAACGCTCGGGTTCGAGGTGTTGGTGCAGGATGTAATGGCGGCGATGGCGACATCGCCGTGCCCGAGATCATAGTCCTCGCCTTCGACCGCATAGCGGGCGTCGAGCTGCGTGGTCTTCTTGTATTCCTTTTGCAGGGATTCATGGAAACCCGATGCAATGCCTTCGAGCGCGATGCGGCCTTCCGGACGTTTCGGTCCGGCCATGGATGGCACGACGGTCCCGAGGTCAAGTTCCAGCGTGTCGGTGAATACTGGATCGGCAGAATCCGGCTCGCGCCACATGCCCTGTGCTTTCGAATAGGCTTCGACGAGCGCCAGCCGGTCCTCGTCACGGCCGGATATGTGCATGTAGTTGATGGTTTCGCGGTCGATCGGGAAGAAGCCGCATGTCGCACCATATTCCGGCCCCATATTGCCGATGGTGGCGCGGTCAGCCAGCGTCATGCTTTCGAGGCCAGGCCCGAAGAATTCTACGAACTTGCCAACAACACCCTTCTTGCGCAGCATCTGGACGACAGTGAGAACAAGATCGGTCGCTGTTACGCCTTCCTTGACCTTGCCGGTCAGGCGGAAGCCAATGACTTCCGGCAGTAGCATCGAAACAGGCTGGCCGAGCATCGAGGCTTCAGCTTCGATACCGCCAACGCCCCAACCAAGAACGCCAAGACCGTTGACCATGGTCGTGTGCGAGTCTGTACCAACGCAGGTATCCGGATAGGCGACGGTCACGCCATCCTCTTCCTTGGTCCAGACGGCCTGCGCCAGATATTCGAGGTTGACCTGATGGCAGATGCCGGTACCGGGCGGCACGACGCGGAAATTCTTGAACGCCTGCTGGCCCCACTTCAGGAAGCGATAACGCTCGCCATTGCGTTCATATTCCAGATCGACATTGCGCTTGAACGCCTGCGGATTGCCAAACTCATCGACGATGACCGAGTGGTCGATGACGAGGTCGACCGGAACGAGCGGATTGATCTTTTCGGGGTCGCCGCCGAGATTGACCATGGCGTCGCGCATCGCTGCAAGATCCACGACTGCTGGAACGCCGGTAAAGTCCTGCATCAGGACGCGCGCCGGACGATAGGCGATTTCTGCACCGGCACTGCCGCGGTCGACGAGCCATTTGGCGACGTTCTCAATATCCTTCTTGAAAACCGAGCGGTTGTCTTCGAAGCGAAGCAGGTTTTCGAGGAGGACTTTCATGGAGAACGGAAGTTTGGAGATGCCCTCCAGACCGTTCTTTTCGGCGTCGGTCAAACTGTAATAGACATATTCCTTTTCCCCCACCGTGAGGGTTTTACGGCATTTGAAACTGTCAATTTGTGACATTTTGCGTTCGTCCTTATGCTGAGGCCTAAACCCGGGACGAACGCCTTTGCCGCGTTTCAAGGACGCGCTAAGGTGCGGGTGCAGTCATTTCCGCTGTCCGTCCCGCAACGGGTCCTAAACGGCACCGTATCGAGATCGGCCAAAAATGGTTTCCACACCGACCGCTGGCATGGTTGTCAGCTATATAGAGTTTTTCGTCGATCTGTGCCAGACCGACATTCGTCAAAAATGCGTGCTGCGTCGAAATGAACACGCGGTATTCAGGGATGGGTAAAAAGCGGGTCATTCATGCGGTTAATCGCCGAAAATCTGGGGGGAGAGAGGGGCGGAGAACACTTGTTTTCCGGCCTTGATTTCACTGTCTCTGCCGGTCAGGCCCTGCTTGTCACCGGCCCCAACGGTGCTGGCAAATCCACCCTGCTGCGAATCATCGCCGGGCTTCTCCCCCAGACCGACGGCAAGCTTCGGCTCGAGGGCGCACCAGCCGAATTCGACGGTCTCGTTGCAGCTGCCCATTATCTCGGCCACCTCAATGCCATGAAGCCGGTCCTCAGCATAGAGGAGAACCTGCGCTTCTGGCAATCATTCAACGGGAACGGCCCGTGCTCCATCGCCGAAGCACTCGAGCGTGTCAACCTTGGCGATATCGGTCATCTGCCGTTCGGATATCTCTCAACTGGTCAAAAACGGCGTGCGAGCATCGCCCGACTCCTGCTCAGCGAACGCCCGGTCTGGCTGCTGGACGAACCGACGGCGGGCTTGGACAAGGCATCGGAACTGCAGTTTGCGGGGCTCATGCAAGCGCATCTCAATGGCGGTGGGATCATTGTCGCCGCTACGCATCTGCCGCTCGGACTTGGCGGTGCAAAAGAACTGGCGCTAGGGGCAACCGTCTGATGGGGGCTCTGTTCATCCGTGATATCCGGTTGGGTCTGCGCGCTGGGGGCGGCCTACTGATCGGCATCCTGTTCTTTCTCGCAGTCATAGCCGTCATTCCCTTTGGTGTCGGCCCCGACTTGAAACTGCTTGCCCGCATTGGCGCTGCCATGCTGTGGATCGGCGCGCTGCTTGCGACCTTGCTCGGGCTCGACCGGCTGTTCCAGGCAGACCGAGACGATGGTTCACTGGACCTCCTGATCATGGCACAGGAGCGGCACATGCTGGCTTTGACCGTGCTGATCAAATGCCTGGCGCATTGGACAGTGAGCGTGCTGCCGCTGGTAATTGCCTCGCCGCTGCTCGGCCTGTTCATGAACATGGAGCCGGCAGCAATCGGTGCGACGACCCTCACGCTGCTGGTGGGCACCCCTGCGATCACGTTGATTGGTGCTGTGGGCGCGGCGGTCGCGGTTTCGCTGCCGCGCGGCGGCCTGCTTGTCTCGGTGATTATTCTGCCGCTGACTATTCCGGTGTTGATTTTCGGCGTGTCTGCGTCCTATGGCGCAGTTGAAGACCCTGCACCCTTTCTGGCACCTTTCCTTATTCTTGCTGCTATTACGCTGTTCTTTGCAGTTCTGGGACCATTGGCAGCGGCGGCAGCACTGAAATCCTCGGCAGACTGACAGAGAGGTGAATTGCGAAAAGGGCGCCAGAAAGCTAAGAGAACATTATGAGCGGTGCAGTTTCCAAAACCGGACGATGGATCGATATGGCCAACCCGACAAGGTTCTTGAGCCTTGCGGGAGTCATTTTGCCTTGGCTCGGCGGACTGACGATCATTGTCCTTGCCGTCGGGTTCTGGATGTCGATGCAGGCGCCCGACGATTACCAGCAGGGCGCGACCGTCAAGATCATGTTCATCCACGTGCCTTTCGCGTGGTTGTCGATGATGTGCTACACCATCATGACCCTTGCCGCGCTCGGCACACTGGTCTGGCGCCATCCATTGGCGGATGTGTCAGCAAAGGCTGCGGCTCCGATCGGGGCGGTGTTCACTGCACTTGCGCTGATCACGGGTTCGCTGTGGGGCAAGCCCATGTGGGGCACATGGTGGGTCTGGGACGCACGCCTTACGTCTGTTTTCGTATTGTTCCTGATGTATCTCGGGATCATTGCGTTGACCCGTGCTATGGACGACCCTGCTAAATCAGCGAAAGCCACTGCAATTCTCACACTGGTTGGCTTCATCAATATTCCGATCATCAAGTTTTCGGTGGACTGGTGGAACACGCTGCATCAGCCCGCCTCGGTATTTCGCATGGGTGGTTCGACGATCGATTCGTCGCTGCTTTGGCCGCTGCTGGTGATGGCAATCGGCTTCACATTGCTGTTTTTCACTCTGCACGTCATGGCGATGCGTAATGAAATCTGGCGCCGCAGGGTCATTGCGATGCGCCGTGTGGCGGCACGGCGCGCTGAACGGAGGATAGCGGAATGATGAACCACACAGGATTTATCATCGCCTCCTATGGAGCTTCTTTCCTTGTTCTGGCCGCATTGATCGGATGGATATTCATCGATCAGCGCACTCAGCGCCAAGCGCTACAGGAACTCGAAACGCGAGGTGTCCGGCGCAGATCCGAGACGAAGGCGGACAGCACATCGTGACCGGACAGGAACAGGTGGAAAATACGACGCGCCGGCGCGGCTCACTGTTTGTCTTCTTGCCGCTCATACTGTTTGTCGTGCTAGCCGGTATTTTTGCTTTCCAGCTTGCATCCGGCCGTGATGAAACCGTTATCCCCTCGGCGCTGATTGGAAAACCTGCCCCTGACCTGTCGCTGCCAGCCGTGAGTGGCCTGTCAAAGGACGGACAACCGGTTCCTGGCCTAGATCCAGCAAGCTTCAAGGGTCAGGTCACGCTCGTCAACGTCTTTGGTTCCTGGTGCGTGCCATGCAGGGTAGAGCACCCGCTTTTGATGCAGCTCGCACAGGATAAGCGGATTCGTCTGGCGGGATTGAACTACAAGGACAAGAACGAGAATGCCTTGCGTTTCCTGAGCGATCTCGGAAATCCCTATGCGGTCATCGGTGCAGATACGAATGGCCGTGCCGCAATCGAATGGGGTGTCTACGGTGTGCCGGAAACCTTCCTGATCGGCCGCGACGGGATCGTTGCCTACAAGCATGTCGGGCCCTTCACGGAGGAGTCTATCCGCAGCGATCTGATGCCCGCCGTTGAGGCCGCTCTGAAGGTGAAATAACGGGTCTCTCAGTTTTCCAGCATGGCATAATGTCTTACCCAGCCGGCAGCGCGAGTCGCGGCAGTCGCTGTGCTGTCACAGGCGTGGGTAAGGGGGACGGTGATCATCCGATAACCAAAGCTTGTCTTCGTTGCAACCGTAACCGGCGCATCGATCGGAGTACCAAGGGCAAGCGTTTCGATCGGCCGGTCGACGGCGGGCGCCGGAACGGTGAAAGAGCGGCTGGCCATGGATGTGCCGGGGGTGGATTTCACCGTACAGGTCGCAGTGATCAGCGGATAGTCGACCTTGGTGTTCTGACGGATCTGGCTCTCCTGGTCAGCGCGGCAGCGCTCGATACTGGTCCAACCGGCATCCGCGGTTTTTATGTACTCGCAGATTTTCGCATCGCAGTCGCAACCCATCAGGGTCATCACGATGAGAGCCGTTTTCATGATTGCGCTTTCTGACGATTCGTTGCCGTTGCAGCGATTCTTGAGCGCGGATCGCGGCGGGATTTCGTCTCGAACCCGCGGAAATTGTGGCAGTTTGTAAAGTTATGTGTCTTTGCGCGCTGATTTTTCGGGCGCCGCTTGTTCGATCGAATATTTCATCACCAGCGGCATCTGTGCAAACGTGAAAAGCAGCGTGATTGGCATTGTGCCCCAGACCTTGAAGGCTACCCAGAAATCCGTCGAGAAGCTGCGCCATACGGCCTCATTCAACACCGCGAGGAACAGGAAGAAGATACCCCAGCGCATGGTTAATTTGCGCCAGCCCTCAGCGTTCAGCTTGAAGGCGCTGTCGAACACGTAGCCGAGTAGCGATTTGCCGAAATAAAGACCCCCGAGCAGAATGACACCGAACAGCGCGTTGATAATGGTTGGCTTC